>JBIOZI010000390.1:0-22021 GCA_044871085.1 Steroidobacteraceae bacterium | reverse complement strand
CGCGCCGCGGCCCGCCGCGCTGGGCCATCGCTGCGGGCATCGCGGCGCTGGCGCTGGCGGGCGCGACGTGGATGTCCGCGCGGCCCGTGCCGGTCGTGGCGCAGGTCGAGGCGCTGGACGGCGGCGTCGAGACACGCGGGCCGCGCTGGTACGACGGCAGCGGTCCTCTGGCCGCCGGCATGGGCGTGGCCGAAGGACAAACCCTCTCCGTGGCGAGCGGCGGCGGAGTGCTGCTGCGAATCTCACCGCAGCTCTCGGTGCGTCTCGCGGCCGGCACGCGGGCGCGTCTCTCCGCGCCGGACGAGCTCGAGCTGTCGGTGGGCACCGTCTTCGTCGATGCGACGCCCGGCGCGCACGCGCCGTTGCGCGTGATCACGCCCCAGGGCTCGGTGACGCATCTCGGCACGCAGTACCTGGTGCGCGCCGGGCGCGGTGAAGTGGAGCTGGCAGTACGCGAAGGACGTGCGCAGCTCATCACGGGCAAATCCAGCGCGATCACCGAGGCCGGTCACTGGCTGCTGCGGCGCGACGGCAATTCCGAACCGTTCACGGGCGAGCTCGCCGCCGGCGATGCGCGCTTCGAGTGGATAGCCGCGCTGCCCAGTACGTTCCGCCTGGAGGGCGCGACGCTCGCGCAGTTCCTGGCGTGGTTCCACCGGGAATCCGGGATCACACTGGTTTACAGCGAGGGTGTCGACGCGGGACACTTCGCGCAGGTGCGGCTCAAGGGCTCGATCGAGAATCTGAAACCCATCGAGGCCCTGGGCTATGTGCTCGCAACTGCCGATCTCGCCTGGCACCGCGAGGGCGCGAAAGTGATCATTGGAAAACCCTCCGCGCCAGGCGGCTGAAACCACGCGTACCCGCCGCATGCTGCCGTTCGCGGGCGTCGCGCTGCTCGCCATGCGCGCCGCGTTCGGCCTGTCCGCGGGTGAACCGCTGTCGGCGGCGCTCGCCGAGCTCGAGCGCAGCGGCCTCACGCTCATCTACTCGACGGTGCTCGTGACACCCGAGCTGCGGGTGCTCGATGTGCCCGCGCGTGGAGCGCCGGAGGACGTGGCGCGCCGGCTGCTCGCGCAGCATGGCCTCGCGCTGCAGCCGGTGCGTGCCGGAGTCTTCGCCGTCGTGCGCGCTGCGAAGGAACCGGCCGCGCCCGCCGCCGTGCCCATCGCCCACACGGATGACGAGCTGCAGGAAGTCGCGGTGTATGCCAGCCGCTATCGCGTCAGCGCCCAGCAGCGCGCGGACGGCGCCGAGCTCACGCGCGCCGACATCGAGGCGCTGCCGGGCCTCGACCAGGACGTGCTGCGCGTCACCAAGTACCTGCCCGGCACGGCCACCAATGGCGTGTCCTCGCGGCCCTACGTGCGCGGCGGCCGGCAGAACGAGCTCGCGGTGTATTACGACGGCATCCCGCTGTTCGAGCCGTTCCACTTCAAGGACTTCCAGGGCTTGTTAGGCGTGCTCGACCCCGCGGTGATCGGCAGCCTCGATTTCTACAGCGGCGTGCTGCCTGCGCGCTTCGGCGACCGGCTGTCGGGCGCGCTCGACATCGTGCCGCGCGCCGCCGATGGCGACGACACGTGGATCTTCGGTCTCTCGCCGCTGTACGTCTCGGCGGTGGCGAGCGGCCGTTCCGATTCGCGCGGCATCGAATGGCTGGGCTCGGCGCGCACCAGCACGCTCGGCCTGGTGCTCGACGAGCTCGATCAGCGCGTCGGGGATCCGGACTTCACCGATGCGCTGGCGCGCGTGCAGGTGCCGGTCGGCGCCCGCGGCCGGGCCACGGCCGGCTGGATGCTGCTCGACGACTCGCTCGACTTCAACGCCGGCGCCGGCGCGGAGGTCGCCCGCGCCAGCTACCGCGACGCCACCGGCTGGCTGCGCGGCGAATTCCCGCTCGCCGAGCGCTGGACGTTGAACGCGGCCCTGTCGCACACCGAGCGACACACGACGCGCCGCGGATCCATCGCGCGCGACAATGCAGCCGGCAGCGTCGACGACGTGCGGCGCCACGACACCACCACCGCGCGGGCCGAGGTGACGCGCGCTCCCGGGCGTTCGCAGCTCACCGCCGGCATCGAGGCGCAGCACTATGCCTCCGAGTACGAATACCGCGGCGACGCCACGTTCGAGCCGCGTTTCGCCGCGGCGTTCGGGCGGCCCGCGGCCTTCGACGTCGCGCGCACGCTCGATGTCGGCGGTGACGCATACGCCGCCTACCTGCAATACGCCTGGCAGTGGTCCGACGCGCTGACCTTGAGCGCGGGCGCGCGCTGGGACACGCAGCACTACGATGGCTTCGACGACGACCAGTTCTCGCCGCGGCTGCTGCTCGACTACCGCCCGGGCGGCTCGTGGCGCGTGCGCGCCGCGCTGGGACGCGCCTACCAGGCGGAGCGGCCGGACGAACTGCAGATCCAGGACGACGAGGGCTTCTTCCACCGCGTGCAGCGCGGCGACCAGGCGGTGCTCAGCGTCGAGCGCCAGTTCGGGCGCGACTGGTCGGTGCGCGTCGAGGGCTTCCAGAAGCGCATCACCGAGGCGCTGCCCATCTACGAGAACCTGCTCGATTCGCTCGTCGGCCTGCCGGAGCTCGAGGTCGACCGGGTGCGGGTCGCACCGCTCGGATCGCGCACCGACGGCGTGGAGACCACGGTGCGCTGGCAACCGGCCGAGCGCTGGGCCGGCTGGGCGGCCTACAGCTGGACCGAGTCGCTGGATGAATTCCCCGGCCGCAACGTGGCGCGTACCTGGGATCAACGCAATGCCATCAACGCCGGGCTGTCCTGGACGCGCCGTCCCTGGCAGCTCTCGAGCACCGTGCAATGGCGCAGCGGCTGGCGGCGCAACTCCCTGACCGTCGTCGACGCGGCCACCGGCGCCCTCGAGCTCGCGCCGCGCAATTCCTCCAGCTACCCGGCGCTGTTCTCCCTCGACCTGCGCGCCACGTGGACGCTGCCGCTGCGCGCCAGCGCGCTGCATTTCTACGCGGACATGGGCAACGCGACCAACCGCCAGGCGCCGTGCTGCACGCGCTACGCGCTGCGCGATACCGGCGGCGAATGGCAGCTCGACCGCGATTTCACCAGCACCTTCCCGCGCTACATCTTGTTAGGGGTGAACTGGGAAATTCCCTGAGGAATGTCGTAAGGTGCGCGCATGGACAAGCCCAGCCTCAACATCGTGCGCGCCGCGGACGTCACCGCGCACACCCAGCAGTTCTCCCACCCGTGGAATCCGCATTCCGAGATGCACGGCATGCAGCTCGCGCGCAGTGTCGGCTTGAAGCGCACCGGCGTGAATTTCATCCGGGTGCCGCCCGGCAAGGAGTCGTACGTCTACCACTCGCATTACTGCGAAGAAGAGTGGATCTACGTGCTGTCGGGCAGCGCCGTCGCGCTCATCGACGACGTCGAGTACGCGGTGACGGCCGGCGACTTCATCGGCTTTCCGGCGCCGTCGGTGGCGCACCTCATGCGCAATCCGGGGCCCGCGGAGCTGGTCTATCTATCGGGCGGGGAGAACCGCGAGTTCGAGGTGGCCGAATTCCCGAAGCTCGGGCGGCGCGTGGTGAGACGCGGGCAGCACGTCGACGTCTACGACATCGCGGATGCGAAGGCGTTCGGGCCGCTCTAGAGAGCCACCGCTCGCAACCGAATCAGCCGGCCCGGGCGCCGGACTTCAACTTCCAGGTTGCGAGCACCTGCGCCTCTTTCTCCGGCGCGATGCCGGCCTTGAGCTGGTCGCGCTCCGCGGCGGGACGCGTGAGGTGCCAGGCCAGCGTGTCCTCGACGGTTTTCTTCAGCGGCGTGATGGTGAGCCCCATGGCGCGCGCGGCCTTGTTGCTGGTGGCCGCGAACGCGGCCTCGTCGCCCTTGGCCGGCAGCCACGCGGGCATCTCGCTCCACGGCGCCACCTGCTGCTCCTCCAGGAACTCGGCCGGTAGATAGGTGGCGCGCGGCGGGTCGGCCGGCCTGGCCTGGCGCTTCGCCGCCGCGATGCAGGCGTCGGTGAGCTCGCCGAACTTGAACTCGTTGACGTTGCTGACGGCGTTGTACACGCCGGTCACGTTGTCCTCCACGGCCGCCAGCGTGAACGCCGCCAGGTCGCGCGCGTCGATGATCTGGAACGGATCGCCGGGCGCGCCCGGCGCGATGAACTCGCCGCCGCGCGCCGCGCGCGCGGGCCAGTAGGTGAAGCGGTCGCTGTTGTCGTCCGGCCCCACGATGAGGCCTGGTCGGATCACCGTCGTGCGGCCCGGCAGGGCCTTCTCCACGGCCTGCTCGCACAGCGCCTTCAACGGTCCGTAGGTGTCGCCGTCCACCTTCTCGATGGTCTCGTCGGCGAGCTTGCCCACGGCCGAGGACTCATCGCGCGGCTGCGCGAAATTCGGATACACGGAAATCGACGAGATGAATACGTACTGCCCGACGTTGGGCGCCAGCAGTTCGGCCGAGTTGCGCACGAAGCGTGGCACATAGCCCGAGTTGTCGACCACCACGTCCCATTTCCGACCCTTCAACCCCTCGATGTCGCCGGTACGATCGCCCCTGATGCGCTCGATCTCGGGAAACTTGTCGGCGTTCGTCTTGCCGCGATTGAAAAACGTGAGCGTGTGACCGCGCTCGAGCGCGAGCGCGGTCATGTGCAGCCCGATGAAGCGCGTGCCGCCGAGGATGAGGATCTTGAGCGGCCTGGCCGCCTTCTTCGGCTGCTTCGCGGCCCAGGCCGGTGTGAGCGCGGTCAGCGTGCCGGCCGCGGCCAGCGACAGCAGTGTGCGGCGTTTCATGTTCGTCTCCCTAGCGCGCGCCCGGCGGCGCATACGTGGCGATCCAGTCGCGCACGGTCCGGTACCAGAACAGCGAGTTCTGTGCTTTCAGCACCCAGTGGTTCTCATCGGGGAAATACACCAGCTTCGAGGGCACGCCGCGCTTCTGCAGCGTGTTGAACAGCTCGATGCCGTGATTGACCGGAACGCGCAGGTCGAGCTGGTTGTGGATGATGAGCGTGGGTGTCTTGAACCTGCCCGCCTGGGTGTGCGGCGAATACCTGCCGAACTCCTCGGGCTTGTCCCAGAAGTCGAAGAACCGCTCTTTCTCGGCGCCGTAGTCCGAGCCCTGCTGCGTGTACAGGTTGTACACCGCCGCGTGCGCCACCAGTGCCTTGAACGGATGCTCGCGCCCGAGCAGCACGGTGGCCAGGTAGCCGCCGTAGCTCGCGCCCGCCGCCACCGCGCGCCCGCCGTCGATGAACGGCTTCGCCAGCATCACGTTGGCGCCCTTGATGGTGTCCTCGTAGGGCAGCGTCACCCAGTCCGGGTTGATGGAATCCGCGAAGTCGTTGCCGAAGCCGCTCGAGCCGTGGAAGTTGTGCCAGGTCACGACGTAGCCCCAGCTCGCGAACACTTCTGCGTTCCAGCGCCACTGCGTCGCGTCGGTGATGGCATTGTGCGGCCCGCCGTGCAGCAGCATGAGGTACGGGTACTTCTTCGCAGGGTCGAATCCGGGTGGATAGACGATCCACATCTGGATGTCGTCGTTCTTCGCGCCCTTGTACGTGACGCTCTCCACGCGGCCCATGTCGATGCCGGCCAGCGTCTCGTCGTTGAACGTGGTGAGCTTGGTCGCCGCTCCGCTGCGTGGATCGACGGACACCAGCGTCGGCGGCTCGGCGAAGCTTTGGCGGATGGCCACCAGCGCCTTGCCATTGCGCGACAGCGACAGCCCGCCGAACGTCGACGCCCTGGTCAGCGGCGCCGGCGCCCCGCCGTCGAGGCGCAGGCGATAGACGCGGCGCGTGCCGGCGTCGTCGATGGCGCCTAACAACGTGCGCGAGCCGGGCTCCCAGACCAGCCCATCCACCGAGCGGTCCCAGCTCTCCGTGAGGCCCGTGGTGGTGCCGGCCGCGCGGTCGTACATCATGAGTCGCGCGCGGTCGGCGTAGAACTTGACCGTGCGCTGCTGCGTGAAGGCCAGGCGCTTGCCGTCCGGGCTGTAGCGCGGTGTGCCGTCGTCGGCCTTGCTGTCCGGCGTGATGTCGCGCGCCGGCTTGCAGCCGCAGGTGGCGAGCAGGATCACGTCGTAGTTGCCTTCGATGCCGGTCTTGTCGACATTCGCGCTGAACGCCACCTCGAGGCCGTCGAGCGAGATGTCGTATGAATAGCCGTCGACGTCGGTCTTCGAGAGGTGGTACCCCGACATGCGGGTGATCGCGAGCGGGTCACCGTTGTCGAGGCTCACCGAGTACAGGTGCGGCTCGGTGTCGTCGAGGAAGTGGTCGAAGTAGGAGATCGGCGCCTGCGACCACACGCGCGCGGTCATCTTGGATTCCTCGCGTTCCTTCTTGCGCGCGGCCTGGTCCTCCCAGCGCACCAGATCCGGCCACACGTCGCTCACGAAGGCGATGCGCATGCTGTCGGGGAACCACTTCGGCACGCTGACGCCCGTCGGAACGTTGGTCACGCGCCGCGCCTCGCCACCGTCCACCGCGATGACATAGAGCTGGCCTTCCTTGTCGTCGCCGCGCTTGGAGACGAACGCCACCCATTTGCCGTCGGGGCTCACCGTGGCCTGCGTGTCGCTGGCCTTGTCGCTCGTGAGCTGGCGCGCGGCTCCGCCGGCCACCGGCACCAGCCACAGATCCGTGAGGCCCTTGTTTTCCTTGATGTCGTACGTGGTCACGGGCACGACGGCCAGTGTGCCGTCGGGCGTGATCGACGGATCGCCGAGCCGCTTCAGCGACCACATCTTCTCGGCGCTGAACGCGCGGGCGGAGTCCGCGGGCGCGGGTTGTGAGGGCGCTTGCGCCTGGGCGGAGGTGCAGGCGGTGACGGCGAACGCGATCGCCATCGTCGCGGTGGCGAGCATGGAACGGTGCATGGATTCCCCGGGGGTTCTGGTGCGCGCGGTGCGCGCGAATGGCCGTCATTCTGTCGCGGCGCCAATTCGGCTCGCAAGCCGTATTGCATCGTTTCGCCGAAGTGACCCTTCGTCCGGCCGCAGCGGCGGTGCGAGAATCGCGCGCAATGAAACCCACTCCCGACAATTCGCATCGATTCAACGAATTCGGCCAGCCGATCGGCTTCGCCCTGCCCGCCTGGAGCGCGCCGCCGTTTCCGCCGCATGCCGTGCTCGCGGGGCGCTACTGCCGGCTCGAGCCCCTGAACGCCGCCACCCACGCGCGCGCGCTGTACGAGGCGCAGCGGGAGGACGTCAACGGCGAGCGCTGGACGTACTCGTTCAACGGGCCGTTCGCGGACCTGGCCGCGTACGAACGCTGGATGCGGGATGCCGAGCACTCGCGCGATCCGCAGCACTACGCCATCGTCGATGCCGCGAGCGGCAACGCGGTGGGCTCGGCCACCTACCTGCGCATCGAGCCGAAGCACGGCGTGATCGAGATCGGCAACATCTATTTCTCGCCGCGACTCGCGCGCACGCGCGCGGCCACGGAGGCCATCTATCTATTCGCCGCGAACGTGTTCGAGCTCGGGTATCGGCGCTTCGAGTGGAAGTGCGACAGCTGCAACCTGCCGTCGCGCGCGGCCGCGGTGCGCTTCGGGTTCAGCTACGAGGGGCTGTTTCGCCAGGCCATCGTCAACAAGGGCCGCAACCGCGACACCTGCTGGTTCGCCATCATCGACCGCGATTGGAACGCGGGCCTGAAACAGGCCTATCTACGCTGGCTGGAGCCGGCGAACTTCGACGCGGCGGGACGGCAGAAGTCCAGCCTGTCCGCGCTCACCGCGCCGTTCGTGCAGGCGCGCAGTTGACATAGTCGGTGGACGAGTGGATCCAGATCGTGGCCCCGGCGGCGCAAGCCGACGCGCAGGCGGGCTTCCGCGCATGGGAAGCCGCCAACCAGGATGTGCGCGCGAGACTGTGCGACGACGACATCCGCATCGACACGATGCGCGCGACGGACGGCCGCACGCTGGTCCGTTACCGGATCCGCATCAAGACGCCAGGAATGCCGTGAGCTGCTTCGCCACCAGCTCCGGCTGCGCTTCCAGGATCCGCTTGTCCTGATCCGGCAGGTCCACCACTTTTGCGCCCGGCGCGAGTTTCGCCACCCGGCCGCCGGCCTCCCAGAACGAATCCTTCGGCCGCAGCACCAGCAGCGGTTGTGTGAGCAGCGGCAGCCGCTCCTGCGCCTTCCAGTTGACGATGGCGTTGCGCGCCCACAGCGCACCCTGGCTCAGGCCCTCCGGCGCCGACAGGTCCCGATACGACTTGCGCTCGGTCTCATCGAGCGCCGGCACGCTCACCATCGCCACCCGGCGCACGATCTTCGGCTTCGCGATCGCGACTTCGGCCGCGACGGCCGAGCCGGACTGCGTGCCTAACAAGTCCACCTGCCGGAACCGCATCGAATCCAGGAAATCGCACACCGCCTCGGCATACGCGCCGATCGACAGTTGTTTGGGCGGCGCGTCGGACTCGCCGCAGCCTGGCAGGTCGAGGCTGTACACCGAGCGCGTCTGGCCCAGGACTTTCGATATCTCGAGGAACACGCGGCCGGTGTTGTGGGCGGCGTGCAGGCACACGAGCGTGGTCTGCTCGTCGAATCCGCCGCCCGCGGGAATGGCGTTGTGTACGTGGAGCTGGCCATACCGGCACTCGAAGTACGCGCGGCGCAGCCGCGGCGCTGTGACTACCATGTTCATCGGGCCAACGATAACCCAAACAACCACCGGGCCGACGGATCGAACTACTGGAAGCGGTCCAATGCCGACGAGCATCGGAAGACGTCGGCGGCAGGTGGAGCGCGACGCTCGCGGGCTGCCGCCGCGCACCGCGTGGGGATCCGACCCGGTTCGGCCGGGTCAGCGGCTTCCTACGCGGCCGGCCAGAATGGCGCGCCGGCGCGCGCTGCCGGGGCGATTCGCACGCTTTTCGGGCCGCGGGCGGGCCTCCCGGATCACCTGATTTGACAGAACTGAGAAGCGCATTCGCATTTCCCACGATCGGCGAAAAGTCCTCATCCATGGCACGCGGACGGCGGACTAGAATCCCCGCACAAAAATGAACCTGGGGATAGCCCTCGATGCCACCCGTGAACACGAACACGTCCGCGCCGGACGTCGATCATGAAGCCACGGCCGAATTGCCGGTGCTGGATGTGGCGGCATACGAGTCGACTCTCGACGATGTCGCGGGCCACAGCGACACGTGGGTCCTGCCGGCGGGCCTGAAAGTCGAAGGCGAGGCCATCCCCACGCTGCGCATGGCCGTGGACCTCGAATCCACCGCCGACATCTCGGTCGCAGACTTCAGCGGCACGCACGAAATGCCCGCGTATCCGCAGCTCAAGAATCCGCTGAAGTCGCCCGCTCGCGCCCCCGCCACCAGGCCCGCGGCGGCCAAGGCCAAGACCGCCGTCCCCGTGACAGCGCCCGCGCCGGCCCCGAAGGCCGAGCCGGCGCCGCGCGAGGTCGCGGTGAACGCGGCTCCCGCGCCCGTCGCGGTGCCGCCGTCGCCGCCGCTCATCGGCGAGCTGCGCGGCGCGCTCGCCACTGCCGAGCGGCGCATCGAAGAATTGCAGGAGCGCGCGCGCATCGCCGATGCGGAACGTGCAGCGGCCGTGGCGCGCGCCAACGCCGAAGCCGCGCAGCTTCGCCGGCAGCTCGAGAGCCACCTCGAAGCGCTGCACAGCGCGCAAGAGCAGCTCGGCGTGCGCCACGCGGAGGAATCCGCGCTCCAGGACGAATTGTTCGCGCGCGCCGACCGCATCGCGACGCTCCAATCCGATCTCGACCTGCAGGACAAGGTGCTCAACGAGAAAGTGGCCGCGCTCGCGGTCGCGCTCGGCCGCGCCGAAACGCTCGAGACCGACGCCATGAACCTGCGCGCCTCGGTGACGCGCCGCGACCGGCAGATCGCCGTGCTCGAGGCCGACCTCGCCGCGCGACAGCAGCGCGAGTCGACGCTCAAGGCGCGCCTCGAGGACGCGACGGTGTCGATCAACGCCAACGTGCCCGCGCTGCGCGCCGAGCTCGCCGTGCGCGACGAGCAGGTCCGCAAGCTCGAGCGGGCGCTCAAGGACCTGCAAACCTGCGTCGAAGACCGCAACCACGACCTGCAGGTGGCCGAGGAGAGCATCCGCAACCTCGAAAACGAGGTGCGTGACAAGACCGGCAAGCTCGAGGAAGCGAACGTCACGGTCGAGGAATGGCGCGCCGTCATCGCCGAGAGCCAGCGCTCGATCCTCGAGCGCGACAACCGCATCCGCGAGCTGCAGGCCGATCTCGAGAAGCGCATCGCGGTCGGGGCGGACCGCACGGCGCAAACCAGCGAGGAAGTGGCGCTCGAAGGCCCGGCCCGCGTGCTGATCCGCACCGACGGCAACACCGATTTCGTGCACGTGCTCGGGCGCCGCACGCGCATCGGCCGCGGCTCCGACAACGAGCTGGTGCTCGACACCAAGCACATCAGCCGCTATCACGCGGTGCTGCTCGCCGGTCCCGTGCACACGTCCATCGAGGACCTGCAGAGCACGAACGGCGTGTTCGTCAACGGCAAGCGCGTCACCCGCCAGGTGCTCAAGGACGGGGACCGGCTCACGGTCGGCCGGACGCAATTCCGCTATTCGGTCCGCGACTAACTAAGACCGCCGATTTTCCCTTGCCGCGGGCAGTGCGCCGGTTAAGCTAACCGTCCCATGTCCGACAACTACATCGAACGCATCCTCCGCGCGCGCGTCTACGACGTGGCCATCGAGTCGCCGCTCGAGCCCGCGCCGCGCCTGTCGCGCCGGCTCGGGAACACCATCTGGTTCAAGCGCGAGGACCTGCAGCCGGTGTTCTCGTTCAAGCTGCGCGGGGCGTACAACAAGATCGCGCACCTGTCGGAGTCGGTGGCGCGGCGCGGCGTCATCTGCGCCTCCGCCGGCAACCACGCGCAGGGCGTGGCGCTGGCGGCGAAGCGGCGCGGCATTCCCGCCGTCATCGTGATGCCGCAGACCACGCCGAACATCAAGGTGAGCGCGGTGCGCGACCTCGGCGGAGAAGTGGTGCTGCACGGCGACGACTACGACAGCGCCTACGAGCATGCGCAGGCCATCGTGCGCGAGCGCAATCTCGCCTTCGTGCATCCGTTCGACGATCCGGACGTGATCGCGGGGCAGGGCACCATCGCCGTGGAGATCCTGCGCCAATCGCGCGGCGACATCGACGCCATCTTCGTGCCCGTGGGCGGCGGCGGCCTCATCGCCGGCATCGCGATCTACGCGAAGTACCTGAACCCCAAGCTCAAGATCATCGGCGTCGAGCCGGTCGACGCGGCCGCGATGCACGACTCCATGCGCGCCAAGAAACGCGTGACGCTCGAGCGCGTCGGCATCTTCGCGGACGGCGTCGCGGTGCGCAAAGTGGGCGAGGAGACCTTCCGGCTGTGCCGCGAGCACGTGGACGACATCGTGCTGGTCGACACCGACGAGATCTGCGCCGGCATCCAGGACGTGTTCGAGGACACACGCTCCATCGTCGAAGGCGCGGGAGCGCTCGCGGTGGCGGGCATCAAGAAGTACTGCGCGTTGAACTCGTGGCAGGGCAAACGCATAGTCGCCATCAACAGCGGCGCGAACATGAATTTCGACGTGCTGCGGTACGTCGCCGAGCGCTCGGACGTCGGCCAGGCGCGCGAGGCGCTGTTCGCGGTGGAGATCCCGGAACAGCCCGGCAGCTTCCTCCAGTTCTGCGACATCATCGGGCAGCGCGCGGTCACCGAATTCAACTATCGCTACGGCGCGAAAGAGCGCGCGCAGCTGTTCGTCGGACTCGCGGTGGCGCGTGGCAGGGAAGAGCGCGACGAGATCGGCGCGTCGTTGAAGGCCGCCGGATACGGCGTCACCGACATGACCGACAACGAGATGGCGAAACTGCACGTGCGCTACATGGTCGGCGGACACGTGAACGGCAACGTCGCCAATGAGCGACTCTATCGATTCGAATTCCCGGAACGCAAAGGCGCGCTGCTGAAATTCCTCCAGGCCATCGGCGCGCGCTGGAACATCACCCTGTTCCACTATCGCAACCACGGCTCCGACTATGGCCGAGTGCTCGCGGGCATCGACGTGCCCGCGTCCGACACCGCGCAGTTCCTCGATCACCTGAACGTGCTGCACTATTCCTACAGCGACGAAACTAACAATCCGGTCTACCGCATTTTCCTGGGTTCGTAGCGGTTTTCGAGGCGCGGCCGGGAACACCGGGTGCGCATGCGGGTCCATGTAGAATGCCGCCCGCCGTCGCAATCAGGTCTCTATTGGTGTTCGACGAACAGCACCCCCTTTTCGGCACGTACAAGGTCGCCAAGCGCATAGCCATTGGAATCGTCGGCGGCTCCGTGCTGGCGGTGGGTGTGTGCCTCATCGTGCTGCCCGGGCCCGCGTTCATCGTCATACCGGTGGGCCTCGGCATCCTCGGCATCGAGTTCGCCTGGGCGCGCTCCTGGCTCAAGAAGGTGAAGGCGAAGGCGCAGGCGGTGTCGCGCAGCCTGGGCAGTCGCGGCCACTAGCGCGCCGGCGCAGGCGCCGGCTATCTAACTACTCGATCGGAAGCTCCAGCAGCAGCTCACGGGCGAACCGCACCGGCGGTGTGCCGTACGACAGCACGCGGTCGTGGTACTGCTTGAGATCGAATGCCGCGCCGAGCTTCGCCTCGGCCTCCGCGCGCAGCGCCAGGTGCTCGCGCGCGCCGACGAAATACACCGGCAGCTGCGCGGACGTGAGTTGCGCGCGCGTCCACTTGCCCGCCGCCTCGCGCTCCTCCTGGAACCCCGCCGTGGTCATGAGCTTCATCGCGGCATCGCGCGAGATGCCGTCGACGTGCACGGCCTGGTCGAGCAGCGCGTTGACGATGGTGCGCAGGTACCACTTGAGCTGGATCAGCCGCATGAGCGGGTCGCCGTTCATGTAGCCGGCGTCCACCATCACCTTCTCGGTGTACACCGCCCAGCCCTCGGCGAACGGCCCCGACGACAGCACCGCGCGCAATGGCGACGGATACTTGTTGGCGTGGGCCAGCTGTAGATAGTGCCCCGGCATCGCCTCGTGCACGGTGAGGTTGTGGATGGAGCGCGTGTTGTACTCGCGCAGGAACGAGTCGGTCTGCGCGCGCGTCCACTTCGCCGGGATCGGCGACACGGCGTAGAAGGTCTTCTGCCCCGCATCGAGCGGGCCGGGCGGGTCGCAGTACGCCAGCGCCACGCCCTGGCGGAATTCGGGCATCTCGACGATCTCGATGGGCTCGTCGGGCACGGTCACCAGGTTCTTCTCGCGCACGAAGCGGGTGGTGTCGACCAGCGCGGCGCGCGCGGCGTCGAGCACCGCGTCGCGCGCCGGGCGCTCCGCGTACGTCAGCTCGAGCGCGGCGCGGATGGCGCGCAGGCGCTGGTCGTCGCTCGGCTTGTCGGGAGTGCGCACCGCGCCACGGCGGCCCTTGAGGACGGTGCGCGCGATGTCGTACATCGCCGCGTGCGTGGCCGCGAGCTCGTGTTCGGCCTGCTCCTTGATCTGCGCGCGCGACAGCGGCGAGAACAACGCGAATTCGAGCTTGCGATCGTAGAGCTCGGCCCCGAGACGGAACTCGCCCTTAGCCTCGGGTGTGAGCCGCTTGTCGAGCCAGATCTGGTGCTGGTTGAGCGCGCTGCGCGCCTTCGCCATGCTGGCGCGCAGCTTTTCCTGGTCTTCTGGCGGCAGCGAGTCGACGGCCGGCGCAATCTGCTGCTCGAGCATCGAAACGAGGCCGGCGTTCTGTTTCGCGGCGGTTTCGGCGTGCACCTTCGGCACGCGCGCGGGCACCAGCACCTCGCGCACCTGCGCCAGGAACCGCGGCAGCTCGTCGAGCCGCGCACCGACGTTCTTCAAGCGCTGCGCCAGCGGCGCGAACTCGCGCGCGGTGAGCTCGTAGAATGCGTTGCCCGCGATGCCGGTGTAGATGAGCGGATTCCAGCGCCATTCCTCGAGCGTCTGGATGCGCCAGCGGTCGAATTCGAGATCGTGCTGCAGCAGCAGCGCGTCGACCTGGTTGGCGCGCGAAAGCTGAGTACGGTCGATGGCTGCGAGCGCCGCAAGGTACAGATCGGCGAACACGACGCGCGCCTGCCAGGCGGTGGCGCCGACGTCCGTGAGCTTGTCGTCGAAGCGGTGATCGCCGCGCGCGGTGGCACCGACCGGCGACTGCGCGGCGGATTCGTCCAGGTAGCGCTGCGCCAGCGCGGCGAATTGCTGGTCCGCGGTGAGGGGCGGCGCCGCTGGAGCGGCCGGGGCCTGCGGCGGCGGCGGTGGTGAGGCGCAAGCGCACAGCAGCAACACCGCGACACCGACAACGACTTTCGCCTTCATCGCACCGCCTCCGGGAAATGAAAAGGGAAATGAAAAATAAAACCGGCCGCCGAGGCCGACCCGGGCAAACTTACCAGTTAAAGTGCGGGTATCCCAACTCCGCGGCGTCCCTTGAGCATCACCGCCTCGCCTGCGATGCAGGCACTGTCCCATCCCGACTTCGCGCGCTACGCGTTCTCGCGCCTGTTCGCGACGCTGTCGTGGCAGATGATCGACGTGCTGCTCGGCTGGCAGATGTGGCAACTGACGGGAAACGTGCTGTTTCTCGGCTACATCGGCCTGTCGCAGTTCCTGCCGTTCGTGGTGCTGCTGCTGCCGGGCGGGCAGATCGCCGACCGCTTCGACCGGCGTCTCGTCATCACCTGTGCGTACACGCTCGAGCTGGGCGGCGCCGTCGCGCTGCTGGTGTTCACGTTCACCGGCAGCACGAACGTCGAGGTGTGCTTCATCGTCGCCGCCTTGTTAGGGGTCGCGCGCGCGTTCTGGGCGCCGGCGGGACAGGCGATGACTCCGAATCTCGTGCCGAAGAACCTGCTGTCCGGCGCCATCTCGGTGAACACCGTGCTGTTCCAGGTGGGCACCATCTCGGGGCCGCTCGCGGCCGGATTTCTCGTCGAGCATTTCGGCTTCAAGGGCTCGTATGGGGTCGCGGTCATCCTGCTGATCACGACGGTGGCGCTCATCGTGGGAGTGCGGCCGGTGCGCGCGCAAGCCGCGGCCGACTGGCGCTGGCACCAGGTGCTCGATGGGTTCGTGTTCGTGTGGCGCAAGAAGCCGGTGCTCGGCGCGATCTCTCTCGACCTGTTCGCGGTGCTGTTCGGTGGAGCGGTGGCGCTGCTGCCGGTGTTCGCGGACCAGATCCTGCACGTTGGCAGCACGGGCCTCGGATGGTTGCGCGCGGCGCCGAGCATGGGCGCGGCCATCGTCGCCATCACGCTCGGCATGCGGCCGATCCAGAAGCATGCCGGCCGCTGGATGTTCGGCGGAGTCGCGACGTTCGGCGTGTGCACGGTGATCTTCGGCTTGTCGACCAGCTTCTGGCTGTCGCTGCTGGTGCTCGCGGTCGCGGGCGCCGGAGACATGGTGAGCGTGTTCGTGCGCAGCATGCTCGTGCAGCTCGAGACACCGGACGCGATCCGCGGCCGCGTGAGCGCCGTGAATTCGATGTTCATCGGCGCGTCGAACGAGCTCGGCGCATTCGAGTCGGGGCTCACCGCGAGCTGGTTCGGCACCATCCGCTCGGTGGTGTTCGGCGGCCTGGGTACGCTGCTCGTGGTGGCGAGCTACATGGGCTTGTTTCCCGCGCTGCGCAAGCTCGACCGCTTCCCCGACCCCGTCCATTAGAAGGGCGGTGCCTGGTCGGGATTCTCGGGATTAGGAAATGGGGAATGGAAAATGGGGACATTCCTCGTTTCCTAGCAAAAGGGGACACACCTCAAAGAGGTACATCCCCTTCTGCGCGCCGCCGGCGGCATAGCCGGAAACGAGGAATGTCCCCATTTCCTGTCCCCATTTCCTAATCCCGAGAATCCCGACCAGGCACCACCGCCAGGCACCACCGCCACCATCCAGCATCGCAGCCGGCTGAGAACTGGATTTACTCGCGGGCTGTACATAAATACAGTTCGTGCATGGCGGACGCATACAAAGGCCGCGGCGCTCTCTCGAAGCCGCCGGGCCGCTTCGACAAACTCACACAGACTCTCGAGCACGACGGCTGGTACGAAGAGCCTCCGCCCGATTCGCTCGAGACCACCGTGCATGCCGAGCCCGCGCGCTCGATCATCAGCCGCAACGATTCTCCCGACATCGGATTCGGCCAGACCATCAATCCGTATCGGGGCTGCGAGCACGGGTGCATTTATTGCCTGTCGGGCGACACGCAGATCCTCATGGCCGACGGCTCGTCCAAACCACTCGCCACCATCCGGCAGGGCGACGAGATCTACGGCACGCGCAAGGTGGGCTGGGGTCGCCGCTACGTGAAGACGCGGGTGCTTGCGCATTGGCGCGTGGTGAAGCCCGCTTTCCGCGTCACGCTCGAAAGCGGCGTCACGCTGACCACCGGCGCCGATCATCGCTTCCTCACCAACCGCGGCTGGAAATTCGTCTCCGCGGCGTGTGCCGGGCACGTGCGGCGAGCGCATCTCGCGGTCGGCAACGCGCTCGCGGGTCCCGGCGAGCGCCGGCGCGAGCTCGTCGGCAAGGTGGTGCGCAGCGCCGCGCAGCTCGCCGTCGCGCGCATTCAGCCGCTCGGCAGGTCCATGCGTCTCTACGACATCACCACCGGCACCGAAGATTTCATCGCCAATGGTGTGGTCAGCCACAACTGCTACGCCCGGCCCAGCCACGCCTACGTCGGCCTGTCCCCCGGCATCGACTTCGAAACCAAGCTGTTTTACAAGGCCGACGCCGCGCGGCTGCTCGAAGCCGAGCTCGCGGCGCCCAAGTACAAATGCTCGACCATCATGCTGGGAGCGAACACCGATCCCTATCAGCCGCTCGAGCGCACGCTCAAGGTGACCCGCTCCATCCTCGAAGTGCTCGCGCGCTGCCGCCATCCGGTCACCGTCACCACGAAGGGTGCGCTCGTGGCGCGCGACGCAGATGTGCTCGCGGACCTGGCGCGCGACGGTCTTACACGCGTGATGTTCAGCATTCCTACACTGGACAACGACCTGAAACGCGTGCTCGAGCCGCGCGCGGCCGCCGCCGGCGCGCGTCTGAAGGCCATGCGCGTGCTCGCGGATGCCGGAGTGACGGTCGGTGTGTTGGTTGCGCCCATCATCCCGGTGCTGACCGAACACGAAATCGAATCAGTGCTCGAGGCCTCGCGCGAGGCCGGCGCGTCGCTTGCGGGCTACACGATCGTCCGGCTGCCGTACGAGGTGAAAGACCTGTTTCGCGAGTGGCTCGCCGAGCATTTTCCCGAGCGCGCCGCGCACGTCATGTCGGTGATCCGCGCCATGCGCGGCGGGCGCGACAACGACCCCGAGTTCGGGACCCGCATGCACGCCACCGGGCCAGTGGCGCAGCTCATCCGGCAGCGTTTTCGCCTTGCATGCCGCCGGCTGGGGTTTCCCGACGATCGCGACTACCAGCGGCAGCTCGCGACGCATCTCTTCCGTCCTCCGCTACGTACTCATCCACAACTGGCGCTGGATTTACCGCTTTAACATGGCCCCGACGCATTAAGTTGGGAACAACGGCCTGTGGGACGCAGTCACAAAGTGATGCTGCGGCGCCGTGGCATACTCGACGTGCGCGTCGGTTTTCCAGCATTCGCCTCGGGAGCTCGAGCATGAACGCAATCCGCATGACATCCGCTCTTATCGGAGTCCTGATGCTCGGAGGGTGCATGCAGGCGCGCGTGGAAGAATCCCGCGAGCTCGCCACCCCACTCGCGAAGGGCGAACGCGTGGTCATCCTCGCCAAGCCGCAGATTGAAGGCGCGGGTGCCGAAGACGAGTTCATGGACTGCGTCGGAGAAGGCCTGAACGATGGCCGTCACGGCGTCGCCGTTCACGACAACAACGATTTCGTCGACAACATGTTTCCGTGGTTCGAGCCGAGCACCGCGCCCGGAAAACCCGAGGCGCTGAGCGCGCTGCTCGCGCGGCCCGGTGTGGCGGACAAGGTCGCAGAGAGCGGTGTGCGTTATGTAGTCTGGCTCGACGGCAGCACGCGCAAGACCGACGGCGGCGGCAGTCTCGCCTGTGGCGCGGCACCAGGCGGTGCCGGCTGCGTGGGCTTTGGATGGTGGCAGAAGGAGTCTGCCTACGAAGCCACCATATGGGATTTGAAACAGGCGAAGTCGGCGGGTAGCGTGGGTACCAACGTCACTGGAACTTCCGCCATCGTCGGGGCAATAGTTCCTTTGCCCTTCATCGCGCGCGTGCAAGCGACCGCATGCAATCGCATGTCTTCGCAGCTGCGCAGTTTTTTCTCGGGAACCGGCACGGAAAGCGCCGGTACCAACTGAATACGACTTCCTGGAGGAGGTTCGCATGCGCACTCCACATTTGATATTGATCGCTCTCTCCTCGGCGATCCTCGCGGGTTGCGCATCATCGGGCAGCTCCGGTGGCGGCATGCCCTCTCCCGGCGGCGTGCCGAGTGGAGGTGGCGGCATGCCGGGCGGCAGTGGTGGCGGGCTTCCTGGCGGCGGTGGCGGTGGAATGCCGGGCGGAATGCCGGGGGGAATGCCCGGTGGCGGCGCCGGACTTCCCGGCGGCGGCAGTGCCGGTCTTCCGGGCATGCCCAGCGAGCCTGGCCTGCCTTCACCCTCGGCTCCCAGTGTCCCCAGTGATGCCGGCGGCGGATCGAGCTCGGATGGCAGCTCATCCGGCGCGCCCGGCAGCTCGACGCCCGAAGGCCCCGGAGGCGGCGCGCAAACTTCCGAGGAGCGCCGGCAGGCCGGCGAAAAGACGCTGGACGATTCGCTCGGTGACTTCGACCAGACCTTGAAGAAAGAACAGGAGCGCGTCGCCAAAGAGCGCGATGCGCGCGGCACCGCCGAAGGCGAAGGGTCCGAGGATTCCTCCGGCAGCTCGGGTGACGGCTCCGGCGGTACACCCGGCAGCCGAGAGGGCGATCTGAAATCCGCGGGCACGGCCGGCAGCACCGGCAGCGCCAGCTCCGATCCGCAGGGCCAGAGCGGCTCCGCCGAAGGCGGCGAACAGGGCAACAACAAGGGCAAGAGCACCGGCGGCGGCGCCGGCGGCGCCAATCGCAACCCGTCCATCGGCAGCGACGACGACATCGTCGCGCGGCGGCTGCGCAAGGCGGCGGAAGAGGAAACCGATCCGGAACTCAAGGAGCGGCTCTGGAAGGAATACAACGACTACAAGAAGTCGGCGAAGTAGTTGGGAAGAGGAAGTAGTTGGAAAGAGGTCATGCCATGAATCTCAAACTCCTTGCAGGAGGCGCGGTGCTGGCGATGTCGCTCGCGCTCGCCGGCTGCGTCACCGCTGAAACGAAGCCGATTCCGAAGATCGTGGCCAAGCAGGCCACGGTGCACATCCCCGAGGCGGAGCTGCTCGACGTGGGCATCCGCGTGCTCGATCCGGGCATCCCCAAAAATCTCGAGGGCGACGACGAGGCGCTGGCGAAGAAGCGCATCTATCCCGATCTGCGCAAGGCCGAGGCGCGCTACATCCCGACGCTGCTGCGCGAGACGCTCGAGGCCACGTCACAGTGGGGCGCGGTGCGCGTCATCCCGAACACGGCGGAATTCGTCGACGTCATCGTCACGGGCGAGCTCATCGACTCCAACGGCGGCTTCCTGTCCGTGGACATCACCGCCACCGACGCGGCCGGACGCGTGTGGATCAAGGACAAGCGCTACCAGAGCTTCGTAGACCTCGGCGCGTACAAGACCACGGCCTCGATGAAGGCGCGCGATCCGTTCCAGAACGTCTATTCCGAAATCGCCAACGACCTGGTGGCCGCGCGCGACAAACTCACCTCGCTCGACCGCGAGAACATCCGCAAGGTCGCCAGCCTCAAGTTCGCCGCGGACCTCGCGCCCGAGGCCATGGCGGGCATGACGGCGGTGGACGCCAAGGGCGTCACGCAGGTAGTTAGATTGCCGGCCGACGGCGACCCGACGCTCGGGCGCATCGAGAGAATCCGCGAGCGCGACACGGCCGTGGTCGACACGGTCAACGACTACTACGCGAGCTTCCACGACAACATGGAAGACTCGTACGGCAGCTGGCGCCAGACCAGCTTCACGGAGCTCGAAAAGGAAATGCGGGCGCGCTCGAGCGCGCGCACGCGCACCGTGCTGGGCGCGGCCGCGCTGCTGGCCAGCATCTTCGCCCCCGGCTCCTGCAGCACCTACGACGCCTGCCGCATCAACAACGCCATGCGCACCGCCGGCACCATGGGCGGCATCGCGGCGGTGCTGTCCGGCATCAAGAAATACGGGGACGCGCGCACGCACGCCGATGCCCTCAAGGAGCTCACGCAGAGCTTCCAGTCCGAAGTCGCGCCGCAGGTCGTCGAAGTGGAGGGGCACACGCTGCGCCTCACCGGCACGGCCGAAGATCAATATCGCGAATGGCGCAAGCTGCTGAAGAAGCTCTACCTCGAGGAGGCCGGCGCGGCAGCCGCCCCCCCGCCGGCCGCTCCGGCCACCACCACAGCGACGAGCAGCGTTACGCCTCCTGCGGGCTAGCAGAATTCGATACTGTTCCCAACCGTGACAAACCAGAACCAGGCTGGCACAAAGCTGTGCGGCCGCTTCGTGCTCATAGAGAAACTCGGCGCCGGCGGATACGGCGAGGTGTGGCGTGCGCGTGACGAGCTGCGCGACACCGAGATCGCGCTCAAGGTCCTCTATTCCCAATTCGCCAATTCCGAACCCGCCTGGCAGGTGTTCCAGCGTGAATTCACGCTCACCGCGCGCCTGAATCACCCCGGCGTGCTGCGCGTGTACGAGCCGGTGCGCGGCCCGGACGCCACGGTGCTGCCGATGGTGCTCGCCACGGGCGGGGACATGCGCCTGCTGCGCGGGGCCTCGTACACGCAGATCCTGCCCAAGCTCATCGACATCGCCGCGGCGCTCGAGCACGCGCATTCGCGCCGCATCGTGCACCGCGACCTCAAGCCTTCCAACGTGCTGCTCGACGGCGCGGGCCGTCCGCTGCTCGCCGACTTCGGTGCCGGCGCCGCCGAGGGCGACAACACCGGCGGGCCGCCGGGTTCGCCCTTCTCCGCGAGTCCGCAGCAGCTCGCCGGCGAGCCCGCCCGTCCCGCCGACGACATCTACGGGCTCGGCGCGCTCGCGTACGAGCTGCTGTCCGGTTATCCGCCGTTCTACCCGGCGTTCGATGCACGCAAGATCGCCACCGAGCCGGTGCCGCGGCTCAAGCCCGTCAAGCCCATTCCGCCGCGCCTGGAGCTGCTGGTCTCGTGGCTGCTCGCCAAGCAGGGCCGCGAACGCCCGCCCTCGATGCGGCACGTGGCCGACGAGATGAGCGCGGTACTGCAGGACACGCTCGGCCTCGAGAACGGCGTGGCCGAAGGCACGCCGCAGGCCGACACCGCCACCCAGGCCGCGCGTATCGGCGCCGACCTCGAGAACATCACTCCGGCGATCCTTTCCGACGACGAGCCGGTGCGCGCCGGCACCGTGCGCGAGCTCGAGGAAATCGACCCGCAGATGCTGCCGCAGGTGGACGAGCTGCGCGCGCAGGTGCTGCGCGAGCAGCGTACGCGCAATCGCCGCCGCAACTGGTTCATCGCGGCGGTGCTCGTGGTGGTGACGGGCGGCGTCGCGTACCTGCTGCCCAAGCTCGCGAGCAAACAGAAAGTCGACGTCGCCGCGCTCGACGTGCCCGCCGGGCCCTCCGCCGCCGACGTCGCGGCCGAAAAACGCGCCGGCGAGCTCGCGGGCCAGCACACGGCGCTCTCCAAGCGCGTGCTCGAGCTCGATTCGCGCGCCGCCGCGCAATGGGGCGGCGGCGAATTCGCCGCGGTCCGCAAGGCGCTCGACGAGATCGGCGGCGATCTCGAGCGCCGCAAGTTCGACGCCGTCGCGGCGCCTATGTCCGCGCTCGACAAGGCGCTCACCGAGATCGAGGCGCGCGTCCCGGCGGCGCTGGCCGCGCAGATCTCCGAGGGCAAGCGCGCGTTGACGGCGGGCGAATTCGAGAACGCGCGGCAGGCC
>JBIOZI010000389.1:0-5718 GCA_044871085.1 Steroidobacteraceae bacterium | reverse complement strand
GCCGTGGCGGCATTCGCCGTCACGATGCTCTCGGTGTGCGCCGAGCCGTACTTGGCGATGTGCGCGATGGCCGCATCTACGCCGTCGACCACCCGCGCCGCGATGATGGCGTCGAGGTATTCGGTGTACCAGTCCTGCTCGGTGGCCGCCTTCACGCGCGCGTCCACCTCCTGCACCGCCGCGTCGCCGCGCACTTCGCAGCCGGCGTCGAGCAATTCCTTCACGACCGGCGCGAGGTGCGTCTGCGCGCAGGCGGCATCGACCAGCACAGTTTCGGCGGAGCCGCACACGCCGGTGCGCCGCAGCTTGGCGTTCACGACGATGGCGCGCGCCATCGCCAGGTCCGCATCCCGGTCCACGTACACGTGGCACACGCCTTCGAGATGCCCGATGACGGGCACGCGCGCCTCGGCCTGCACGCGCGCCACCAGGCTCTTGCCGCCGCGCGGCACGACGACGTCGACGTACTCGGTCATCGACGACAGCAGATAGCCGACGGCGGCGCGATCGGTGGTGGGCACGAGCTGGATGGCGGCGGGCGGCAGTCCGGCGCCCGTCAGCCCCGCCGCGAGACAGGCATGGATGGCGCGGCTCGAGTGCGCGCTCTCCGAGCCGCCGCGCAGGATGGCGGCATTGCCACTCTTCAGGCACAGGGCGCCCGCATCGCAGGTCACGTTGGGCCGGCTCTCGTAGATGATGCCGACGACTCCGAGCGGCACCCGCACGCGGGAGATGTCGAGCCCGTTGGGCCGCGTCCAGTGCGCGATCGTGGTGCCGACCGGATCCTCCAGTGCCGCGATGTCCTCGACTCCCCGCGCCATGCTCTCGATGCGACCGGCGTCGAGCGCGAGGCGGTCGAGCATGGCGCTCGACAGCCCCTTGGAGCGCGCTGCCTGCAGGTCGAGCGCGTTCGCCGCAAGCACGGCATCGCGGCTCGACCGGATCGCCGCGGCGATCCCCACGAGCGCATCGTTCTTGACCGCCGTGCTCGCCAGTGCCAGCACGCCGGCGGCCTCGGTCGCGGCCCGACCGAGCCGGTCCATGAGGGCGGCGATTTCGGGCGAGGTGCTGGCGGCGGCGTTCATGAGGCTTCAGACCGTGGTGGCGACATCCGGCCGCAGCATCACGAGATCGTCGCGGTGGATCATTTCGGTCCGGCCGCGAAAGCCCAGCAGGGCTTCGATGTCGGCGCTGCGCTTGCCGATGATGCGCGTCGCGTCGCGGTCGTTGAAGGCGATCATGCCGCGCGCGATTTCCATGCCGTCGCGGTCGAGCACGCTGACGGTGTCACCGCGCGAGAAGCGTCCGCCGACGGCGGTGACCCCCGCGGGCAGCAGACTCTTGCCCGAGCGCAGCGCCTGCATCGCGCCAGCGTCGATGGTGATGGCACCCGTGGGGCGCAGTGCGCCCGCGATCCACTGCTTGCGCGCGTTTTCGGGATTCGAGGCCGGCAGGAACCAACTGCATTCGGCGCCCTCTTCGATCCGCCGCACCGGATGCAACGGCGCGCCGGCGGCGATGGCCATCGCGCAGCCCGCGGCGGTGGCGATCTTGGCAGCGGCGATCTTCGTCGCCATGCCACCCGAGCCGACCGCGGAGGCCGAGCCGCCCCCCATCGCCTCGATGTCGGGCGTGATCTCGCGCACTTCGGGAATGAGGCGCGCGCCAGGATCGAGATTGGGGTCGGCGGTGTACAGGCCAGAGACGTCCGACAGCAGCAGCAGGCAGTCCGCGCTCGTCATCTGCGCGACTCGTGCCGCGAGGCGATCGTTGTCCCCGTAGCGGATCTCGGTGGTGGCGACCGTGTCGTTCTCGTTGATGACTGGAAGCGCCCCGAGCCCTAGCAGCTCCGAGAGCGTCGCGCGCGCGTTGAGATAGCGACGCCGGCGCTCGCTGTCCTCGAGTGTTAACAGTATCTGTGCCACCGTGACGCCGGAGCGGGCGAACAACTCCTTATAAATGTGAGCCAGCGCGATCTGCCCCACCGCGGCGGCGGCCTGGCTCTCCTCGAGCTTGAGCGCCCCCGGGGCCAGCTTGAGCTCGCGCCGTCCCAGTGCGATTGCCCCTGAGGAAACGAGCACGACCTCCTGCTTGCGCGCACGCAGGCGCAGCAGGTCGTCGATCAGTGTCTCGAGCCAGGGTCTGTTGACCTGACCATTCGATTGATCGACGAGCAGCGCCGAGCCGACTTTGACGACGATGCGGCGCGCGCGAGTTAGGGGATGGGCGATGCTCATGACTGGCGCGATCTTACGCAATACATACCGTTGCCGCATTCGCATGCAGCCCCTAAACTCTCGCCTCCCAGACAGAGGCGAGCATTGTGGGCAGAGAATACGCACCGGTTACCGGCAAGTGGTACGAGAACAAGGAAGAGGACGAAACCTTCCGCGTTCTGTCCGTCGACGAGGACAACGAGCTGGTCGAAATCGAATACCTGGATGGGGAGACCGAGGAGCTCGATCTCGACACCTGGCACGAGCTGGACCTGGAGCCCACCGTCGAGCCGGAAGGCTGGTCCGACGACGCCGATGAGGACGACGAAGAGGAAGACGACGACTTCGACGACGATGAAGACGAGGACGATGATGACGACGACGACGATCTCGACGACGAAGAAGAAGTCCAAGACTACTGATAGTTAGATACGGGCCCTGGAACGTGAAATGCGCGTCGTTGCCATCGTCGGATCCCAGGGCAGCGGCAAGACCACGCTCATCGAGGCGCTGATTCCCGCCCTGCAGGCGCGCGGGCTCACCGTCTCCACCATCAAGCACACCCACCACCACGACATCGAGCTCGATACCCCGGGCAAGGACAGCTACCGCCACCGCGCCGCCGGCGCCGCGGAAGTGATCGTCGCCTCGGATCGCGGCTGGGCGCGCATCTCCGCTTCCAGCACGCCGGCCAGCCTGCAGATCCTGCTCGGGCACCTCCGCCCGGTGGACGTCGTGCTCGTCGAGGGTTTCAAGCAACTCGAGTGGCTCCGGCGTGTCGAAGTATTTCGCGGCGTGGGTACGCCGCTCGCGGTGGACGATCCGACGATCGCCGCGGTGGCCGTCCCGGCCGGTGTGAGGCTCGCGGGTTTCCCGGGTTTCAGGCTGGCGCTGGACGACATCCAGGGCATCGTCGAATACATCCTAAGCGCCTGATTCAAAACATATCGTGCAGGGTTGATTTCCCCGCAGTCGCCACCAGAACTGGCGCGGAATCCCTCGCAACGCACATCGGAGTTGACACTCAAGTCCATGAAACGCATCGGCCTGTTCATCGCCACGAACCTTGCCGTCATCCTGCTGTTGACGGCCGTCATCCACGTGTTCGGCCTCGACGACTACCTCGCGCGGCGCGGCACGAATTACCAGGGCCTGCTCGTCTTCGCGGCCATCTTCGGCTTCGGCGGCGCCTTCATCTCCCTCGCCATCTCCAAGTGGATGGCCAAGACGATGATGGGCGTGCGCGTCATCGACCGGCCACAGAACGAGACCGAAGCCTGGCTCGTCGCCACGGTGCGCAGCCACGCCGAGAAGGCCCACATCGGCATGCCCGAGGTCGGCATCTTCGATTCGCCGCAGCCCAATGCATTCGCCACCGGCCCGAAGAAGAATTCCGCGCTGGTCGCGGTGAGCACCGGCCTGCTGCGCTCGATGCGCCGTGACGAAGTCGAGGCCGTGCTCGGTCACGAAGTGGCGCACGTCGCCAACGGCGACATGGTCACGCTCACGCTCATCCAGGGCGTTCTCAATACTTTCGTGATCTTCCTCGCGCGCATCATCGGCGGCCTCATCGACAGCGCGATGCGCGGCAACTCGGACAGCCGTGGCCCGGGCATGGCGTATTTCCTCATCGTCATGGCGTCCGAGCTGGTGCTGGGCCTGTTCGCGAGCATGATCGTCGCGTGGTTCTCGCGCCGGCGCGAATTCCGCGCGGACGCGGGCGGCGCGTATCTCGCGGGCACCGCGGCGATGATCGGCGCGCTCGAAGCGCTGAAGCGCGCGCATTCCCCTAAGCAGTTGCCGGAACAGCTGCGGGCGTTCGGAATCGACGGCAGCATCGGCCAGGGCGTGCAGCGCCTGTTCATGAGCCACCCGCCGCTCGAGGAACGCATCGCGGCGCTGGAACAGCGAACTGCCGCACTCGGCAGCGCTTCCTAAACGCGACCCACATCAGGGCAGCCTGGAGGCCGAATGCGAAAACATTCGGTCTTCGCTGCATCCGCCGTTTTCACGACGGCGTAGCTCCATGGGATTCTGTTCAACGACATGAGCATCGACACTCAAATCTCCACCAATCCGGTGACCCGGCTCGGGCGCGCATTGCTGCACTGGTTCGATACGAGCCGGTCCTCGACCTTCGACGCGCAGGCACGTCATTCCGGGCCCGACGGCATCGACTGGCTGCGCACGCTGCCCTTCATCCTGATGCACGCGGCGTGCCTGTTCGTGCTGGTCGTCGGCTGGAGCCCCATCGCGGTCATCGTGTGCGTGGCGTTCTATTTCATCCGCATGTTCGCGATCACCGGGTTCTATCACCGTTACTTCTCGCACAAGTCCTTCAAGACCTCACGCGTGGCGCAGTTCCTGTTCGGCGTGCTCGGTTCCTCGGCGGTGCAGCGCGGGCCCATCTGGTGGGCCGCGCATCACCGCGATCACCACCAGTACTCGGACAAGAAAGAAGACGCGCACTCGCCCATCCAGCACGGCTTCCTGCGCGCGCACATGAGCTGGTTCCTGTCGAAGAAGGGCTTCGCGCCCGACCTCAAGCGCGTGCGCGACCTGCTGAATTTCCGCGAGCTGCGCTGGCTCGACCGCTTCGACATCATCGTCCCCGTGTTGCTGGCCGTCGCCATGTTCTTCCTCGGCGTCGCGCTCGAGAAGTACGCGCCGGGGCTCGGCACCAACGGCTGGCAGATGCTCATCTGGGGCTTCTTCGTCTCGACGGTGCTGTGCTCGCACGGCACGTACACCATCAACTCGCTGTCGCACGTGTTTGGCCGCCAGCGCTACAGAACCGGCGATTCCAGCCGCAACAACTGGTTTCTCGCCCTGATCACACTCGGTGAGGGCTGGCACAACAACCACCACCACTATCCGAGCTCCACACGCCAGGGCTTCTACTGGTGGGAGATCGACATGACCTACTACCTCCTCAAACTCATGTCCTGGCTCGGCATCATCTGGGACCTCAAACCCGTCCCCCTCTCCGTGCGCGACCACCACCCCCGCCGCATCCAGCCACTCCCGCGCGACTGACACCCGCAGGCGCGCCTCCCACCCGACACCTCCGCGCCCGATGCCCCTCGGGCCCGCGCCTCTTCTCTTCCCACAGCACGCCTGCCGGCCGGCGAGCCTCCGGCACGCGCGCCCGCTCGAAGCCGTGCGCCGACGTGCGCGCACGCCGTGCGGGTTGCCCATCGGGCGCCCGCGACCCCCGACACGCGCAGTGTGCGTGTTGCCCATCGGGCTCCGCCCTCACCGCCCCACATCACCGCCGCTCCCTGAGCGCAAGGCACGGAGCGGCGACCGGGTTGCCCCCACGGCCCCACTTCCCCTCACCACTCCCGCTGCCCCACCCCTGACTCCGTTCGCGGCGGCCATCCAAACGACGCCCATTCGCGACTGAAAGGGCGGAACCGATGGGCAACACGCGCGATGCGCGTGCCCGCGCCCCACCCGCCCGATGGGCAACCCGCACAGCGTGCGCGCCCGCCCCCTGCAT
>JBIOZI010000388.1:0-5384 GCA_044871085.1 Steroidobacteraceae bacterium | reverse complement strand
CGCGCCGCGGCGCAGCCGGCTTCCGCTCGGCAAGGAGAGTCACATGAAGATCATTCTCTCGTCAGCGCTGATCTTGCCGCTGCTGTGCGCCTGTGCCACGAGCGGGCCCACCACTTCCTGGGGCAAGGAAGGCGTGTCCATGTCGGAGTACCGTCTCGACGGGGCCCAGTGCGCGGTCCTGGCTGCGAGCTCCCATCCCGAAAACAGCGTCGCGAACAGTGCCGGGGGCATCAACGGCAGGAACAGCTCCGTGCCGAATCTCCCCACCGTGGTCCCGGGCGGCACCCCACCGGCGCCGGGCACCGCGGTTCCGACCAGCGGCAACGTGTATCGCGAAAGCGCGAGCCCCGATTTCGTGTCACGCGCGGCGAATCAACAACGGGCGCAGGAACTGGCGATCCAGCGCCTGCGCACGGATGCGCTCAAATCCTGCCTCGTGGACCGCGGCTACACGGAATTCCCGCTCACGCCCGAGCAGCGCAAGCAGCTCGCCACGCTGGCCGAGGGCAGCGACGCCCGCCGGGAGTATCTCTACAAACTCGCCACGGATCCGGCCACGCTCGCGAAGGGCAACCCTAAGTAGTTAGTTTCCGGCTCAGCCCGGGACGAGGTCGAACGCCGCCGTCAGGCGGCGTTCGCCTTTCTGGAAGGGCACGGTGCCGTGCCACATGAACGATGGAAACAGCACCAGCATCCCCGGCTCGGGTCTCACGAACAGCTCGGGCCCGCAGCCCGGCACCGGCGGAGTCGCGGCGCCGAACTGCAGCCAGCCGCCGCGCGCCGCGTCGTCCACCGGCGGTATGTCCACGTAGTACGCCGAGCTGATCCAGCCCTGGGGATGCACGTGATTCGTGTGATGCCCGCCGGGTCTCAGCAGCACCGACCACGAGCCGGCGATGCGATAGTTGGAGCACTTGCGCCGGTCGGTCGGGTGCCAGGCGTTCGCGGCATCGAGCGAGGCGATGTAGTCGCGGATCGGGCCGTCGATCATGGCGAGGAACGCGGCGACCAGCGGCTCACAGGCCGGCAGGTTGCGCTCGGTCTGCGTGCCGCCGCGCACGCTCTGCGCGAGCGGGCGCACGCCCGAGCGATGCAGCGGTTCCAAGGCGCGCGCCAGCGCCAGGTTGAACGCCGCGATGTCCGCGAAACCCGCGGGCGGCGCGGGAAAATACCGGCGCACCAGCCGTGCATGGTCGACCAGGGCGGCGTAGCGCGCGTCGCCGGCCAGGCGCAGGGCGGTCGCGCGGTGCGCCACCAGCTGCTGGTCGTCGGGCGCGCCCGCCAGCAGCGCGTCCGCGAGACGCAGCCCCTCCTGCGCCTCGCCGGCGCGCAACAGCGCCGGCAGCAGGTTGCGCTTCATCGGCACCGACTCCGGCGCGCGCGCGCACGCGCTGCGTAGATAGGCCAGCGACTCGGCGACGCGCCCGAGGTCACCGAGAACGACGCCGATCGAGGTCTCGAACGCCGTGGCGCCCGGCGCGCGGCGCAGGCCCTCTTCGAGCAGCGCCAGCGCGCGCCGGGGGGCATCCGCATTGCGCAGCAGTTCCGCCGCGACCAGCCGCAGCTGCAACTCCTGCGGGAAGCGCGCGATCGCCGCCTCGAGCGGCGCCGTGCACTCTGCGCCCGCGCCCGCGCGGTAGCGCAGCTCGGCGAGCAGCCGGTGCGCCGCCAGATCGAGCGGCCAGCGTTGCAATGCCGTGACCACGTGCTGCTCGGCCTCGTCTTCGCGTCCGGCGAAGCGCAGCGCGCGCGCGAGATGGACTAACAACTGTGGCGAGTCGACCGCTTCGCCGGCGAGCTGTTCGAGCTCGGCGCGGCTCTCGTCGGCAAGGCCCTCGCGCTCGAGGAGCAGGGCGTGTTCGAGGCGCAAATCGCGCGATCCGGGGTGGGTTTGCAGCGCTCGTTCGAGCGCAAATCGCGCCGCGCCAAAGCGTTGCATATTTGCATTCGCGGCCGCGATCCGGCGCCAGGCCGCGTTCCCGATGTCTTTGTCCGCGATCCGGGAGGCGGCCTCGGCAGCGGCGTCGAGGTTGCCGGAATCTACAAGAGAAACAATGGCCTGGAGGCGCTGTTGATCACTGCCTGGGGCCATTTCCAATCTCTCGTAATTGTTCATGGGGCGACAAAATATGTCCCGAAGAGACATGCGGCCCGCCTACAACTATTGGCAAAACCGCTCTTGCGTGTGGTAGCGATCCCGCTAAACTCCAAAAAAATTCTAACAATCGGTTATCGAATTACTTGAGACCGTAAGACGTTTCTATACATGGGGGGGCATTGCAGTGTCCAAAGCATCAAAGAAGCTGCGGCGTGAATCCGCAGGCGCGAAGCGTTCGCGCGCGACTGAATTATCCTTACTCGCAATCGGTGCCAGCCTCCTGGCGCCACTCGCCATAGCACAGGACGCTGGCAGTACGAGCACAGCCAAGCCGAAAACCGACGACGAGCTCACCGAGATCCTCGTCACCGGCATTCGCAAGGCCCTGCAGACATCGCAGGAAATCAAGAAAGACGCGGATACGGTCGTCGATTCGATCACCGCATCCGACATCGGCGCTTTCCCCGACAAGAGCGTCGCGGAAGCCCTGCAACGCGTGACGGGCATCACCGTGACGCGCTTCTCCGGCGCCTCCGACACCACGCACTTTTCCGCTGAGCCCTCCGGCGTCGTCATCCGCGGCCTGCCGCAGGTGCGCAGCGAGTTCAACGGCCGCGACAGCTTCAACGCGAACAGCTCGCGCGGCCTGTCGTTCGGTGACGTCTCGCCCGAGCTCATGGCCGGCGTGGATACGTACAAGAACGCCACCGCCGACATGATCGAAGGCGGCATCGCCGGTACGGTCAACCTGCGCACGCACGTGCCGTTCGATTCGGAAGGTCTCGTGCTCGCCATCTCGGGCGACATGGGTTACGGCGACCTTTCGGAAGAAGCCAAGCCCTCGGGCTCGTTCATCATCAGCAACCGCTGGGACACCGGCATCGGCGAATTCGGCCTCATGGGCAACGCCGCCTTCTCGTCGGTGCGGGCGCGTTCGCAGGGTGTGCAGATCGGCCGCTTCTTCAACAACCTGAACGTCACGGACTTCGGCGGCGGCACCAAGTGGGTGCCGGACGGCATCGACATCCGCGACCAGAATTACAACCGCAAGCGCACCGGTCTCGCCTTCGCCGCGCAGTGGAAGAGCCCGGAGGACAAGCTGCTCGCCACGCTGCAGTTCAACCGCTCGAAGTACGACAACAAGTGGAACGAGCACTCGCTCACTTCGGATCTGGGCGCATCCGCGCAGTCCGCGCAGGATCTCGTCAACACTTCGCAGACCGCGTACTTCGCCAACGGCACCGCGCCGTTCGAATTCGACAGCAACGGCGTGTTCATGAGAGGCGTGCTGGCCGACACCACCGCCGCATGGAACAGCCCCGGCCAGAATGCGCAGACCGCGCATCCGAATGGATACGATTACGGCCAGGGATACCTCAATTGGGCCTGCAATTCGCCGTATATCGGCACCGGCACGCCGGGTCCCTGCGTGGAATCCACGACGCGCGGATCGGGCCTAGGTGCCGACACGCGTTACTCGTCGCAGATCAACACGACGAAGGACACCTCGCTCAACGTGCGCTGGGACGTGAACGACCGCATCGGGCTCAACTTCGATGTCCAGTACATCGATGCCGAAGTTCACAACTTCGACAACAGCATGAATGACAAGACGTTCGCCGACACCCATCTGGATCTGTCCGGCGGCCGTCCCAAGTTCAGCTTCACGCCGGCGGCCGGCTGGGGCTTCACGCCCGGCGGCTTCGCGGATGCGCAGAACTGGTTCCACGAATGGGTCATGGAGCATTTCGAGGACAGCTCCGGAACCGAGGTTGCCGGGCGCATCGACATGGACATCAAGCTCGGCGACGGCTGGTTCGACTCGCTGCGCATCGGCGTGCGCGAAGCGGAGCGCGAGCAGGACATCAACTGGTCCACCTACAACTGGGGCGCCATCGGCCCGGTCTGGGGCATTCCGGCAGGACAGAACTTCTTCCTGAACGAGACCCCGTGGAACACCACGTATGAAGCGCACGACTGGGGCTCGAGCTTCCTCGGTGGCGGCGTATTCGAGGGTGGCACATACCTGCATCCGGCGATGTTCATCGCCAAGGACTACCAGACGACCATCGATACGTTCGCGGGCCGCGCTCGCTCGTGGATACCGCTTGCCCAGCGCTCATCGACGCCGCCGGCGCCGGGCGGCGCGCTCGCCACCGACATCGTCAAGTGCGACGTCGTCCCCGGCACGCTCTATTGCCCGGTCGAGCAGCAGAACGTGACGGAAGACACTCGTGCCGCGTACGTGATGCTGAAATTCGGCAACGACGAAACGAAGATCGGCAACGTCAGTGTCCGCGGCAACGTCGGAGTGCGCTTCGTGAAGACGGAGGTGAATGCCCTGGGCGGCGTCGCCTTCCCAACCTTTACCCGGCCGAATCCGCCGGCTCCGGGGCAGAACGTCCCGGTCACGTTCCTCACGTCGGATGACGACGCGAGATTCATGAACGGCGCGAATTTCTCGCAAAGCGGTGGTGGAGATCACTCCAACGTGCTGCCCAGCCTGAACCTGCGCTTCGGTCTCACCGACAGCCAGTTCATCCGCTTCGCGGCATCGCGCGCAATGGCGCGTCCGGACATGGGTCTGTACAAGAACTACGTCGGCGTGTCGATGGAGCAGCCGAGCTGCACCAACGGTTCGGTCACGTACTCGACCCCGGGCGACTGCAACAGCTTGCCGATCGCGTTCAACCCGACGTACACGGCGAGCGCGGGTAATCCGTCGCTGGGTTCGACGACGGCCGACCAGCTCGATCTCACGTACGAGTGGTACTTCTCGAGCACCGGTTCCCTCACGGGAGCGGTGTTCTACAAGAAGTTCAACGACTACATCCAGTACGGCAACTTCCTGCGCGACTTCACCAACAACGGGGTGACGCGTTCGGTGGCCATCAATGGTCCGATCACGGGCGACGGTGCGAAGCTCAAGGGCTTCGAGATCGCGTACCAGTCGTTCCTCGACTTCCTGCCGGGTGCGTGGAGCGGGTTTGGATACCAGGTCAACTTCACGTACGTGGACAACCAGGGCATCACCAACTCCAACCTCAAGTCGGATGGCGGCGGCGACGGCACCACTCAGCAGGACACGCGCATCACGTTCACGGATCTGCCGCTCGAGGGCTATTCGAAGACCAGTTACAACGCGATCGCGATGTACGAGCACGGCAAGTTCTCGGCACGCCTGGCGTACAACTGGCGCGAGAAGTACCTGATCAGCCAGTCGGACTGCTGTATCAAACTGCCCATCTGGCAGGATTCTTACGGCCAGCTCGACGGCTCGTTCCAC
>JBIOZI010000387.1:0-3674 GCA_044871085.1 Steroidobacteraceae bacterium | reverse complement strand
TTGTATGGCCTTGCGCGCCTCCCGCCCCTCGATGAAGAACGGCCGGCGCTCGTTGATGCCGTCGATGAAATCCTGGATCTGCCGCTGGTGCCCTTCCATCTTGATGTTCATGGGCGCGGCGGCGCCGGAACCCATGGCCGCGTCACGGATGCTGCGGATCTTCTCGTCCTCGGGGCGCGCCACGCGGAAGTCCCAGCGCGTGATGTCGTCGTCTTCCATGATCACCGCGCCGTGCTCGCCGCACAGCTCGATGCGGCGCGACCAGCCGGGCCAGGTGGCCGTGGTGCCTTCGATGGTGCCGAACGCGCCGCTGCCGAATTTCAGCGCGGCGACACAAGTGTCCTCGGACTCGATGCGGTGCACGCGCCGGGTGGTCCAGGCAAACACCTCGACGGGCATGCCGGCGAACCATTGCAGCAGGTCCACGCCATGGATGGCCTGGTTGATGATCACGCCGCCGCCATCCTCGGACAGCTTTCCCTTCCACCCGGTGTAGTACTCGGTGGTGCGATTCCACTTCACGTAGCAGCTCGCGAGCACCATGCGCCCGAAGCGCCCGGCGTCCACTGCGGCCTTCACCTGCCGCGCGGCGTCGCCGAAGCGCGCCTGGAAGATCGAGCCCACGCGAACGCCGGCTTTCTCGGCCTCCTGCAGGATGTGGTCGGTGCCCTCCACGGTCGAATCGAGCGGCTTCTCGATCATGAGGTGCTTGCCGGCGCGGATGGCCGCGAGCGCTGGCTCGAGGTGCAACGCGGACGGCGTGGTGATGCACACGGCGTCGAGGCCGGGCTGCTTCAACAACTCCGGCACGCTGTCCGATGCGAAACCCAGGCCATGCTCCTGCGCGAAGGCCTCGGCCGTGGAGCGCCGCCGACTCACGACCCCGATGGCGCGCGCGCCGCGCGCGGCGGCCACCGCCCGGGCATGGAAATTCGCGATCGCGCCGGCGCCGATGAATCCGAATCCGAGAGGCCGGGTCATGGCGTCATCCTAGTGGGCCAGCGCAACCGGATCGTTGCGATACACCGCGTCGCGGAAGGTCTTGTGCAGCTTCACCTTGTCGAACGGCTGCATCTGCGTGAACAACACGGCGGCGAGATCGTGTTTCGGGTCGACCCAGAACAGCGTACTGGCCTTGCCGTCCCAGAAGAACTCGCCGACCGCCCCCGACGGTTCGCTGGCGTCCTTGGGCGGCGCGGTGCGCACCGCGAAGTCGATGCCGAAGCCCATCTGCCCCTTCGACGGCAGCCATGACTTGTCGATCACTTCGCGGGGCATCGCGTCGGTGGCCATGAGTTTCACGGTCTCGGGCTTGAGGATGCGCGCGCGGCCGAGCTTGCCGTTGGCCAGCAGCATGCGCGCGAACTTCATGTAATCGTCGAGCGTCGACACCAGGCCGAAGGCACCGGGCTTCTGCGGCCAGGCCGTACCCACGAAGCGGTAGGCCTCGGCGTCCGGCGCGCGCGCGAAACTGCCGTCGGCATTGCGCACATAGAGCGCGGCCAGCCGCGGCCGGTCGGGGTCGGTGGGCAGGATGGTGTGGCGCGTGCTCGTCATGCCCAGTGGCTTGAAGATGTGCAGCGCGAGGAATTCGTCGAAGGGCACGCCCGAGATCTTCTGCACCAGGCAGGCCTGCACGTCGACGGCGTCGCTGTACAGCCAGCGCGCGCCGGGTTGATAGGCCAGCGGCACCTGCGCGAGCTTCGCACACAGCTCCGGCAGCGCGTTGGCGGGATTGCGCGGATCGAGGGTGCGGTAGATGACACCCACCGGCGTCGTGTCGCTCTCGCCGCTCGTCAGGCCGGCGGTATGCCGCAGGATGTCGCGCACGGTGACGGCGCGCCTGGGCGGCTCGTACCGCGGCTGCCCGCCCACGTCGAGCCCGGCGAAGACTCTCGCGTCCCTGAACTCCGGTAGATAGCGCGCCAGCGGGTCGTCGAGCCCGAACTTGCCGCGCTCGTAGAGCATCATCAGCGCGACGCCCGTCACGGGCTTGGTCATGGAGAAGATCTGCACGACGGTGTCGCGCGCCATCGGTACGTTGTTCTCACGGTCCGCGAAGCCGAAGGCGCCGAAATACGCCTCCTTGCCGCGCTCGTACACCAGTGCCGAAGTACCGACGATCTGCCGGCCGTCGACCAGCGCCTTCAATGCCGCATCGATTGCCGGCGGGTCGATCAGCGGCGGCGGCGGCACGGGCGGAACGACCGGAGCGGGCGCCGGCGCCGGCACGCTGGCGGGCGCGGCCGCGGGCGGCTTCTTGGCCCTGGCGGCCACGCGCGTGTCGGCCGCCGCGGCCCCGGCCGCGAAGGCCGCGCAGGCGGCGCAGGCGGCGCAGGCGGCGCAGGCGGCGCAGGCGGCGGCCACGATCCACGTGCAAACCGGATGCGGTGTTCTGTTCAAGGCTCGAGCTCTCTTCACGACTGGGCCACGCAGACGATGCGGTAACAGGTTTCGAGCGTCGGCATGGGCACACCGAGCTCGCGCGCCTTCTCGAGCGCGAAGCCCAGCGTCTCCTCGTGCTCGAGGCGGCTGCCGCGCAGCACGTCCTGTTGCGCCGACATGCGGTGCTCGGGCGCGGTGTCGCGGAATTTCTCACCGATGCCGCGGATGATCTCCACCGCCTGCGCGTCGCTCGCATGCACGACGCTCGGCACCGGAATCGGCGGCATGTCGAGCAGCTCGACTTTCAGCGCGGCCGCCAGCGCCGCCGCTTCGCGCACGATGCGCACCATGACCTCCGCGCTGCGCGGGTCCATGAGGAATTTCCAGGTGATCTGGCGCGTGAGCACGGCCAGCGGAAACTGCGCGATCCAGCCTGCGAATTTCGACCACTCGCGCGTACGGATGTTGGACGCCGCCGTGCAGCGCACACCGGCGGAGTCGATGGCCTGCACGAGTTGCTCGACCCTCGGGGTCATGCCGCCCTTCTCCTCGCCCAGGTGCAAACCTACGTTGCGCGTGAACTTGACCTCGCCGTTCGCCAGCAGCTCACCCGAGAAATCCGCCATCGCGCCGATCACCCGCGAGAAGCCGAAGACGCGCGCCAGCAGCTCGTTCTTGAGCACGCCGTTCTGCACCGAGAACGCGTTGTCGATCTGCAGGTGCCGCAGAGTCTCGAGACTCTTGATGGTGTCGATGGCCTTGGTCGCGACGATCAGGGTGCCGGTCTCACGCAGCTTCAGCGGGTCGTCGATGACGTTGGGCCGCGCCTTGAGGTCGGACAGCCCGTTGAGCACCAGGCCCTGCCGCTGCAGCGTGCGCGCACGCTCGCCGCGCGCGATCATGACGACTTCGTGGCCGGCGCGCGCGAGGTGCGCGCCGAGGATGGTGCCGAGCGCGCCGGCGCCGAGAATCGCGAATTTCACTAGTCCTTCCGATAGCGCGCGAACCAGGCCAGGATGTTATCCACCTTGGCGATGAGATTCGACGGGCGCGCGGTCATGCCATGCGAGGCCTCCGGGATGCGCACCATCAGGGTATCCACCTTGCGCAGCTTGAGCGCCTGGTAGAACTGCTCCGACTCGCCGATCGGCGTGCGGTAGTCGGCCTCGCCCGTCAACAGCATCGTCGGCGTCTTCACGTTTCCGACCAGCGACAGCGGCGAGCGCTTCCAGTATTGCTGCGGGTCTTCCCAGGGCTGCGCGCCGAACCAGTACTTGTAGAAGAAGTTG
>JBIOZI010000386.1:0-9288 GCA_044871085.1 Steroidobacteraceae bacterium | reverse complement strand
CGGAGTTGCCCACGTACGCCAGCACTTCGAACGTGGTGTTGTCGACGATCAGCGCCGCGGCGTTGTGCACGCCCTGGCGCCCGAGCTGCGCGGAATGCTCGCGCACGAGCTGCGTCGCCTCGGCCTGCAGGCGCGCATCGAGCGTGGTGACGAGGCGGTGCCGGCCGGGGTACTGCGCGCGCAGGGTGTCCAGCAGGTGCGGCGCGAGATCGGGCAGGTCGTGGGGCTCGGCGGTCAGCGGCTCCGCCAGCGCCAGCGAAAGGTCGAGCGCGGTGAGATCGCCGGCCGCGTGCAGCCGCCGCAGCACGAAGTCGCGCTTCTGTTGCAGGCGCGCGCGGTTGCGTTTCAAGTGCACCAGCGCGGGGTTGTTAGGTAGCACCGCGAGGGTCGCGGACTCCGCCCAGGACAGCGTCCCGGCGTCGCGCCCGAAGTAGCGCCACGCCGCGGCGTCCAGCCCGACCACGTTGCCGCCGAACGGCGCGTGCGCCGCGTACAGCGCCAGCAGCTCGTCCTTGTCGTAGGCGAGCTCGAGGCGCAGCGCGAGCAGCGCCTCCAGCGACTTGCGCCCGACGGTGCGTTCCGTCCCGCCGCCGCCCGACGTGCGCACCAGCCGCGACAGCTGCATCGTGAGCGTGCTGCCGCCGCTGACCACGCGCCGCTGCTCGATGTTGAGCTTCACGGCGCGCGCCAGGGCCAGCGCATCCACGCCCGAATGCCGCTCGAAGCGCTTGTCCTCGAACACGATCAGCGCGCGGCGGAACTTGGGCGGCACAGTGTCGCGCGGCGGAAAGCGCCACTGGCCATCGGCCGCGATGCGCGCGCCGAGCAGCGTGCCATCCGATGCCTCGAGCACGTACGACAGCGGCTCGTCGAACAGCCGCCGCGGCAGCATCGCCCAGAACGCGATGCCCGCCGCGAGCACGGCCACGCCCACGGCGGCCGCGATCCTGCGCAGCCGCCGCTTTCGGGCTGTGACGGGCGCCTTCATCTTCTCACCGGTTCACGACCTCGACCCACTGGCCCTTCAGGCGCGCATGCTGGGTCGCGTCGTACATGGCCTCCGCCGACGTGCCGGGTAGATAGTACCGCCCGAGGTACGCCGCGTTCAGCCGCGTGTGGAACTGGATGGAGTCGCCGGCGCGCAGGCTGAAGTACTGCATCACCCGGTCGTCGCGGATGTCGACGTACTCGGCCTCCTTGTGCGTCGCGTCCGCCGAGCCGTCCGGTATCCACCACCAGGACCAGTTGCGGCGCGGCTCCGCGGGCGTGGTGGCGCCGAGCGCGTCGCCGCCGTCCATGCGCTCGTTGCGGATCTCCCACCCGGCCGGGGCCATCTGCGTCAGCGCCAGGTTCGTCAGCCGCCGCTTCGAGGTATTGCGGATGGTGATCTCCGCCATCAGGTCGCTGCCCTGCACGAGCTTGCCCACCGCGAGCGGCGCGCCGTTCGCGTCGGTGTACGCGACGTCGATGTCGAGGCCGTTCGCGGCCGCATCCTCATCGCCGCTCTTGGCGATGCCGCGCACCGAAACCGTGGCGTACAGCGCGCGGCCGGAGGTGTTGCGCATCGCGAGCGGCGTGCCGGCCGCCGACGGCGCCGGCAGCGCAGCCGTGACCACCGCCGTACTGCCCGCCACCTTGATCGCACGCCCGGAGCCCAGCGCATATTCGAACGTATACGGTTCCTGCGGCTTGGCCTGCGCCCAGCGCGCCACGGCCACCAGCGCGAACGCCACCGACTGCGTGCTGTACCAGCGACCGTCGGCGAGCTCGCCCGAGATGCCGTCGATGAAGCGCGCCGCGTCGGCGTCACGGCCCATCAAGGTCAGGCCCAGCAACACCACCGCGCGGTCGCGCAGCACCGAGCCGAAGGTGTATTCATAGGACGCGTTCTCGAGCACCTCCAGCCGGTCACCCTTGACGAGCGCCGCCGCCGCGTCGGGCTGATTCGCGAGCTTGTACGCGCCCGCCAGCAGCCAGCGCTCGCCGGCCGACATCGACGGCAGTTCCCGCAGGCGGTTCATCGCGCCGAGATCCGGCTGCTGCGCCAGCGCCAGCGTGAACAGGCGATAGGCCTGCGAGTGGCGCGCGGCCTCGATGATGCCGCCGCTGATGTTGGCGCCGCGCGCCGCGCTGCTGTCCCAGCGCTGCGCCGCGGATTTCTGGTAGCGCAGCCAGGCGGCCTTCATGTCGGCCGGCACGGCAAAGCCCGCGCGCTCCGCTTCCAGCAGGAAATGCCCGGCGTAGGTGGTGCCCCAGTCGTCGCGCCAGCCGAGCCCGAAGTCCGTGGTCCAGCCGCCCGGCCAGTACACGAAGCCGCCGTTCGGCTGCTGGAAGCCGCGCAGCCGCGCGATGCCCGCGCGCACGTTGTTCTCCACCTCCGCGCGGCGGCGGGGGTCGAGGTTGAGCAGCGCGGGTAGATAGACCTGCGGGAACGCGCCCGAGGTCACCTGCTCGAGGCAGCCGTGCGGGTAATGGATGAGATACTCCAGCCGGCCGTCCAAGTTCAACGGCGGCAGCGACGACACCTCGAGCGTGGCGGTGTGCGTGCCCTCGAGCCCGAAGCCCTTGATGTCGGCCTTCCAGCTCTCGCCGGCCTGCATCGTGCCTCGTGTCAGGCGCGTCACTGGAGCATTGGGACTGCGCACCTCGAGCCAGATCTCGGCCTCGGCGCGGTGTTTGCCGCTGGTCGCGACCACGCGGATCTTGCCGGACCCCAGGCGCGCCCCCGATTTCAACACCAGGAAGCCCAGCTTCTCCTCCGGCTTCGTGAAGGCGAGGGTGGACGTCTTGCCGCCCACCGGCGTGAACCGCGCGTCGAGCTCCATCGACAGCGTGACATTCTTGATGGACGGGTCACTCGCGAACACCGACACCGGCATCGTGATCTGCTCCTCCGGCCCCACCACGCGCGGCAGCGTCGGCAGGATCATCAGCGGCTGGCGCACGAACACGGACTTCTCCGCCGAGCCGTAGGCGTGCCCGTCGCCCGCCACCAGCATGACGCGCACCGCGCCCACGTACTGCGGCAGCAGGATCTCGTGCGTCTTCTTCTCGCCGGCCTTCAGCGCGAACGGGCCGAAGAACTTCACCACCGGCGGGAAGCGCGACTTGCTCTTCTCCGGGTCCACCTTGTCGGCGCCGTCGCTGCCGCCGAGCGCGAGCAGCCGGTCGAGCTGGCCGCCGTAGGCGCCGGCGACCTCGTCGAACAGGTCCCAGGTGGCGATTCCCAGCGCCTCGCGCTTGTAGAACTCGGCGTGAAGGTTCGGCGTCTTGAAGTTCGTCAGACCCAACAAGCCCTCGTCGACCACGGCCAGCGTGTAGTTCATAGCGTGGCCGCCGGTCTCGGACACCTGCACGGAAGCCTTGGCGGCGGGTTTCCATTCGGCCGCGGTGGTCACCACCGGCACTATCTTCGTCGCCGGGTCGCTCACCTTGAGCGGGATCACGCCGTACAGACGGATGGGCCGGTCGTTCTCCTTGTTGGCGTGCGGCTGCACCAGCGTCACCGCGACGTACACATTCGGCGCCATGTCCGCCGTGATCGGAATGCTGACGCGGTTCTGCTTGGGCCGTGCCTCTATCCACCGGTGCTCGAGGATGCGGCTGCCGGTCTCGAGCGTGAGCAGCGCGCGGCCCTGGCTGGCCTCGGGTAGTTGGACCACCGCCGTCTCGCCGACCTGGTATTCCTCCTTGTCCGCGGTGAGCGTGAGGATGTTCGCCGCGGGGCCGGACTGGTCGCGCGCGGTGCCGGCCCAGCTCGGCCAGTCGATGTAGAACACGCGGCCGGTGCAGTGCCCGCCGCTCACGTCGCAGGCACGGACCAGATAGCGGCCCCATTCGGGGTATTTCACCTCGAGCGTCCACTGGCCCTTGCCGTCCTTCGTGGACACGGTGTCCTGCTGGATCACCGACTGGCTCTCGCTCTGCGCGTACTGCGCCAGCGAGTCGCCGTTCTGGTCCCACCACCATTTCCACTCGATCTTGTACAGCGACACTTGGATCTTCTCGACGCTCACGGGCTTGCCCGCGGCGTCGAGCGTGGCCAGCTCGACCACGTGCTTCTGGTCCGTCATGAGCATGTCGCGCGCCACGTCGCCCTTGGGCAGGCGCAGGCCGACGTAGCGGTCGAAGGGCGCGATGGTGCGCGACTCGCGCGAGATCGAGAACGCGCCGCCGGACTCGAACACGCGCGTGACGAACGTGGCCGACAGCATGCCTGGCACGTCCTTCGGCAGCTCGAGGTTCTTCTCGAAGCGCACCGAGCCGTTCTCGTCGAGCTCGCCGTCGAACAGCGCCAGCGGCGAGCCCGCGAACGAGCGCGCCGGGTCGTCGAAGATGAAGTCCGTGTTGCGCGTGAAGCGCGTGGCCGTGGGCCGCAGCGTGAGCTCGATGGCGGCGCGCAGGTTGGCGGCGTTGGCGCCGGACAGCCACTGCGCGTCGACGCCGCCCCTCAGGGGAGTGCTGTCGAGCACCTCACTGTCGCCCAGCCGCAGGTCGATCTTGAGCCGGTTCGGCATCACGGTCTCGATCTTCAGCGTCTTCGCGAACGTGGTGCCGCCCACCAGCGCCGTCGCCGTCCAGTCGCCGGTGAGCGCGTCGGGCGCCGTCCTGAACTCGAAGGCGTAGAACTGGCCCACGGGCGTGGTGTTGGTCAGCGTCTGCACGAGTTGATTGCGCGGGTTGCGCAGCTCCACCGTCACCGGGTGGTTGGCGGGCAGCGTCCGCAGCTTGTCCTGCAGCGCCAGCGTCAGGTAGATGGAATCGCCGGGGCGCCAGACGCCGCGGTCCCCGTACAGGTAGCCCTTCAACCCCCCGACGATGTTCTCGCCGCCGACGTCGAAGTGGCTCACGGGCAGCGCGCCGCCGCGCGTGACGCGCAGGTAGCCCTTGCGGCCTTCGTGCGTCGCGATCAATGCGAACGCCTGGCCCTTCACGGCGAACGTAGCCACGCCCTCGCGGTCCGTGCTGGCCGAGGCCAGCACCTGGTTCTGGTAGCTGATGGCGTCGATCTTCACGCCCGACAGCGGCTGCGAGGAGTCGAGCGCGGTCGCGACGGCCAGTAGTTTGCCGTCCTCGCCGCGCTTGGCGATGAGCCCCATGTTGGAGGCCAGCAGGTTGCGAGCGGCGCGGATGCCCTGCGCGTAGCGGAAATAGGCGGCGTTGCAGGGGTTGTCGCGCTGGTTCCAGTCGATGGATTCTCCGTCGAAATATTCCTGGAAGTAGTCCCAGTTCGTGGGGTCGGAGGTGTCGCCGTCTTCCTGGTTCTTGAGCTCCGGATCGCTCTGGGTCGTGGATTCACCCTGCGTTTCACCGTCCGGACAGGTCCACAGCGCATCGCCGGGCGCGAGCGACAGTCGCAGCTGGAACAGACCGCCCGGGTGCTGCTTCATGAGCTCCGTCACGTCGAGCTCGTAGCGCGTCCATCTACCGGGCACGGGGGAGGCCAGCGGCAGCGTCTTGCGCCACAGGATGCGGCCGACGCGGCCCAGCTCCTGCTGGCCGTCGAGCTTGTTCACCTGCAGGAACTGCGGGATGTTGTCCTCGAACACCTGCATCGCCGTCACGCGCACGGCGCGCGCGCTCACCGCCTCGAACGGCACCGTGAGACGCGCCGCGTCGGGCAGGATCACGCCCTTGCCGACGAACCGCACCTGCGGCTTCGCGCTGGTGAAGGCCAGCGGCACGGACACCTGCTCGGGTAGTTTGTCGCCGCCGGCGCTGCGCAGCCCGGCGTCCAGCGTCAGCGTGACGTCGCCGACCACGTCCTGGTTCACGTACAGCGTGAGCGTGTTGCCGCGCACCTGCGTGGTGAACTCGCCCTGCGACAGCCGTACCAGGCCTTTCAAGTCCTGGCGCGCGTCGAGCCTGGCGGAGAACTGCGCGATGATGCGGCGCTGCCCGTCGGTCTCCAGCGCCTGCGTCTGCGTCACCGTGAATTCCCCGCGGCCCGGCACGTCTATCTTCTTCGTGTCGGCCACCTTCACGCCGAGCGGCGTGCCGTCCCAGGCCAGCGTCATCTCGCGCGGCTCGTCGGCGCGCACGATGGAGCCGACGGTGAACTCGTGGCGCAGCTCCTGGTGCACCCACACGATGGGCAGCGCGGCGCCCACCAGGTCCGCGCGCAGCAGCTTCTCCACCTTCGGCCCGTCCTCGACGTCGGCCGTGGTGACCGTACCGCGCAACAGCATGCGCTCCTCGCTCGACGGGTCCACGTCCAGGCCCTCCGTCGCCACGTCGAAGTTCGGCGCCAGCGTCTGCACCAGGAATTCGTACGGCGGTAGTTTGGCGTCGACGCCGCTCAGCCCCTGCGGCTTCACCCGCACCTTGTACGTGGTGCCGGGCGCCAGCTCGCCGCCCTCCGGCGTCACCACGATCTCGCGCGCATTGGCGAACACCACCCGCGCCTTCGTCAGCGGTTCGAGCGCGACGTTGGCCGAGGCGTCGGTGCCTATCTTCTCCGCCGGCACTACGTCGCTCGCGAATTCTATGCGCAGCGGCGAGCGGCGCGAGATGGCGCCCGTGCTGTGCGCGCTGATGACCTGCGTCCACACCGGGTCGGCCGCGGCCGCCATCGGCTTCTCGACGGGCGCCGCCCTGGGGCATGCCACCACCAGCCGCGCGCAGAAAAAGGGGACAGATCTATTTTTCGCCAGACGAGCGAAACGGCCGAGAGCGGACAGCCTGGAAGCGAGCATGGAATCTCCGGGGAGGGCGGGTGGATCGGGGCAGGTTCATTCCAAGGCGGGATTCGGCCGAACCCATGCCGCAATTGTGGCAATTGTGGCAGGCGCCGCGGGCGGAGCGCCATTACGTATCCATCGCGTGAACGGATTCACGCGCGCAAAAGATTTCCATTGCGCAGGCTCGATCGCATCCGTGCGCGCGCAGCGCGCGTAACCCCAGTCGATCGCCAACAATCGACAGGGGAATTTTCCATGCTCAAACTAACTTGCGCGGGATTCGTCGTCGCGCTGTCGCTGACCTTCGCGGGCTGCGGCAGCGATTCCGATGACCGGCGCCGCAATGATCCCGGCGTAGCGCCGGCCATCGCCGCGCCCGCGGCGATCGACGACGGCGTCGTCGGCGTCACCGTGCTGCCGCGCGTGCAGTTCTCCGCGACCGGCACCGTGCCGTATCTCCTGTCCGTCACGGCCGGCGCGATTCCGCCGGGCATGACGTTCGACGGCGTTACCGGCCAGTACGGCGGCACGCCCACGACCGCCGGCGTGTACAGCTTCACCGTCTCGGTGACGAACAGTGCCGGCACCGCAAGCCGCGCGTACATGCACACCATCCGGGAGCGGCCATCGATCACCGGCCCCGCGTCGCCGCTCAGCGCCGCCGTGGCCGGAGCCGCGTCGCCAGCCCTCACGTTCGCCGCCTCCGGCTCCACGCCCATCACCTGGAGCGTGAGCGCGGGTGCGCTGCCGCCCGGCATGGCGCTGAACGCCGCCACCGGCGCGTACACCGGCACGCCCACCGCCACCGGCAACTTCACCTTCACCATCACAGCCACCAACGCGGCCGGTGCCGACAGCGACTCATACACGCAGACCGTGGCCGCTCCCGCGCCGAACGCGCAGGTGCTCATCAACGGCAACCGCATCGCGGCCTTCGCCACCAGCTTCCCGGCGGCGCTCGAGATGCCCACCGCGCTCACCGGAGTGGCCGCCGGCGAGAGCATCGTCAGCATCGATCGCCGGCCGCAGAACGGCTTTCTCTACGGCCTGGGCTACAACGCCACCGCCGGTTCCGTGCAGCTCTATTCGATTGCGCCGCAGAGCGGCGTGGCGACGCCCATCGGCGCCAGCGGCAGCTTCGTCGCGGCCGACGGCGTCACGCCCGCGCCCGTAGGTAACGGCGCCGGCACCACGTTCGGCATCGACTTCAACCCCACCGTCGACCGCGTGCGCGTGGTCAACAGCGGCGGGCAGAACTTCCGCATGAACCCCAACACCGGTGCGTTCGTCGACGGGAATGCCGGCGTCGCCAACGTCAACATGGACGGCGCGATCAACGGCGCCACCGTCACCGTGGGCGAGACCGCGTACACCAACAGCGCCATCAACGCGACGGTGACCACCCAGTACACGCTCGATGCCGCCACCGACGCGCTGTGCATCCAGAACCCGCCCAACAACGGTACCCAGACCGCCTGCCTGCCGTTCGGCACCGCGGTGGATGCCGTGCTGGGCTTCGACATCGACCCCACCGTGACGGTGAGCGCCGGCAGCACGCCGGCGACGGGCTCCGGCACCGCCGTGCTCAAACTCGCCGGACAGACCGGCGAGGTACTGGCGTCGGTGGATCTCGCCAATGGCATGGTCGGCGGCACGTCGGCCCTGGTGAGCGACGGAGTGCTGGGCCTCGCGCTGCAGAAGCCCGCCACCGTGCCCTTCGTCGGCCTCACCGCCGACGGCACGCAGGTGGTGCGGTTCACGGCCGGTGCCACGGGCGCCGGGAATATCGCCGCCGTCACCGTGGCCATCACCGGCGTCACGGCGGGCGAGGCGCTGGCCGGCGTCGACTACCGGCCGCAGACCGGCCAGCTCTACGCGCTCGGCGTCAACGACGCCGCGGACAACGCCACGCTCTATCTACTCGATCCGCAGACCGGCGTCGCCACTGCTGTGGGCACCGCCGGGCAGGTGGCGTTCGTGGACGCGGCCGGCATGGCCGTGGACCTGCCGGCGCCGTCCGTGGGCTACGGCTTCGACTTCAACCCGACCGTGGATCGCGTCCGCGTCACCACCAACACCGGTTTGAACTTCCGCGTGAACCCGAACAACGGCGCGCCGGTGGACGGCAACCTGAACAACGCCGCCTCGCCGCCCGCCAACATCAACACCGACTGGCTGATCAACAACCTGCCCGTGGGCTCGACCGGCGTCTCCGGCACCGCGTACACGAACAGCTTCGGCCAGCCGCTCACCGGCGGCGTGACCACGCAGTACGTGATCGATTCGGGCAGCGACCTCATGTTCATCCAGAACCCGCCGAACGCGGGTACGCTGACCGGCGGCTGGCCGATTATGGTGAACAATCGCGTCATCGACTTCACCGCGGTGAACGGCTTCGACATTCCGTCGGATGTGCGCGTGGCGGCGTCGAACACGCCGGTGACCGCCGGCGTCGGCTATGCCGCGCTCATGGTCGGCGCCGTGCAACGGCTGTATGCCGTCGATCTGGTGAGCGGCGATGCGACCGAGATGGGCGTGATTCCGATGCCACTCGCGGGCCTGGCCGTGGGGCAGGTGGCGGTGAGATGAGATGAGCGGGCGGGGGGGG
>JBIOZI010000385.1:0-24635 GCA_044871085.1 Steroidobacteraceae bacterium | reverse complement strand
TGCTCGCTGTCCAGGTGTTCCAAGCGACCGAGCAGCTTTCTCTGGGCGGCGGTCACTCGGAGGTGAGGAAGAACACCTCACAGGACCGCATCCGCCGCGCCGTCGCGGACTGCAACCGGCAAATTCGCAACGGTCAGAAATTCGCGCAGGCGCCGGGGCTCGCGGTCATCCATCAAGATTTCCCTGACGCACTCGGACCAGAGCAATTCGTGGCAGCAATGTTCGGGGACCTGGCGTTTGAAGTGAACCGCGATGAGCCGCGCGTCCGCCGCGTCGTACTCACCGGCAACGGCGTACTGACTGCGACAGACAATCGGGGCGTCAGCGCGGTGCGCTACGTCCGCCGCCACGCCGACGCCGTCTTTGTGGTCAATCCGCACGCGGAGCACGCGCTACCGTGGGAACACTTCGCGGAATCCGCTTGGGTCCACGACACCGACCATTACGTGCTGCGTCAACGGGCATCGCGATGACCGCGCGCAGAGGCAGTAGAATCGGCGAATGATTGGCAGACGCAGCACTTTGAAAATTGCGGAAGTTGCTCACGCGCAATTCTCGCAGCCGAATCGCGGCGGCGGCACGGGAAGGGAGCGATGGGTGCCGGGGGACCCGGTGTACGATTTCTTCTTTGCGCACGATTTCGAGCCAAAATTCTGCAACGCCATCGAGTACGCCGCCTCTCAGGGAGTGCGCCAGTTCCAAGAGTTCATCTTGAAATTGCACACGGGAGAGAGCGTCATCCAGCTCCGTGGCCAGCACGTTGAGGATGCGACCATGCAGGGACAGGTTTTCCTGCGCGCGATGGCAGACTCAATGCTTTCAGATTTTGTCGCGCTGGACCCGGAGAAAATCAAGAACCCTGAGAAGCGCCAACAACTGGAACCCTTGCGCCGCTCCGCGATTGCGATGCGAGGACCCAGCATCCAGGCGATGTTAGGCGCGCTCGAACTTGACGGTTACGCCTGGACGGACGGCCACTTAGTACATCGCGACAGCACGCCGGTGGATGCCGAAAAGCACCGCGAGTTGCTACTGGCGCGCGCGCGTGAGCTTGGCTTGTCAAAACAGGACGTGCTGGCGCACAACTTGAAGCTGTCAGAGGACGCGTACCAAGAGAGCCGTTGGGAAGATTGTGTGGGCAACGCGCGCAAGGCGATGGAGCTGGCGTTCCAAGAATGCGCCGCATTGTGGTCGCGGCGAGTGTTGAGTCAGGAGATTGACCCGGAGACGTACAAGTGGCCCGGCGAGGTGAGGAAGTTTCTGGAAGCGCAGGGACTACTCACGGAGGACGAGAAGAAAGCAGCAGCGGCGAACTACGGAATGTTTAGCGGCGTCGGCAACCATCCTTACATCGCACAAAACGATCAAGCGCGGATGGGCCGGCAGATTGCGCTCATCATGGCGGAGTTTGTGATGCTGAGAACGCGAGAGGCGCTGAAAGCCAAAGGCAAGTAGCTCGCACGCGGGACGGGTTGTTAGCGAAACTGGATGCCGCACTCCATTTCCAGGAGAAATGCTGTGACTAGCGACGAAACCAAAGCGTCAGAGCCCCGCAACTTCTATGTTGGCATCGCCGGGCTGCCAATGACGGGCGAGGAGTTCGACTTAGCCGGCGGTGTGCGCATTCGACGCTTGTACGCACACATGATTGATTGCCGGATGATGTCGTACTCCGAGGGGACGCCGGAGAAGCCGTTGCCGACTCCGGTCAAAGTGGTCAGAGGTGGCTCATCTATCGACGTTTCGGCTGAGGTGGCCATCCCTTCTGAGGCAGTAAAGCAGTTTGGTGACGCGAGAGAGATTGCTGCGGCGGTGGTGTTCACGCTTCGATTGGGCGTCACCCCGGCCGCTTCCCTCGCAGCGGTTTCGAACGCGCCAATCACGGTTGCCCACGCGCTTGATGAGGCCGCGTGGGTCGCGGCGGTCGAATCGGAGCCCAGGAAGATTCGGTTGGAGACCGATGGGACATTCGGTGAGTCAGAGGCCGCGTGGGTCGCGGCGAGATGGCCCGCTGCACTCAGGCTTTCGAAGGAAAGCGCGGAGTTCGCACTTGCGGTCGATGCGTTGAGCATCGGGCAATACATCCACCGGTCCGCGCTTACGCTTGTCGCGCTGTGGGCCGCGTTGGAGGCGCTGTTCTCACCTTCAACATCTGAATTGCGCTTCCGAGTTTCGTCTCTAATCGCGGCGTACCTTGAAACGCCCGGAGAGTCGCGACGCCAACGTGCGCTTGAAGTAGGGAAACTCTACGACAAGCGGTCAGCGGCTGCTCACGGTAAGCCGACACACGAAATGGAACACCTTCTCGCCACGTTTAATCTGCTGCGCGAGGTTGCCACCAAGATTCTTGACGATGGGCACGTCCCCACCAAGGCGGAATTGGAGCAACGCCTTTACGGAGAAGCGTCGCCACCGGCCGAGGCGCGTGCGGCCAGCGCCTAGTGCGCGCGTCAGTAGCCGCCGCGCCCCGCCAAGTACACCTGATAGGCCGAGTTCGGTGGCGCGGGCGTCGGCACACACCACGTCCATTGCAATCAGAACGGGATGTCATCGTCAAATGTCCCAGGCTCCGGAGGCAGCGATACTTTTCGCGCCTTGGCGATTGCCTCAATTCGATCCGAAACCTTGAAGGCTTCGCGCACTTGAGAGTTGTCGCGAACGGACTGGAGTAGGCGCGTGATTTGCGCCTCCGACAGGTGCTTCTGGAATTCTCTTAGCCGGTTCATGGAACTGATTGCTTCAGCGTAGGAGTGGGCTGTAGCCACTGCCTCTACTAACGCCTCGGTAAACCGCGCCTGCAAGTGGTCCTGCTTCGCAATCACATCAGCAATCTTGATCGCGCATTCCTTGGGGTCACGATTGTTGCCGCCAATCGCCTGGGTCTTTCCAAGAAACCCATAGGGCATCGCGCCGTAGTTGACGGCAATGACCGGCACGCCTCGACCTAGCGCGAAGCCCGTCTCCTGATCGCACCACCGGCTTGTCAGCATGTCCTCAGTAATAAACGCACAAAGTGCATCCATGGATCCCAGGGCTATCTCAATCTCCCTTTGCCACGGCTGCTGTGGCTCGATGTCTTCGTGAGCGACGAAACCTTCAATGCCGAGGGGCAGTAGATGTTCCTTAACATCGCCCACCGCATCCTTCACGCGCGAAACATGACTGAGAAATAGCCGTATCCGGCCGGGCAGCCAGATGCGGCGTTCATCGGCCGCAGTTCCGACCGGAACTGCAATGGCGCCGGGTCCGACTAGCAGCTCTGGAAAAATTTGGACGGATACGAGGTCGCCGTCCTCAAAGTCCACGCCAAGTCTGTTCAACTTTCCTTGAATCGCTGTCGCAATGTCATCGAGCTGGCTTTCGAGCTTGGCGAAAGTTCGAGTGGGGATACGCAACGTGAAGGCGTACTGATCCCTGCCAAAGTCGCTCCCCACGTACTGAGATTCTATCTTGGCGAGATCGAGTAGATCGGCCGGCAGGTCTTTACCCTGCTCTCTGAAAATTGCCGAAAGCGTGTGGCGGACGCGGTCCGGATCGAACTTCATTCCAGCATTCTGCCCGAGAAAGCCGAACGACTGGGGATGCGATGTTAGTCGCTACTGGGCTCCCGACGCGGAGGTACTGGATGCGAGTCAGTGGCACATTCCTGGCACACATGCGGCCGCAAACTGCCACTGTTGCCCACGTCTCCACACAGCTAAGTCATTGTGCGAGCATGTGGCCAGTAGTGTCCGTTTGTGTGAATTTTCGGCTTCGAACCAAGTGGTCGGCGGTTCGAATCCGTCCGGGCGCGCCAATCCATCTTGGGTCTATTCCGATTACATAGGTAACGGTTTATTCCGGAGACATGGGTGACACTTTGGCGGTCGCCGCAAGTAGATAGTTAGTCATCCACTGCCACCGGCATGGGCGCAAGGAGCTTCACTCGCTGCGTCCCGCACCCAGGCCCGAGCGACCGATTTCAGCGCCAGAACCCGGCCTTTCGGTGCCCGCGTCGGACCCCTCCGACTCCCCGCCGGCTTTCATGACGAAAAGTTAATGAACCGTTTGGGCCCCCGGCGCAACTTAATCTGTTGCGAACGTGCGAAAACAGGGCTTATCCACTAGATTCGACCGACCGGGTCAAAAAAACCTCAAGGATGGGGAACCGTATGAGCATGGGAACGCTACTTACACCAGTCGCATTGGTGTACGCATGAACCCGACAGTAACAACCGAGAAAACTCCTCGTCGCAATCCGGAAGGATGGCGCGGTTTCGCCGACCTGCCGGACGACCGACTGGTCGAGCTCACACGCGAAAAGGACATGGCGGCATTCGAGGCGCTGATGCGCCGCCACAACCGCCGTCTGTTTCGCGTCACCCGCAGCGTGCTGCGCGATGCCGCCGCCGCGGAAGACGCCGTGCAGGAAACCTACCTGCGTGCGTACACGAAGCTCGACAGTTACAAACCGGTCGGCAAGTTCGGCGCCTGGTTGACGCGCGTCGCGCTCAACGAAGCGCTGATGATGCGCCGTCGTACCCGCAGCGACACGGTCTCGCTCGACGACGTCGGTCACGAGGTCCTGGTCGCGGACGAGAACGCCGCCCGGGAGGCGCCGAGCGCCGAGCAGTTCGTCGAGGCGGCGCATGCGCGCGCCTTGCTCGAGCACGCCATCGACGCATTGCCCGAGAACTTCCGCATGGTGTTCGTACTGCGGGTGGTCGAGGGTCTCGACGTGCGTGAGACGGCGGAGAGCCTCGACATCAATTCCACCACGGTGCGCACACGGCTGTTCCGTGCGCAGCGCCAGTTGCGCGTCGGCCTCGCCGAGCGGCTCAAGAGTGAATCGTCGGAGATCTTCGACTTCGGGGCCGAACGCTGCGATCGAGTCGTCGAGAACGTGCTGACCAAGCTCGCGGCCTAACCAGCCCCATGCGCAGTCTCAACAGCCGCGGCCTGCTGGCCTGCGCGCCCGCGGGCGGCTTGCATCCGTCATACATGACGGGATTCCTCGCCGATGCGCGACGCGCCCCGACGCGGCGCTATTCCGGCGCCAGTTCCTCGAGTGGAATCACCGGCGAGCGCTTCAGCGTCTCGAGGACGATGGACGACGTGACGTCACGCACGCCGGGCACGCGCAGGAGACGCCGCATGGTGAAATCCGACAGCGCGTCGATGTCGCGCACGATCACGTGCAGCAGGAAGTCCATCACGCCGGTCATCGTGTAGCAGGCGATCACCTCCGGCCGGTCGATCAACGTCCGCCGGAAACGCTCGACGATCTCGTCGGAGTGCTGTTCCAACTTGATCTGGACCATCGCCTGTATGGTCGCCCCGGCGCGCTTCGGGTCCACGATCGCCGCATATCCCTGGATGAGCCCTGACGTCTCGAGCTGGCGCACGCGCCGCGCGCAGGGCGTGGCGGACAATCCCACGCGTTCGGCGAGGTCGGTGACGCTGATGCGGCCGTCCCGTTGCAGCACGTCGAGGATGCGGCGATCCGTCTTGTCGAGTTTCATAATTCGAGTATTTCACCACATACACATCTGGAAATAGTGAAAAACACCCAGATTTCGGGTTTTCTCTGACGGAAAAGGCCATTTTCTCGTAACCTGCGCGGAGGAAGATTCCGCTCATGGCCCAATTACCCGACGCTCCCTCCCAACAGTCCATCCGGCTGCGCGGCGACTACGCGCGCGCCGCGCCGGATTTTCGGATTTCACAGGACTACGCCGCCTATACCGCCGACGAGCACGCCATCTGGCGGACGCTGTTCGAGCGGCAGTCGGGGATGCTCGCCGAGCATGCGGCGCCCGAGTTCGTGGCGGGTCTACGGTTGCTAGGCGTGGACGCCCAGCGCATCCCGGTGCTCGAGGAGGCCAGCGAGCGGCTCATGCGCCTCACCGGCTTCGAGGTGATCGGCGTGCCGGGCCTGATCCCGGAGGCGGATTTCTTCGCGCACCTCGCCGAGCGGCGCTTCCCCGTCACGGTGTGGATGCGCCGCCGCGACGAGCTCGACTATCTGGTCGAGCCCGACCTGTTCCACGACTTCTTCGGCCACCTGCCGATGCTCGCGCACACGGTGTTCGCGAATTTCATCCAGGCCTACGGCGCCATCGGCGCGCACGCGCGCGAGCCCGCGGCCCTGAAGATGCTCGCGCGGCTCTACTGGTACACGGTCGAGTTCGGGCTCGTCGCCACCACGCGCGGACTGCGCGCCTACGGCGCGGGCATCCTGTCCTCGAGCGGGGAGACGATCTACGCCACGAAGGCCACGGGGCCGGCGCGCATCGGCTTCGACCTGCACCGGGTGCTGCGCACGAACTACCTCATCGACGCCTACCAGAAGACGTACTTCGTGCTGGACGACATCGAGCAGTTGTTCGACAGCGTTCTCGCGGCGGATTTCGAGGCCTTGTTCGCCGAGGCGCACCTGCCCGCGTACGAGCCCGACGCTCGTCTGCCCACCGATCAGCCCGTGGCCTCGCTGAGCGCGTCCTGATCGTCGACTGAGCGCGCCGACCCGCGTTTCTCGCCCGAGAGGGCATTCGCCGGTAAGCTGCGCGCCGCATGTCGACCGGCGCACGCGCAGCCCATTCCCATCTCTCCCTGACGCTTCGACGCATCGATCTCGATCGCGGCGGTCGCGCGGTGCTGCGTGACGTTTCGTGGACCATCCGTCCCGGCCAGCGCTGGCTGCTCGTGGGCGGCAATGGCGCAGGAAAGACGCAGCTGCTGAAGCTGGTCGCGGGTGCCGTGTGGCCGACGCCCACCGGCCGTGAATTGCGGCGCTACCGGTTCGAGCGCGAGGTGTTCGACCACCCGGCCGGGGTGGGCGAGGAAATCGCATACGTCGGCGCGGAGCGGCAGGACCGCTACGAGCACTACGAATGGAATTTTCGCGCGCACGAGGTCGTGGGCACCGGACTGACGCGTTCCGACATCCCGATGCGCGCGTTGAGCGGCACCGAGCAGGCGCGCGTCGCGGCCTTGTTGAAGCGGCTCGACATCGCCGAGCTCGCCGAGCGGCGCTTCCTCACGCTTTCCTATGGGGAGCGCCGGCTGGTGCTCATCGCACGCGCGCTCGCCAGCGCTCCGCGGCTGCTGCTGCTCGACGAGGTCGCCAACGGACTGGATGCCCGCAATCACGCGCGCCTGATGCGCTGGCTGGCCGGCACGGCACGCTCGGCGCTGCCGTGGGTGTTCGCCACGCACCGCCGCGACGACGTGCCCGACAGCGCGACGCATGTGCTGGAGCTCGAGCGCGGCCGCATCGTGCGCAAGCAGGCGATGCAACCGGCGCGGGCACGCGCACTGCTGCGTCAGGAAGCGGCATCGTTCTTTTCGCGCACACGCGCCGCGCCTGCCCGTGCGCCACGCCGGCGCGCGGTGCTGGTGCGGCTCACGCTCGCCAACGTGCACGTGGACGATGCGCACATCCTGCACGACATCGATCTCGAGGTGGCGCGCGGCGACTGCTGGGTGGTGCATGGGCCGAACGGCTCCGGCAAGTCGACGCTGCTGCGCACGATCTACGGCGATCACAGCGTCGCGAGCGGCGGCAGCATCGTGCGCGCGGGCATCATCCCGGGCGTGTCACTCGAGCAATTCAAGCTGCGCACCGCCTACGTCGCTCCCCACCTGCAGACCTGGCACGCTCCGAAGATGCCGGTGCTGGAGGTGGTCGCGTCCGGCCGTTACGCGAGCATCGGATTGAATGATGCGATCACTCCCGCCGACCGGCGCCATGCGGAGCGCGCGCTGCGCAGATTCGGTGTGTCGGGCATGCGCGTCCGCACACTCGCGGAGATGTCGTATGGACAGGCGCGGCGTGTGCTGTTCGCGCGCGCCTGGGCCCGCGAGCCGCGCCTGGCGCTGCTCGACGAGCCGTTCGCGGGGCTGGATCGCGTGACACGCGCCGATCTCGCCGCCCGGCTCAACCGCTGGCTCGCGGACGGCGGAAGCTGCGTGATCGCCACGCATCATCGCGAGGAATGGCCGGCGTGCACGACGCACGTGCTCGAATTGCGGAACGGGCGCGCGGTCTCGAGCGCTCGGGTAGGCTGATGCGATGAAGCGCAAGAGCATGTGGATAGTCGCCGTCGCAGTGCCGATCGTCATCGCGGTGGCCTTCGTGGCGGCGAGTGGCGGCAATCCCGGGCGGCAGATGCGCGCCCTGTTCGCCGGCGCGGACGCGGTGGCCTACGCCGAACCGCGGCGCGCATTTGCCCTGACCGCGGGTCCCCCACAGCCGCGCGTGCCGCCCGGCGAGGCAGGCATCGATGCCTCGGGTCTCGCGGCCGCGGTCGAATACGCGGCGGTGCGCAATACGCGCGCGCTCATCGTGGGGCGCGGCGGCCACATCGTGTTCGAGAAGTATTGGGGCGACGCCACGGCCGACAGTACCGTGGACGCGTCGGAATTCACGCCGGTGCTGGCAGCCTTGCTCACCGGTGTCGCGCTCAACGAGCGCGCGCTGACCAGCCTCGATGCGCCCGTGTCGGGCTACGTTGCGCAGTGGAAGGAAGACCCGCGCGGCGCCATCACGCTGCGCCAGTTGTTAGCCGGGGACAGCGGGCTCGCGGCGCCGAAGGGCCGGCCGTGGCCGGGTACGCTCGCGGCCCGGTATCACGTCGCGGAAAATCTCGGCGCCACACTGCGCGCGTGGCCGGTCGATCCGCAGCAGCAGCCGGGCGAGGCCCCGATGGATGTCGATGCCGACGTCCTGTCGATCGCGCTCTCGGGGGCTTTCGCTCAGCCGTATCGCACCGCGCTCGTCGAGCGTCTGTGGCAACCGATCGGCGCCGGCGGGTTCTCGCTGGGCATCGACGGCGAGACCAGCTCGATGAGCCACCTGCGCGCGGGCTGCTGCCTGCGCGCGCGCATCGGCGACTGGATGCGCATCGGCGAATTGCTCGCGAACGACGGGGTGTTCGAGGGCAGCCAGTTGACGGCACCGCGCTTCGTCAGGCTGATGCTGACGCCGACGCGCAAGGATTCACCGCGCGGATTCTTCACCCGCGTCGGCGGCACTTTTGCCGCGCGTGACGTCGCGTGGCTGGAGGCCCGCGGCAAACAGCGCCTGTGGGTGGTGCCGTCGTTGAAGCTCGCCATCCTGCGCGTCGGCGGCGAGCCGCCGACGGACCAGGGCTGGGACGAGGCGATGATCCCGGACAGCATCATCCGCGGCACCAGCGGCTGGGCGCCGGCGTCGGTGGGCGAGGGGATCGACCCGAACAAGTTCGCGCCGCATTGATGCGGGGCCCGGCGGAGTGGCCGGCCCGGCTCAGGCGAGTGCGCGGCGGATCTTCTCGAGCAGCTCGTTTTCCTTCGCGTCGGTGCCGTCCGAGGAACCGAGCTCCGCGGCCGTGTTCACCAGCGTCTTGCGCAGGTCCGGGCTGAGCTTGGCCTTGACCTCGGCGAGCAGCGCATCGATGCCGGCGGCCGTGAACGCGCCATCTTTCTGCGGCACGTTCGTGAACACGGTTTCCGTCACCTCGCCGAGCAGTTTCAGGAAGTCCTTGGAGCTCGGATTGCCGAAGATCGAAATGCCCTTGACCTTGTTGAAGAGGAAATCGCGCTCTTCCAGGCTGCCGACGTCATCGGCTCCGATGACGAGCGTGAGGACCGCGAGAAAGGCTTGGGAATTCGTTTCGAATTTGACGGGCATGCGGGTTCCGGAAGGTTCGAATCTGGTGCGCGGAGCGGCGGGGGAATCTACGTGATTTCGGGGCCTGCCGCAACGCGGCCGGGCCCGGTGAGGTGCTGCTCGCCGCGCCGCGGCAACCAACGGCCAATGCGGCCGCCGCCGTTCAGAACGACATCTTCGTTTCGAAGATCTCCACGGCCTGGCCCACGATCCACACGCCCTCGAGCTTGCCGGCGGCGAACTCCAGCTCCACGTCGACGCGGCCGGCGCGGTGCAGGTGATGACCCTGCGCGCCCGAGAATCTGGCGATGGCGCCGCCGTGCGCCAGCAACCCCTGCTCGACGAGGTACGCGCCTAACAATCCGTGCGCGTTGCCGCTGACCGGGTCCTCGGGGATGCCCAGCGCCGGGCAGAACATGCGCGACTCGGTGAGGTTGCCGGTGATGCCGTGCGACAGCGTGAACACGAAGAACCCCGCGGCGCCGAGCTGCGCGGACAGGGTGGTGAGGCGCGAGAAATCGGGCTTGAGCTGGCGCAGCTGCTCGCTGCCGCGCACGCCGATGAGCAGGCGCGTGCCCGCGCCGCCGACGATGCGCAGCGGGCAACGCGTGTCGATGTCGCCGGTAGATAGGGCGAGCGCGTCGAGCACGGCGAGCCGCTCGCGGTCGTTGAGCTCGCGGCCGAGCGGCGGCGCCGGCTGGCGCACCGCGATGCGACGCACGTCGCCTTCGCCGCGCACCTCGACGTCGACGAGCCCGGATTTCTGCTTCTGGCGCACGCGCCCGCCGGCCCCGCCGCCGGCGGCAGCCCCGTGCAGGCGCTCCGCGCCGTCACGCGACAGCACGAAATGGGTGGCGATGGTGGCGTGGCCGACGAACCCCGCCTCGGTGCGCGGCGTGAAGAACCGCACCCGCAGGTCGTGATCGGGGGCATCCGGCTTGAGCACGAACGCGGTGTCCGCGTTGTTGAGCTCGCGCGCGATCGCGAGCATTTCCGAGTCGCTGAGGGCATCCGCATCGAGCACGACTCCCGCTGGATTGCCGGTGAAGCGATCCGTCGTGAAGGCATCGACCTGGAAAATGCGGATCTGGCGGCTCATGCGGGCCGCGAATTCTACCCGCAAACCCGCCTCACTCAAGCCCGATTCCGTTACCATGTGCCCTGCCTCGGGGTGGTCAGCGCGTTCCGCGCCGACCTGAGATGCGGATTGGCCGCGAACCCGTAGAACCTGATCCGGCTAGTACCGGCGGAGGGATAGGAATGCCAGCCTCACTACGCGCGCTCGCCGCGCTCCCATTCTTGTTTGTGGCCCTTGGTTCGTTCGCGACCACGGCTTTGGCGGACGAATCCCCGCTCGACGAGATCGTCGTCACCGCCGAGCTGCGCGACCGGGAGCTGCGCAACCTGCCCGCCAGTGCCACGGTGCTCGAAGCGCGCACGCTGGAAATGGCCGGCGTGCAGCACTTCCAGGACGTGCTCGGCCTGGTCCCCAATCTCAACTGGTCCGCGGGCACGTCGCGTCCGCGATTCTTCCAGCTGCGCGGCATCGGCGAGCTCGAGCAGTGGCAGGGCGCGCCGAACCCATCCGTCGGTTTCCTCATCGACGGCGTGGATTTCTCCGGCATCGGCATGCCCGCGACGCTCGCCGACGTCCAGAGCATCGAGGTGCTGCGCGGTCCGCAGGGCACCACCTATGGCGCGAACGCGCTCGCCGGGTTGATCGCGGTATCCACGCGCGCGCCGAGCCGTGATCCGGAAATGCGTGCGGATGCGACGTTCGGCACCTATGGCACGCGTGCGGCGAATGCCGTGGTCGGCGGTCCCGTGGGCGACGGCGAGGGCGCCTGGCGCCTCGCCGCCGGCACCAATCGCAGCGACGGGTTCCGGCGCAATTCATACCTGCACCGCGACGACACCAATGGCTACGACGAATCGAGTGCGCGGCTGAAGTTCCACGCGGAGCCGTCCGCGAACCTGAGCGCCGACGTCACCGCGATGTGGGTCGACCTCGACAACGGCTACGATGCGTTCTCGATCGACAACTCGCGCACCACGCTCTCGAACCATCCGGGCCAGGACACGCAGCTCGCCCGTGCGCTTTCGGTGCGCGTCGACTATCGCGGCGCGGGCGCATTCGACGTCGTGAGCCGCACCGCGCTCGGTACGGCGCGCAGTGTGTATTCGTTCGACGGCGACTGGGGCAACGACGTGTCGTGGGGCGTGAACGCGCCGTACGACTTCTTCGAGCGTTTCGATCGCGAGCGCAGCACCGCGAGCACGGACCTGCGCCTGGTGTCGCGCGCCTCGGTCGAGAGCGGGGCGGAATTCGCGTGGCTCGCCGGGGTCTACGCGCTGCGCACGCGCGAAGACGTCGAGCAGAACGACACCTTCAACGGCGCGCCGTTCGTCTTCCTCGCGAGCGACTACCGCGCCACGAACCTCGCGGCCTACGGCGAGGGGGAGTGGCGGCTGCGCGGCGCTACGGTGCTCGCGCTCGGCGTGCGCGGCGAACGTCGCGGCACCGACTACCACGACACCGACGGCGCGGCGTTCGCGCCACACGAGACGATGTTCGGCGGCAGCATGAGCCTGCGGCACGCCATCGACGCGCGTCGCACTATCTACGCGACGTTCGCGCGCGGCTACAAGGCCGGTGGCTTCAACATCGGCGCGAACGTGCCCGAGGCCAGGCGCCGGTTCGACGCCGAAACCCTGCACAGTCTGGAGCTCGGCCTGCGGGCCGCGAACCAGCGCGATTCGCTCGCCGGCGACGTGGCGCTCTTCTATATGCGGCGGCAGGACCAGCAGGTTCCCACCAGCGCCCAGGAATCAGGGAATCCCTTATTCGTCCTGTACACGGACAACGCGGCGCGCGGCGAGAACTACGGCGCCGAAGGAACCTTGCGCTGGCGCTTTCAGCCGGCGTGGTTGCTAGACATGCGCGCCGCGATCCTGGAAACGCGCTACATCGGATATCGATTCGGTGCACGCGACCTCGATGGCCGGGAGCAGGCGCACGCACCTCAGTATCAATTCGACCTGGGATTGGAGTACCGCGGGGTGAAAGGCGCTTTCGCGCGCGTCGATTTCGCCGCCGTCGACGATTTTTATTTCGACGCCACGCACGACGAGCGTGCACCGGCCCGCGTCCTCACGCATCTGAAGGCGGGATACTCAGGGAATCACTGGCGCGCGGAAGTGTGGGTGCGGAATCTCTTTGACAGGTACTATGCGCAGCGTGGATTCCGGTTCGGCAACGAGCCGCCGGACTTCCTACCGACGCGTTACGTGCAGGCGGGTGATCCGCGCCAGGCGGGTGTGACGGTCGCGTACAGTTTTCGCTGACGGAGAACAGATGAACATCGGCGTCGAGATCAGCCTCTATCCACTGCGCGACGATTTCATTCCGCCCATCCGCGGATTCATCGATCGCCTCAACGCCGATGGCCGCTTCAAGGTGATGACGAACGACATGAGCACTCAAGTGTTCGGCAAGTACGACGAGGTCATGGATGCCCTCACTCGCGAAATCCGGCCCACGTTCGAGCGCGATGGAAAATCCATTTTCGTGATGAAGGTTCTCGGGCCGCTCGGCTAACCGCTCACTCGATCCCCGTGACGCTGCCCCCCGAAGCGCTCAAGACTTTCGAAATCGTAGCGACGCTCAGCGGCGCTGCATACGTCGTGCTCGCCGCGCGCCGCAACCGGCTGTGCTGGATCCTGGGCGCCGTCGGCTCGGCGTTCCTGGGTGTGGTGGCGGCGGTGCGCGCGCTGCCCATGCAGGCGGCGCTGCAGGCGTTTTATGTCGTGATGTCGGTGTATGGCTGGTGGAGCTGGACACGCAGTGCCGCCGATGGCGAGCTGCCCGTCGGCGTGTGGCCGCTCGGCTGGCACATCGGCGCGGCGCTGCTGCTCATCGCCCTCACGTTCACGAGCGCCCGCCTGCTCGCGACCGAGACGCACGCCGCCTGGCCGCTGCTCGACTCGCTGACCACCTGGTTCAGCCTGCTCGCCACCTGGCTCACCGCGCGTGCCAAGCTCGAGAACTGGCTCTACTGGATCGCAATCGACGCCATTCTGGTCTATCTCTTCTACGTGCAGGAAATGCCGTACATCGCGCTGTTGTTTCTCGTCTATGTCGTCATCGCGGCGGCCGGCTTCGTCGGCTGGCGCCGGCGCCTGCGCGCCCAGGCGGTGCCGGCATGATCGGCGGCGCGCTCCTGCAGCACGTGCCCGGGTGCGAGAACGGCGACGCGCCGTACTCGCAGGAGCTCATCGGCGGCGGCAAGGTCAACCGCAGTTTCCTGGTGCGCACGCGCCGTGGGCGTTTCGTCGTGCGGCTCAACGAGAACTCCTCCAACGATCCGGGGCTCGACCGCGCGCGCGAGCTCATGCTGCACGGGGCCGCGGCCGGCGCCGGCATCGCGCCGCAGGTGATCTACTCCGCGCCCGATTACTCCTGCCTCATCACCGACTACGTCGAGGGGCGGCTGTGGACGCCGCACTACTTCACGCGCATGCGCGACCTGCGCTCGCTCGGCCAGCGCCTGCGCGCCTTGCACGCGCTGGCGCCGCCCGCGATCGCGCGCTTCGATCCGCTGTCGGCCGCGCGCCGGTACGCTGACCACGTGATCCAGCACGATCCCCAGGAAGCCAACCGCATCCAGATGCTGCTCGAGCGCGGGGCCGCATCGCTCGAGCGCTCGGCCTCTGCGCTGCGCACCCCGAGCATCGTCCACTGCGACCTGCACCATGGAAACGTGCTCACGGCCGATCGCGTATATTTCATCGACTGGGAATACGCGCAGGTTGGCGATCCGATGCTCGATCTCGCGTGCGTGATGGCGTATTACCCGCGCGCGGTGGCGCATGGATCGCTGCTGCTCGGCGCCGCGGGGCTCGACGAGCGTGGCGCCACGCCCGTGATGCTGGCGGAGCTCACCAACGTCTTCAATCTGCTGACATATCTCTGGTACCGCGCACGCCGCGTGACGCGGAGCGTTCCGGCAACCGATCTGCAGCTCGAATCCACGGCCCTGCGCCGGCTGCTCACTCTGGCGCCTGAGGCGGGACATTAGGCACACTACCGCCCCGCGCGAAATGCGCGAATGTCCGGGGATGGAATGACGACGTTGCAGGTTATCGATCGGGATGGCGTTGCGCACGAGGTGGCGGCAAAGCCGGGTCTGAAGGTGATGGAAGTGCTGCGCGAGCTCGACTACGGCGTCGCCGCCATCTGCGGCGGCATGTGCTCCTGCGCCACCTGCCACGTGTACGTCGATCCGGCATGGCTCGAGAAGCTGCCGCCGCCCATGTCCGACGAACGCGAGCTGCTGAGCGAGCTGTCGCACTACAAGCAGAACTCGCGGCTGTCCTGCCAGCTCGAAGTCACCGCGGCGCTCTCCGGCCTCAAAGTTACCATCGCCGAAGACGAGTAGCGCGCGTGCAGATCTCCGCCGTGTGGATGTACGTGTTCGCCATCGTCGGCGGGCTGATCGCGGCGTGGCGCATCTGGCAGAACCTGCAGAAGCTCAAGCGGCACCAGAACGATTCATGGGATGCGCGGTTGATCGATCAGCTCCGCAAGCGCGGCACCGACCCCTTCAAACCGCACGACGTGGATTTCTTCCTGGCGTTTCCGACGACGGAGGCCGCCGAGCAGCTCATGACCCAGTTGCGCAGCGAGGGCTTCGACGGCGAGGTGCGCGACACGCCCGACAACGGCGAGCTGCGGTTCGTCGTGCATGCGCACAAGTCGATGCAGCTCACGGTGCCCGACATGCAGGACATGAGCCGCCGGCTCACCGAAGCGGCAAAACTGCGCGGCGGCAGGTACGACGGCTGGTCGGCGAAGCAGGTTCCCCGCACGCCGGAGCTGCCGCGGTAGCGCTAGCTACTTTTTCTTCTCGGTCTGCTTCTTCACTGCCTCGGCGGCGGCCTTGATGGCCTCGGGGTCGCCCAGGTAGCCGCTCTTCAGCGGTTTCAGATTCGCATCGAGCTCGTACACCAGCGGCACGCCGGTCGGGATGTTGAGCTCGGTGATGTCGGCTTCGCTCACGTTGTCGAGCATCTTGACCATGGCGCGCAGCGAGTTGCCGTGCGCCGCCACCAGCACGTTCCTGCCGAGCTTGAGCTCGGCCACGATGCGGTCGTTCCAGAAGGGCAGCACGCGCGCCAGGGTGTCCTTGAGCGATTCGGAAGCGGGCAGCACGCGCGGATCGAGGTTGGCGTAGCGGCGATCGTTGGCCGGATGGCGCGGATCGTCCAGCGCCAAGGGCGGGGGCGGGATGTCATAGCTGCGCCGCCAGATCTTCACCTGCGCCTCGCCGTGTTTCTCGACGGTCTGTGCCTTGTCGAGCCCCTGCAGCGCGCCGTAGTGGCGCTCGTTGAGGCGCCAGCTGCGCTCCACGGGCAGCCACATGAGATCCATCTGGTCGAGCACGATCCACAGCGTGCGGATGGCACGCTTGAGCGTCGAGGTGAAGCAGATGTCGGGCATCAGCCCGGCCTTCTTGATCTCCACGCCCGCCGACTTCGCCTCGACGCGGCCCTGGTCGGACAGATCGACATCGTGCCAGCCGGTGAAAAGGTTCTCGACGTTCCAGACGCTCTGGCCGTGTCTGACAAGAATGAGCTTTCCAGGGTTGGGCATGCGGCGCTCCGTGTGGGGCCGCAGATGTTACCGAAAAGCGCCGCGTGGATGGGAATCCAGGCCCCGCTCGCAGCGCACCCGGCGGGTACGCAGAGTGTCTTCGAGCACCGCGCGGTTCGCGGGCAGGGCGGCGCGCGACGCCGGCGGATGATGCAGGTGGACCGCGATGCCGCCGAACAGCAGCGTCTGCCTGCGGACTCCGGCGTGCGCGAGGCGCGCAGCCAGCTCCTTGTCCTCCGGACCCCAGCCCTCGATGGCCTCGTTGAAACCATTGACCCGCTCGAGATCCGCGCGCCAGAAAGCCTGGTTGCAGCCCTTGATGGCGATGAGGCCGTTGGCGAGGCGGCGCGTGGCCGCAGCCAGCCACGGCGACCGCAGTAGATAGGCCCGGCGCAGGCCGCCCATGCCCGGCGACCAGGGGCGCACCGGCTGCGCGGGGTCGCCGAGCAGCGCGCGCGTGCGCGGCTCGTCCGCGTGCACGCGCACTCCCTGCGTGAAGCAGCCCGGGCGCGCGAGCCGCGCGTGGTCGGCGATGAAATCCGGATGCAGCACCATGTCGCCGTCGACGAACACCAGGTAGTCCAGGCCCGTGGCCGCGATGGCGAGATTGCGCAGGCGCGTCAGGCGGAACCCCTGGTGTGGCTGCGATACGGCTTGAACCGGAACGGGGGACCGCGCGGCGTACGCCGCGATGACCGCCTGCGTGGCCGGGCCGGAGCCGTCGTCGGCGACCACTACCTGCGCGGGCGCGACGCGCTGCCGCGCCACGCTGGCGAGCACCGCGGCCAGCGCATCCGGGCGCTCGTAGGTGGTGATGACGAGCGCGATGCGCGGCATGCGGAGTCGTCGCCGGTCAGCGGCCGGCCAGGCTGCGCACCACGTCGACACCCACGGTGAGCGTCGCGAAGTCGGTGGCGGCGGCGCGCATCTCGGTGAGCGTGCGCTTCCAGACGGTGAGCGCCTCGCCGCGCGCCGCGCTCCAGCGCGCCACGCGCGCGGATTTGCCGACACCGCGCACGCGCAGCACCTGCAGCGCGAGCTCGCGGTGGGCGCGCATGGCCGCATCGCGCAGGCCGGTGCGGGCCACGGCCTGCCAGGAGCCATCGACCGGCAGCCGGTCGATCTCGCTGTGCAGCCAGTCGAGGCCGAGCGTGAGCCCGATGTCGAAGTAGGCGTGCGCCACCTCGGCCACGGGCGCGCGCTCGCCGCGTGCCAGCGCCACGATGTCGAGCGCGGGCTCGAGCACCGCGAGGCGCGCGATGCGGTGCGCGAGCTTCTCGGGAACCTGGCTGGCATCGAGCTCGGCGAGCACCGCGTCGTGCTGGGCGCGCGCGGCGCCGCTGATGACCGAGTCCACGCTGTCGGCCAGCGCCTCGACGCCGGGCTTGAGCTCGCGCACGGCGTTCTCGATGTGCAGGTCGCGCCCGCGCTCGCGCAACAGCCAATAGGAGGTGTGCCGCAGCAGCCGCGCCGCGCGGTAGAACATGCCGTACTGCACGCCGGCCGGTACCACGTTGTCGAGTGCCTCGATGTCGAACCACAGCGCGCGCATGGAGAAGATCTCGCGCGCGATCGAGTAGGCGCGGGCGATGGCCGCCGGGTCCGCGCCGGTTTCCTCCTGCGCGCGCGTGACGAACACCGGGCCCATGCGGTTGACCAGGCTGTTGGTGGTCTGCGTGGTGACGATCTCGCGGCGCAGGCGGTGGCGCTGGATCTCGCGCGCATAGCGTTTGCGCATCGGCGCCGGGAAGTAGCGCTGGACCTCGCTCGCGAAGTACGGGTCGCCCGGCAGGTCGGAGTCGAGCAGGTGGTTGCTGAGCCAGATCTTGCTGTAGGCGAGCACCACCGCGAGCTCGGGGCGCGTCAGGCCGAGGCGCTGCTTGCGGCGCTCGAGGAATTCGTCGTCGGCGGGCAGGTATTCGATGGCGCGGTTCAAGTGCCCGGTGCGCTCCAGGGTGCGGATGAGGCTCTGGTATTCGGTGAGCCGCTCCGGCGCGCGCTGCTCGAGCACCGACAGCGCCTGGCTCTGCAGGTAGTTGTTGTGGAGCACTATCTGCGCGACCTCGTCGGTCATGCTGGCGAGTAGTTTGTCGCGGGCGCGGCGGGTGAGGCCGCCGCGGGCGCTGACGTGCGCCAGCAGGATCTTGATGTTCACCTCCATGTCCGAGGTGTTCACGCCGGCCGAGTTGTCGATGAAGTCGGTGTTGATGCGTCCGCCGGACTTGGCGGGCCCGCCGAATTGGGCGTACTCCACGCGGCCGCGCTGCGTGCAGCCGAGATTGCCGCCTTCGCCGATGACCTTGGCGCGCACCTCGCGGCCGTCGGCGCGGATGGCGTCGTTGGCGCGGTCGCGCGCCTCGGCGTGCGACTCGTCGTGCGCCTTCACGTAGGTGCCGATGCCGCCGTTCCACAGCAGGTCGACCGGCATGCGCAGGATGGCGCGCATGATCTCGACCGGGGGCGCCGCGTCCGCGTCGAGACCCAGCAGCTTGCGCGCCTCGGCGCTCAGCGGGATGGATTTCGAGGTGCGCGGCCACACGCCGCCGCCGCGCGAAATGGCCTTGCGGGCGTAGTCGTCCCAGCTCGAGCGCGGTAGTTTGGCGAGGCGCTCGCGCTCGCGGAAGCCCGCGCCGGGCTCGGGGTTGGGGTCGAGGAATATGTGGCGATGGTCGAAGGCGGCCAGCAGCCGCACGTGCTTCGACAGCAGCATGCCGTTGCCGAACACGTCGCCCGACATGTCGCCGATGCCGGCGCAGGTGAACTCCTGGGCCTGGATGTCCACGCCGAGCTCGCGGAAGTGGCGCTTCACGCATTCCCAGGCGCCGCGCGCGGTGATGCCCATGCCCTTGTGGTCGTAGCCGGCGGAGCCGCCCGAGGCGAAGGCATCGCCCAGCCAGTGGCCGTATTCGATGGAGATGGCGTTGGCGATGTCGGAGAACGTGGCGGTGCCCTTGTCCGCGGCCACCACGAGATAGGGATCGTCGCCGTCGCGACGTACCAGGCCCGGCCGCGTGACGGTCTTGCCGTCGACGATGTTGTCGGTGACGTCGAGCAGGCCGCGGATGAAGGTCTGGTAGCTCGCGATGCCTTCCTTCTGGATGTCCTCGCGCGAGCCGCCCGCGGGCAGGCGTTTCGGGTAGAAGCCGCCCTTGGCGCCCGCCGGCACGATGACCGTGTTCTTGACGTTCTGCGCCTTCATGAGGCCCAGCACTTCGGTGCGGAAATCCTCGCGGCGGTCCGACCAGCGCAGGCCGCCGCGCGCGACATAGGCCATGCGCAGGTGCACGCCTTCGACGCGCGGGCTGTAGACGAAGATCTCGAACTTCGGGCGCGGCAGCGGCAGCTCGGGAATCGACTGCGGATCGAGCTTGAACGAGATCCAGCTCTTGACCGCGCCTTCCGGAGTAGTTTGATAATAGTTGGTGCGCAGGGTGGCGCGGATCACCGCGAGGAAGCCGCGCAGGATGCGGTCCTCGTCGAGGCTGGCCACCTTGTCGAGCGCGCGCACGATGCCGACGCGGATGCGCTCGGCCGCGGGCTCGCGGGACTTCACCTCGAGCCCGAACTGGGTCTGGAACAGTCGTATCAGAGCGCGCGCGATCGGCGCCTGCGCGACCAGCACGCGCTCCATGTACGCCTGGCTGAAGGGAATGCCGGTCTGCAGCAGGTAGCGGCAATAGGCGCGCAACACCACGACCTCGCGCGCCGCGAGTCCCGCGCACAGCAGCAGGCGGTTGAAGCCGTCGTTTTCGACCTCGCCGCGCCAGGTGGCGAGAAACGCCTCCTTGAACAGCGGCTCGAGCGCCGCGACGTCGGGCCGCTTGAGGTCGCGCGCCTCGAGCTCGAAGTCCTGGATCCACGCATGCAGCGCGTCGGTGGCCACCGGATAGGGATGCTCGGCGACCACGCGCAGGCCGAAATTCTCGAGCATCGGCAGGATGTCCGAAATCGAGATGGGGTCGCCCGCCTGCAGGATGCGCAGGTGCAGCCGCGTCGCGCTCCGGCCTGCCTGGCCCTTGCCAGCCTGGTTCATGCCGGACTGGGCGCGCAGGTTGAGCCGCGGCACCGCGGCGTCGTGCGTCAGGGCCTCGAGGTCCGCGATGTCGTGCAGCGCCTGCGCGGGGTCGACGTCGGCGCGGTACGCGGGCGGAAACGCCTGCGCATAGCGGGTCGCGAGCTCGATCGCGCCGCGCTCGACGCCGCGCGCGATGAGCGCCTGCTGCAGGCGGTCTTCCCAGGTGGCGGCGGCCGCGGCGATCTCGGCCTCGATGCTCTCGATGTCCTCGACCGGCGGCGCGCCCGGCGGCGTGCGCACCAGCATGTGCAGCCGCGCCAGCGTGGAATCGGAGATCTGCACCTGCGTCTCGACGTGCGTGCCGCCGAAGCGCCGGCGCACGATGCGCTCGGCGCGCTCGCGCACCTCGGTGTTGTAGCGGTCGCGCGGCACGTAGATGAGGCACGAGTAGAAGCGCTCGTAGCTGTCGCGGCGCGCGAACAACCGCACGCGCCGGCGCTCGTAGAGGTTGACGATGCCGCGCACGATGGGAATGAGCTCCGCGGTCGGCGTCTGGAACAGCTCGTCGCGCGGGAAATTCTCGATGACATTGATGACCGCTTTCGCATCGTGGCTCTGCGGCGGCAGGCCGAAATGCTGGATGACCGCGTCGAGCTTGCGGCGCAGCAGCGGGATCTCCGCCGGCGGCATGTGATACGCGGTGGAGGTCCACAGGCCGAGGAAACGATGCTCGCCCGTCACCTGGCCGGCCGCGTCGAAGGTCTTCACGCCGACGTAGTCGAGGTAGCTCGAGCGGTGCACGGTGGAGGTGGAGTTCGCCTTGGTGAGCACCAGCAGGTCCGTCTGGCGCGCCTGGCGGCGCAGGTGCCCCGTCAGCACGATGGGCGCGGGCGCGCGGCGCGCGCGTGCGCTGCGCAGGATGCCGAGGCCGCTGTCGGTGTCGCGTACCAGCGCGTCGCGGGCGCGGCCGCGCTTGAGGCGGTAGTAACGATAGCCGAGGAACACGAAGTGGCCGTCGTGCATCCACGCGAGCAGGGCGCGTGCCTCGGCGGCGTGCGAGACCGGGACGGGTAGTTTGGCGCGCTCGAGGTCGTTGGCGACCGCGCGGGCGCGCTCGCGCATGCGCGCGAAATCCGCCACGGCCCGGCGCACGTCGCCGAGCGAGGCCGTGAGCCGGCGGAGCAGCTCGTCCGCCTGCGCGGCGTCGCGCGGCTGGTCGATCTCGACCAGCTGCCAGGACTCGAAGCGCGCGCCGCGCTGATCGCTGGTGATCGCCTGCAGGACGCCGCGCCGGTCGCGCCGCACGCCGAGCACCGGATGCACGATGAGATGCACGGCGATGTTCATCTGGCTGAAGGCGATGCCAATGGAATCCACGAGGAACGGCATGTCGGGCGCGACCACGCGCACCAGCGCGCGATGCGCCGCGGTGGGCGAGGACACATCCAGCGGCGGCGCCAGGTCCACCAGCACGCGATCGCCCTGCCGCCGCCGGCCGAGCTCCAGGTGCGCCAGCGCGGCCGTGCCGAGCTGCTCGGGACGATGAGCGCGCAGGTCTTCCTCTGCGACGCCGCGGAAGTAGGCGCGCAGGAACTCCGCCGCGAGCGCGCGCTGCGCCGCCGGGAGCCGGCGCGTGGAGCGCGCGACGATGGTTTCGATGAGCGAGAGTCGGACTGCGGGAATCTTGCCGAGCATCTAGTGGCGCTCCCCGGAAGGTGAGAGGCGGGCAGGCGAAAGCGCGCGATTATACAGGCGATGCGCGCGGCGGCTGGGCGCGTGCATGCTATTGCGCCTGGGCCGGACCGAGCTCGACGGCGCGGCCTAGCAAGACGCGCAGCAGCCGGTCGAGCGCCGCGCGATCGCGCTCCGAAAGCGGCGCCATCAGGTCCCGCTCGTATTCGAGCGCCATGGGAACGACGCGCGCATACACGCGCTGGCCGGTGTGGGTGAGCTCCAGGTGGGTGCGCCGGCGGTCCGCGGGCGCCGTGGTGCGCTGCAAGCGGCCCGCGGCCTGCAGCGCGGCCACCGCGCGACTCACCGCCACCTTGTCCATCGCCGTGCGCGCCGTGACCTCGGCGGCGGACAGCCCGGGATTGGCGGCCAGCACCGCCATGACCCGCCACTCCGGGATCGAAAGGCCGAAATTCATGAAATAGGCGGCGCCGATGGCGCCGCTGACGGTATTGGACAGCACCGACAGCCGGTAGGGGACGAATCTGTCCAGATGAAGTTTCGGTCGCGACGCCATTGGTTACAATTGAAACTAAATCAATTTCAGCCCGGAGGCCAGCAGTGGCCGAGATCACAGCCGACAACCCGATGGGCACCGACGGCTTCGAATTCGTCGAATACGCGGCGCCCGATCCGCAACTCCTGCGCAGCCTGTTCGAGCGGCTGGGGTTTCCCGTGGTGGCGCGACACCGCCGCAAGAACGTCACGCTGCACTCGCAGGGCGACATCAATTTCGTCATCAACGCCGAGCCGGACTCCTTCGCGCAGAAGTTCGCGACCGCACATGGACCTTGCGTGTGCGCGATGGCATTTCGCGTGCGGGACGCGGCGGCCGCGTTCGAGCGCGCCGTGGCGCTCGGCGCCGAGCCGCACCGCGGCACCGTCGGGCCCATGGAGCTCAACATTCCGGCCATCGTCGGCATCGGCGGCTCGCTCATCTACTTCGTGGACCGCTACGGCGACCACTCGATCTACGACGTGGACTTCAAGCCGGTCAAGCCGCAGCCGCTCGAGCCCGCCGGCCTCACGATGATCGATCACCTCACGCACAACGTGCATCGCGGCAACATGGACAAGTGGACCGGGTTCTACGAGAAGCTGTTCAACTTCCGCGAGATCCGCTACTTCGACATCGAGGGCAAGAAGACCGGCCTGTTCTCGCGCGCGCTCACCAGCCCCTGCGGCAAGATCCGCATCCCCATCAATGAATCGCAGGACGACAAGTCGCAGATCGAGGAATACCTGCGCGAGTACCGCGGCGAGGGCATTCAGCACATCGCGCTGTCCACCGGCGACATCTACCGCACCGTCGACGTGCTGCGCGGCCGCGGCGTCGCGTTCCAGGACACGCCCGACACTTATTACGAGGGTGTCGAAGCGCGTGTCGCGGGACACGGTGAGAAGCTCGAGGAGCTTAAGAAGCGCCGCATCCTCATCGACGGCAGCGGCGCCACCGGCGAGGGCATCCTGCTGCAGATCTTCACCGCCAACGTCATCGGCCCCATCTTCTTCGAGATCATCCAGCGCAAGGGCAACCAGGGTTTCGGCGAAGGGAATTTCAAGGCATTGTTCGAGTCCATCGAACTGGACCAGATCCGCAGAGGTGTCATTTGAATCTCGAGCTCTACAGCTTCTGGCGCAGCTCGGCTTCGTATCGCGTGCGCATCGCCCTCAACATCAAGGCGCTGCCGTACGTGACGCACGCCGTGAATCTCATCAAGGACGGCGGCGAGCAGTGGATGGCGCAGTACCGCGAGGTGAATCCGCAGAGCCGCGTGCCGACGCTGGTGCACGACGGCCAGAAATTCTCGCAGTCGCTGGCCATCATCGAATATCTCGACGAGACCTTCCCGGATCACCGGCTGATCCCGCGCGACCCGGTGGACCGCGCGCGCGTGCGCATGCTGTCGCACATCATCGCCAGCGACATCCAGCCGCTGCAAAACACCAGCACCACGAAATACCTCAAGGAGAAGCTGCATCTCGACGAGGCGGCCATAACCACCTGGCTGCGCGAGTGGATCACGCGCGGGCTCGATGCCTTCAACGCGCACATCGACCACGACCGGCTGTCGGGCAGGTTCTCGCACGGCGATACGCCGACGATGGCCGACTGTTGTCTCGTGCCGCAGATGTACGCCGCCGAACGGTTCGGAGTGCCGGCGACGAAGTATCCGCGCCTGGCATTGATCGCGGAGAACTGCAGCCACCTCGCCGCGTTTCAGCACGCGCACCCTTCGAAGCAGCCCGATGCCGCCTAGCAATCCCAACGGCAAGGTGTTCGCCGACGCCGGCGCCGCGCTCGCCGGCCTGACGCGCGACGGGATGACGGTGATGTCGGGCGGCTTCGGCCTGTGCGGCATCCCGGAGAACCTCATCCTCGCGCTGCGCGATTCCGGCGCGCGCAATCTCACCGTGATTTCGAACAATGCCGGTGTCGACGGCTTCGGCCTCGGCCTGCTGCTCGAGACGCGCCAGATCCGCAAGATGGTTTCCTCATACGTCGGCGAGAACAAGGAGTTCGAGCGCCAGTACCTGGCGGGCGAGCTCGAGCTCGAGTTCACGCCGCAGGGCACGCTCGCCGAGAAGCTGCGCGCCGGCGGCGC
>JBIOZI010000384.1:0-16295 GCA_044871085.1 Steroidobacteraceae bacterium | reverse complement strand
CCGGGCTTTCGGAGGTTTCTTCGGCGCGGGCTTCTTCGGCGCAGGCTTCTTCGGTGCACGCTTCTTCGGTGCGGGCTTCTTCGGCGCGGGTTTCTTCGGCCACGGTGCGGCGCCGCGCTTGGGTTTCGGCTTTTTCTTCTTCCTGACAACCATGTTGAATCCTCTGGACGTTTTCCGTGGAGCAGTGAATGCTAGCCGGCGATTCCTTACCGTCAAACTACCGCAGACGCTGATGCGATGCATCAGCACCGCAGCGGACGAGGGCAGAGCATGAGCGCATTTTCGTACGCAGCGATGTTTCTTCTGGTTCTGTTGGTCGCAACCCAGCCGGCGCGCGCCGAGACTTTCGAGCTTCCCATACAGCGCGAGGCACAGTATGGCGACAAGATGTGCTGGGCCGCCACTTCCACCATCGCCGTGCAGGCGGTGCTCCCGGCCGGCAGCACGGCGCGCGCGGAGCTGCTGCGCGAGACCGGCTTGTCGATCGACCAGTTCACCATCGCCGCCCTGGGAATCGGCAGCGTGACGAAGCCCGGCGCCGGCACCGGTGGGCTCACGGCGCGCAAGGCGCAGGTCAAGAGCCTGGCGGCCGGATGCCGCACCAACCTCAGCCCGTGCAACCGGCTGTTGCAGCCCGTGCTCTACGGCCTCACGTCCAAGGTCGCGGCCTGGAATGCGCCGCTCACCGCCGAGCAGCTGCGCCAGGAGATCGTCGTCTCCAGGCGCCCGGTGCTGCTCACGCTGACCCGCGCGAACCCGAAGAATGCGCGGCGCACCACCGCGAAACACGAGCTGCTGATCTATGGCTATCGAACTACCCGCAGCGGAGTCGAGCTCAAGATCTGGAATCCCCTGCCGGTGAAGAAACCCGCCACGCCGCCGCAGCCCGCCGGCGCGCAGCACGGCTCGTGGAAGCCGTACGACTCCTATGTCACTCCCGGCAGCGACTACGACGTCCCGTTCTGGAGAAATGGCGACCGCTTCGGGCTCGAAGTGGCGCCGGTGGTCGTGTCCGGAACCCAGCATCCGCCCATGCCGCTGCCGCCGTCACACCTCGCACCGCCGCTGGTCAAGGTGGATTTCACCACGGCGCTGCAGGCCTTCGACCAGCGCAAGCAGGCGCTGCTCGCGGCCTACGTTGCCCGCGGCGTCACGGACCCGGCCGCGCCCGTGAGCTTCGCCGAGCCATTCCCCATCGTCGCGCCGAACGTCGATGAGCTGCTGGAGCCGGGCGATCCAACACGCCTGCTGGTCGAGCGCACCTCCGGGCTGGTAGTGCCGGTCCTGCAGAACGGGCAGGTGGTGGATTCATTCACGCTGCTGTACCGAGACGGCGACTGGAAGGTGCAGGGGTTCTCGAACACGGCGGTGGATGAGGTGCTGGTGGCGCTGCGGTCCCGGTATCCGGCCCCACCGCCCCCGGCGGGCGAACGCGCCGACTCCTTTTATATGGTCGCCATCCCGGAGGAATCGGCATTCTTCGCCGCCCACGGCTTCGGAAAGAAGGCCATGCTCCTGTCCGTGGACGAGGGCGGGCAGGCGCCGGCGCCCGCTCAAAAGGCATTGCATGAGCTGGTCACGCGCGTGGAGGCCGACCTCATTCCGCCGAAATCGAGCTATTGAGCGCCCCAGGCGTCTGATCCACCGAGATCACAGATCGAATAGAAATCCTTGAGCGCTCGCTGAGGACTCGAGGCGGGCGCGTTTGCGTACATCGCGGCTCCAACCAAGGAGTCACCGATGTCATTCGAAGGTCTGCGCAAATCCTCCGACGTTTCCGTCGTCGTACACACCCTCGGGCGATTCGACGTGCTGGTCGACGGCGCACCCCTGCGCTTCACCGGCCGCGCGCCGCGGCGCCCACTCGACCTGCTGGCCGCCATCGTCGCGAGCGGCGGGCGCGCAGTCAGCGTTGCCGCGCTGTCGGATCTGCTGTGGCCCGATGCCGATGGCTTCGACGCCTATCGCTCCTTCACCGCGGCACTGCACCGCCTGCGCGGCCTGCTCACCTATCCCGACTGCCTGCGCCTGAGCGCCGGGCGCGTCACGCTCGAGCCGCACCGCTGCCGCGTGGACGTGTGGGATTTCGAGCAGGCGATGCGTTCGGCGCGCACCCCGCACGAGCTCGATGCCGTGCTCACACGCTACCAGGGCCCGTTTCTCGGCGACGACCCATCGCCGTGGTCGCTGGCCATGCGCGCAAGGCTCGACAAGCTGGCCGCGACAGCGCGCAACGCGCTGCTGCATAAGCAATCCGTAAGCGCGCCCCCGGCATCGTTCGTGTCGGGCAAATCGCGGGCAATCACCGCGGGAGCGTGAGCGGTCATGGCGGACGAGCGCGGGGGACTGGGCAGTGGTACCCGGACGTATCGCCTGCTACTGGCAGTGAATCCGGGCGCGCCGGTGGGCAATGCGCCGCGCGCGCAGCTCGAGCCGGCGCTCGACGCGTGGATCGGCCGCCTGCTCGGGCCCTTGTCGCAGCTCGGCTGCTGCATTCGTTACTGGATGCCGCCCGCGGGAAGCGCTGCGCGCCGCTGCGCGCAGTACCCGGTGCGCATCGATCAGCTCGGCCTCGATCCCATCGACGTCGCGCTCGCGTTCGACGACACGCTGCGAGGCGAGCTCGGTACGCGCCTCGATCGCATCGCGCGGCGCCGGTTCCGCGCGGATCATCCGGCCGATGAGATCTCCGCGATCGAAGTCGAGCTCGAGGACAGCGCGGTGGAGGGCCGCCGGCCCATTGGGCACTGCCTGCCCTTGTTAGACCGGCTGCGCGAGATGCTGCGCGGCGGGCGGCCGGCGACGCGCCGGGACTTTCTGCCTCACAACGAGGCGAGCGGCGCCGGCATCGACGTGCCCGATCTGCTGTCGCGGGTGCGCCAACTGTTCACCGCATTCGAGGCCACCCTGTGCGATGTAGAGAGTGCCGCGGACGGCAGTCGGGCGGTGCAGGAGACCGCGCTCATGGCGGCGTCGCAGTTCGCGCTGCCGGATGCCGTGCCGCGGTCGGTCGCGGATCTCGAAGCGCTCGGACGGCAGCTCGAGCGCGCCGCGTGCCACATGCGCGCGCGGCGGGAAGCTGCACTCGCGCTGTGGCCGCAGGCGTCCGCGGGGGTGCCGCTGCTCGCGCCGGAAGGGGACTTGCTCATCGTGATGCGCGACACGGTCGCGGCGCTGTTCGGGCAGCCCTTCCCGCTGCTGCCGCGGGTCGATGCAATCGCGCAGCTGTGCGCCGCGGCGCTGTCGTGCGGTGAGCGGACTGCCGCGCTCGGGAATGAGTTGCTGAGCGCTTCCGACGTGCACGAAGAATCCCGCGGGCTGCGGCAGGTGCGAGCGCTTGCCGCCGAGGTCGGAGCCAATGCGATGGCACCGCTCGTGGCGCTGCAGTGGCCCGAGGACTATCTATCGGTGATCGTGCAGCCCATCGGCGATCTCGATCTCACGCAGCCGGTTGCGGGTTTGGTGCTCGGGGAGTGGAACGAGGTGGTGTTGGGCGGGCAGGAAACCGCTGAGGATGCCAGCCGCGCTTCCTCCTTTGCATGAATATCTGGTGTATTTGAATAGAAACGAGCCTTTCGCGCCTGGCTGATGAGAGAGATCGAGATCGGTGCGACCGCCGGACTGGGGATGATCGCAAGCCGGACCTTCGATGCATTGGGCCGGCGCGCGACGCTGACGCGAGGCAATGGCGCCGTAACGACACTCGCGCGCGACGCGGCCGACCGCCTCACAATGCTCGGCCATGACAGCGCAGGTACCGCGTTCGATACGCAGTACCTTTTCGACCGCAATCCCGCTTCGCAAATCATCAGCCGCATGTTTTCCAATTCCTCGTGGGTATGGGTGCCCCCCGCGTCGAGTACGGCGAGCTACGTGCCGGACTCGCTCAATCGCTACTCATCGGTCGGTGGGGCCGCGCTTTCATACGATGGAAACGGCAATCTAACTAACGATGGATCGCGCACTTATGGGTATGATTTCCTGAACCACTTGACGTCGGCCTCGGGTGGAGGAGCGCCGTCGGCCACGCTTGCCTATGATCCGCTCGATCGGCTGTATTCGTTTTCGGCGAACGGAGTCACGAGCCGTGTCCTCTACGATGGCTCGCGTGTGATTGCGGACTACGACGGGAGCGGAAGTTTGCAACACCGCTACGTACCTGGCCTGGGCGCGGATCTGCCGCTCTTGTCGCTCGAGGGCAACGCGACCGCCGCCAACTCGGGTTCCGCACCAGATACTGCGCTGTGGTTCATGGCCGATGAACGTGGCAGCGTGATTGGACGCATCAATGCCGCCGGTTCCGTTGCCATCAATACCTACGGACCGTACGGTGAGCCCGGCGGGACCAATCAGGGCCGATTCGGATATACCGGTCAGTTCTGGCTACCAGAGGTCGGTCTGAATCACTTCAAGGCTCGGGCCTACAACCCCAGACTCGGAAGGTTCATGCAGACGGATCCGGTTGGATACGGGGATGGGCTCAATCTGTATTCATATGTGAGAAACGATCCGCTGAACTACTTTGACCCAATGGGCACTCAGACGTCAGAGACGAATCCATATAGTGGTGGAAATCACGAGGAGCGGAAACCGGATCCGAAGGACAAGTGTGGCACGGACCCTGATCGTTGCACGGGAACTCCCAAGCAATCTCTGCCGCCCATTCAGCCGGCTGAGATTCCAACGGCCCCGGGCGCGCACGGCTTAGATTCGAAAGGGGACTATAAGATCGACTTGGTGAGGGGCATGCAAGAAGCTGGCGAGAAGAAGAACAATGCAAACGCGTCTGCAAAACCGGCCGCTGAAAGAAGCTATGACACAGCAATACGGCGTTACTACAACGAGATGGGATGGGGGTCGAAAGAGGTGCCACCGCCAATGTCGGCGGATCCGCCGCCAATGCCTGAGGTTAAAATACCCGAGCAGCTGGAGCCCGATGAGATGATTATCGATCGCGAAGGAAATGTATTGCCACCTGGGACGATGTGGTCGGACGATGATCAGCGCGGCCCCGCCGGAATTCCATGGAAGCCCAAAGAATGACTCGGCTGCGGACTGGGACCATGGCATTCATAGGCTTCGCAGTAGTAGGTGGTGCGTGGTTCTTGTTTCAAGGCGGCGCCGAACCTGAGCACGCCACCGTGATAGACGCAACGGTTACGCCGGAGGCGGATGCTGGGTCTCCGCGGCCTCTGAGCACGCGGGACAGCGAGAAAGCGCGCGTTCCGCGCGCAGATGCAAGTACCGAATCGATTGCGGGTTCGAGCGACGACGTCGTGAATGGGTCGCACGAAGCCGCTTCGCAGGAACTCGAGAGCTCGGGGGGCGACTCAGTGAGCGCAGATGAGCTGCCGACCACGCGAGGAAGCGCAGTCGCTCATAACGTCGCCCCGTTTTCGGTGTCGGCTAGTGTCTTGCGCTACTGTGAAAGAATTTCACAGTTAGGTACGGCCAATTGCGCCAGGCATCTCGAGATCGTGGCGCAGCTCGAAAGGGAGAGCCGCAATCCAACCTGGGCTTCGGCGACCGAAGAGGCGATTGCGTCGATCGTGGATGCAGAGCCCGGGTTCCGCATCCGTGCGCTGAAATGTGCAGCTACCGTGTGTGCGGTGGAAATCGAGGGGGGTGACATGTTCAGCCGGCTCCGCTTCGATAAAATTGAAGACCGGTTGTGGCTCGAGGATTTGCTCCTCGGCTATGAACGAAACGATAAAAGCGAAGTTCTCAAAGTGACGTCGATCACGTTCACGCGTGACATACCTTCGAGATAGCGGAGCCATCGTGAGGTCACGCTGTCTGACTATCAGAAATCACGTCGTGTGGGTTCAAGCGGCGGCATAGCGAGCCGCGATCGTCCGATTCTATCGCGACGAGCAGCTAGCACGACCTACGCGCCACGAGCGACGAATTGATCGGCGACAATTGCGACAGGCGCGTGCGTTCTCAGTCGAGGTCGACGCCAATGCGATGGCACCGCTCGTTGTGCTGCAGTGGCCCGAGGACTATCTATCGGTGATCGTGCAGCCCGTCGGCGAGCTGGATCTTGCGCGGCCGCTTGCGGGTTTGGTGCTGGGTGAGTGGCACGAGGGAGTATCGCGCGCGCAGGAGAACGCCGAGAACGCCCGCCTCGCATCGTCATTCTCGTCCATCCCGCAGTGAGCCCGTTGCAGCGCCGCATCACCCACAACCAGCCGCGAGCGGAGAGGGCCGTGCCGGCACGGCTCGATGCGCCATGAGAATCGAAGGTTGCGATTGCCGCGGCGCGACGCCGTCCGTCGGCAGGGTCATGACCCGAAGTGTTCGAAGCACGGTGTCTAGATAGTGACTCTCGAGTAGTTTGGATGGTGCGCTGCGCTTGCAACGAGCGCCGCACCCTGCAAGGAATGCGAGTGCAAGCACCCGGGGTGCGCGTGATACGTTGCTTCGGCAACTCGGGGCGTCCGCCAGAACAACTCGCAAGTCACAACAAACAAGTAGGCGCTCACCGACTTTCGAAAGCGGCTCTTTGCGGGCGAAAGCATCGCCGCCTACGAGGAGAAAAGAAATGTTGCGCATAGAAGTGGATATGTTTTCGGGCCGCCCCAACCCCGTCTGGATGGTCACCGACGCCGCGGAAACCAAGAAGCTGCTCGCACAGATCGCCGAGAGTCCGCGCGCCGTGACCAAACAGGGTGTGGGGTTCAACGGTCTCGGCTTGCGGGAAGTGCGGGTGACTGTCATTCACGACGACCAGCCGCGCATGCGCAGCGTGCCGATGAGCTTCGCGCTGGCATCGACCGCCGCCAAGGACTTCAAGCGGTCTGGCGCACTGGCTCAACGCATCGTCGAGGCGATGCCCGAGCACTCCGGGATCAGCCTGGTGGAGCATGCGTTCACGCCGTTGAATCGAAGCATTCGCGAGCTGATGCTGGAGCGGCTGGCGCAGCACTTGTCCGATCCACCGCGCCCGCGGCCGCCGAAACCGCCGGGCCCGCCGCCGAATCCATTGCGCACCACCATCAAGGACGAGAAGTGCAAGAAATGCGACTACGAGGTGAGCAAGTACAACCCTGGATTCTGGAATACTCCCTCGGTGCAGCCCCATAACAACTGCTACAACTATGCCCGGAATTGGCGTACCGACACGTTCGCCCAACCGGGGCGCGCGCACGGCGCCCAGACCAGCACGATGTCCTGCGGGAAGGTCACGACGGCGGCGATGGCAGACGGTTTGAAAAAGCGCTGTCATTGCCTGCCCGCGAAAGAGTATCCGCGCAGGCTCATGGCGCTGGTCATCGATCCGGGGTGGGACTACCACTGGTATCGTCATCAGCGCGGAAATTTCTGGGGACACAAACCTGGAGGCACGGCGGCGAGAAAAGTCGACAACAGCAACGTGGTCATCACGAATCCCGAGACCTGCGATCGTGGCGGCTACACCGACTTCTGCGGCTACTTCTATGCGGGACTGTCGGTGGTGATCAACTGAACGCCACGCGCATGCTCGTCGAATTGGATGTGTTCAGCGGGCGGCCCAATCCCACCTGGGAGATCGATGCGGCGGGGGTGCAGGCGTTACAGCGGCTGCACGCCCGCCTGCATGTGAGTGAAGCGCCCGCCCACCCACCGGCTGCACTTGGCTATCGTGGCGTTCGCTACGCGCTCGATGCGCAGGCGTATTGCGCGGTGCGCGGGCACATTTATGGCAAAGGTGCGGTGCTCGACGATCCCCGATCGACCGTCGAACTATTCCTCCTGGGCCTTGCGCCCCCCGAGTTCGCCGAATTGCGCGCTCGCATCATGGCTGAGTTGTCGCCGGGAATCTGACTGCTGTCGATCCGCCCGGCGGCCGTCATTCAGCTCAGAGCGTGCGACCCGCCACGTGTTCCTCGGCGCTCGCCGCGAGCCATGCCACGTGCACGGTATGCGCCTTGCCGTCATCGATCAGCTCCACCACGTTGCGCCCCGCCGCCTGCTGTTGCCCGTCCACAGTGAGCTGTGCCAGGGAATCGGGTGAGGCCTTTCTATCCACCACGATCTCATAAGGCGTGCCGCGATATTGGTAACGCACCGAGAACTGCGCCCACTCGGCCGGCGCGCAGGGCGTGATGGTGAGGCGGTTCTCGCGCACGCGGAATCCGAGGATGTACTCGAGTCCCGCGCGATACAGCCAGCCTGCCGAGCCCGTGTACCAAGTCCACCCACCGCGCCCCGCATGCGGCGCCTCGCCGTACACATCCGCCGCCACCGCATACGGCTCCACCTTGTACCGCTGCACGTCCGCGCGCGTGCCGGCGCGGCGCACGGGGTTCAGCATGTTGAACACCTCGAACGCGCGCTCGGCCTTGCCCTGCATGGCGAGGGCGATCACGGTCCAGATGGCGGCATGCGTGTACTGCCCGCCGTTCTCGCGGATGCCGCGTGGATAGGCCTTCACGTACCCCGGCTCCTGCAGCGACTTGTCGAACGGCGGGGTGAACAGCTTCGCCAGCGGCGGATCGCGCTCGAGTAGATTGGCCTCGAGCGCCGCCATGGCGCGCGCGGCGCGCGCGGGGTTCGCGGCGCCGGAGATCACGCTCCAGGATTGAGCAATCGCATCGATGCGGCACTCGTCGTTCTGCCCGGAGCCGAGCGGCGTGCCGTCGTCGAAGAAGCCGCGTCGATACCACTCGCCGTCCCAGCCGTGCTGCTCGAGCGCGTTGTGCAGCTTGGCGGCCAGCGCATTCCAGGCGGTGGCCAGCGAGACTTCGCCGCGCGCCTGCGCCAGCGGCGCGAACGCCGACAGGGTGGCGTGCAGGAACCAGCCCAGCCACACGCTCTCGCCGCGGCCGTGCTCGCCGACGCGGTTCATGCCGTCGTTCCAGTCGCCGGTGCCGATGAGCGGCAGCCCGTGCTCGCCCAGCGCCACGCCGTCGAGGCCGCGCCGGCAATGCTCGAACAGCGGCGCGGTGTGCTCGCTCGGCGTGGGCTCGAAGAAGCTGTCGTGCCGCTCCGGGGGCAGCGGTGGGCCGTCGATGAACGCCACGGTCTCATCGAGGATGGCGCGGTCGCCGGTGACCGCCACGTAGTGCGCGGTGACGTACGCCAGCCACACGCGGTCGTCGGAGATGTGCGTGCGCACGCCCACGCCATTGTGCGGCAGCCACCAGTGCTGCACGTCGCCCTCGACGAACTGGCGCGACGCGGCGCGCAGGATCTGCTCGCGCAGCAGCGCGGGCCGCGCGAGGCCGAGCGCCATCGCATCCTGGAGCTGGTCGCGGAAGCCGTACGCGCCGCTGGCCTGGTAGAACGCGGCGCGTGCCCAGGTGCGGCAGGCGAGGGTCTGATACAGCAGCCAGCCGTTCATCATGATGTCGAACGAGCGGTCGGGCGTGGTCACTTCGACGTGGCCGTTGAGCTCCTGCCAGTGCGCGCGCACGCCGGCCAGCACGGTGTCGACGTCGGTGGCGCGGTAGCGCTTCACCAGCTCGCGGGCCGCGTCCGCATCGGCGGCCTGGCCCAGCAGGAACACGATCTCGATGCTGGCATCCGGATCGAGCTCGAAGCGCGTGCGCAGCGCCGCGCAGGCATCGAGCGCCGCACCCACACGTCCGGACAGCACTCCGCCGGCAACCAGCGCGGCCGGCGCATCGAGCGACCCGTGGCGGCCGAGGAACTCGCGCCGGTCACAGGTGAGCTCGACCTGCTTGCCGCGCAGGTCGGCGAACGCGGTGCCCGCGAAGGCGGAGTTCCACGGATTGCGGGCGAACACGGCGCGCGTCGGCGCGTCGAGCTCGGTGAGGATGTGCTGCGCGCCCGCGGCGCGCGCCGGGCCCAGCACCCATTCCGCGTACCCGGTGACGGACAGGCTGCGGCGCCGCGGCGATTCATTGCGCACCACCAGCCGGCAGATCTTGACCGGGTCCTCGAGCGGCACGGTCATCGTGAGCTCGAGCGCGATGCCGTGCGAGCGCTGCTCGAAGCGCGTGTAGCCGAAGCCGTGGGCGCAGGAGTATTGCGCCTGGTCGTGGCGGATCGGCGCGGGCGTGGGGCTCCACAGCTCGCCGGTCTCCTCGTCGCGCAGGTAGATAGCCTCGCCGGGGCGGTCGGTCACCGGGTCGTTCGACCAGGGCGTGAGCGCGTTCTCGCGGCTGTTGCGCGCCCAGGTGAAGCCGCCGCCGTCGGCGGAGACGTGGAACCCGAAGCCGCGATTGGCGATGACGTTGATCCAGGGCGCGGGCGTCGTCTGTCCGCCGGGCGCGGTGACCACGTACTCGCGGCCCTGCGCGCCGAAGCCGCCCAGGCCGTTGAAGAACTCGAGGTCGCGCGCGGATTCCGGATCCTTCGAGCCCACCGCGAGCGTGGGTTGCGATGCGCGCCGCGGCAGGCGCGGTGCCGTGGCGGGCACCGGCTGCATGCGCTCCATCTGGTCCGCGAGGCTGCCGCGCCGGCCCCACAGCACCACGCGGGCGGCCGCGAGCAGCAGCGCGCGCGTGTCGCCGGCGATGAGATCCGTGCGCAGCACGAACACCTTGCCGCGCGAGTCGGAGCCGGCGATGCGCGGGCGCGCGAGGCTGGTGCGCACCAGCGATTCGAGCGCGACCTGCAGGTCCTGCACGTACGAGGCGCCGCGCTCGTTGAGGATGATCAGGTCCACGGACAGGCGCTTGATGCCCCAGTACTCGTGCGCCTGCAAGAGCTGGCGGACCACCGGAATGTCTTCGATGTCCTCGATGCGCAGCAGCACGATGGGCAGGTCGCCGGAGATGCCCTGCGACCACAGCGCGTGCGGCCCGGCGGCACCGCTGCGAATCTTCTCGAGCGCCGAGCGCGCGGCGGCGTCGGCGAACAGGATGCGGCCGGCGAGCTGCTGGAACAGGTTGGCCTGCGAGGCGTCGATGCCCAGGTGGCGCAGCTGCACCTGCGCCTGCGTCCACGCCAGCGTCGAGGCGCGCGCGTGCGCGTTGGTGTCGCGGTGCTTGTCGAGCACCTCGAGAATCTGCTCGCGCCGCGCCGCGACGCAGGTCCAGAACGCGATGCGCGCCGTGCCGCCCGCGGGCACGCGGATGCGATAGCGGATGGCGAAGATGGCATCGAGCACGGTGCCGACGCTGCCCGAGAGCACGTGACCCTCGAGCATGGCCAGCGGCGCGCGCAGCTCGCGCCCGCGGCCGAGGAAGCGCGTGCGATCGGTCTCGATGTCGGGCCCGGTAACGACCGTGCCTTCGACCACCGCGTGATGCGAAGCCCACAGCTCCGGCTCCTCGGGCCCGCGGCGCCGGCGGGTGGCGAGGATCGCACCCTGCTGCGCCAGGAACTCGGTGCGCACTAACATCTTGGAGAAGGCCGGATGCGCCACGTCGGCGGCATGCGCGCCCAGCACCAGCTCGGCATAGGAGGTCACTTCGATCTCGCGCGCGCGCATCGACGCATTGCTGATCGACAGGCGCCGCACCTCGGCGTCTTCCTCCGAGGAGACCGCGACCTCGAGCGTGGTCATGATGTCGCCGTCGGCGCGGATGATCTCCGCGCGATCCTCGGTGAAGCTCACCTCGTAGCTGTCGGGCTGGCCGGCCATGGGCTGGTAACCCGCCGACCAGGCGCGGCCGGCCTCGACGTCGCGCAGCAGGAAGTAGCTGCCGTAGTCGTCGCGGGTCGCGTCCTCGCGCCAGCGCGTCACCGCCAGGTCGTTCCAGCGGCTGTATCCGGAGCCCGCGGCCGTCACCATGACCGAGTAGCGCCCGTTCGAGAGCAAGTGCGTCTGCGGCGCGGAGTCGTGCGGACTGCGCAGGCGCCGCACCTCGGGCACCTGCAGGTCGGTGACGCGCGCGGCGGTTCCCACTTCCTCGGCGCGCGGGTGGGCGACGGAGACGTCGCGCGGCGTGCGCTCCTGCAGCAGCAGCTCGGTGGCTTCCACGGCGGCGTTGGAATGAAAGCGTTCGCGCACCCGGCCGTCGAGCAGCGCATTGGCGATGGCGACGATGCTCATGCCCTGGTGGTGCGCCATGTAGGCGCGCACCAGTACGCGCGAGGTATCCTCGGGCAGCCGGCTCTCGGTGAAATCCACCGCCTCGTAGTAGCCGTAGCGGCCGCGCGCGCCGAGATCCGCCAGCGCGGAGTAGTTGGCCAGCGCCGCTTCGCCGTCGATCATGGTGGCGAGGCCCGTGGCGTACGGCGCGACCACCTTGTTCTCCGACAGGCCGCGCTTGAGACCCAAGCCCGGCACGCCGAAGTTCGAATATTGATAGGTGAGCTCGAGGTCGCGCGCGTTGTACGCGGACTCGGACACGCCCCAGGGCAGGCCCAGGTCGCGGCCGTAGGCGATCTGCCGCTTCACGATGAGACGGCTGGTCTGCGCCAGCAAACTACCGCCCGGTGCGCGCAGCACCAGGTCGGGCATGAGGTACTCGAACATCGAGCCGGACCAGGACACCAGCGCCGCGCCCGCGCCTATGGGCGTCACCGTGCGCCCGAGCCGGAACCAGTGACGGGCCGGGATGTCGCCCTTGGCGATGGCCACGAAGCTCGCGAGCCGCGCCTCGGAGGCGAGCAGGTCGTAGCAGCTCTCGTCGAGCGTGCCGTCGGTGGCGCGATAGCCGATGGACAGCAGCTTGCGCTGGCTGTCGAGCAGGAAGTCGAACTCCATGGCCGCGGCGAGCTCGAGCGCGATGTTGGCGAGGCCGTCGAGGTGCTCCACCAGCCAGCCGGCGGCATCGTTGGCGAGCAGGTCGCTGCGCCAGCTGTCGAGCGTGCGGCGCGTGGCCTCCACCCAGTACAGCAGATCGGGCGCCTGCTCCGAGTGCGATTCCGCGGCCAGCGTGCGCACCATGTCGACCAGCGTCGAGCAGCGCTCCACGGCCGTCGCGAGCTTGTCGCTGTGCGGGTCGACCGCCTGGCCCTGCGGGCGCAGGGCGGCGGCGAGATCGTCGAACGCCGTCTGCAGCAGGCCGCGCGTGATGGTCTGGCCCGGCGCGAACTGGAAATCGCGCAGGGCCTCGCGCGCGAGGTCGAGCGAGTCGGTGAGGCCGTCGACCGCCTTCGCCATGGGCGCGGGGGCGGCCTGCCACTCGCGAAACGCGCCGGCGAGCGTGATCAGGTGCGCGGCGAGGTTGCCCGAGTCCACCGACGACACGTAGCGCGGCTCGAGCGGCCGCAGGTCGCGCGTGTCGTACCAGTTGAACAGGTGGCCGCGGTGCTTCTGCATGCGCACCATGGTGCCGAGCGTGGCCTCGATGCGGTCGAGTGCGTCGCGGATGCCGCACCAGCCGAAGTCCCGCGCCGCCACGATGGACAGTAGATAGAGGCCGATGTTGGTGGGGGAGGTGCGGTGCGCCACGACTCCGCGCGGGTCTTCCTGGAAATTGTCCGGCGGCAGGTGGTTGTCCTCCGCCGTGACGAACGTGTCGAAGAACCGCCAGGTGCGGCGCGCGATCTGCCGCAGCGCGGTCTGCTGGTCGGGCGACAGCGCGGAGCGCGCCGCGTGCACCGGCGTCTTGCTGACGCGCCAGGCGAGCACCGGCGCCGCCAGCCACATCAGCAGGAAGGGCAGTGCGATGCCGGGCAGTCTGCCGCCGGAGCAGGCGATGGCAATACCGGCGGCGACGAACACCAGCACCACGCTGCGGCTCATGCGCACGTAGAAGCTGCCGAAATCGCTGCGCACGCTCTGCAACAGGTCCGCAGGAATCCACTCGAGCAGGTGCCGGTGGGTCACGGCCATGCGCCACAGCGTGCGCACGATGGCATCGCCCATGAGCCAGGCCTGGTACGCCAGCATGGTCACGAGCAGCCCGGTCTGGCCGATGGCCACGCCGAGGTCGATGCGCAGCGCGCGCAGGTGGCTGCGCAGCGTGATGGTCGAGCGCCGCGGGAAGATGGCCGAGGCCAGCGGCAGCAGCGTCGGCAGGCCGAGCGCGAGCAGCACGAACGCGCACCAGGAAATCGACAGCGGCCAGGGCAGAGTCCAGCCGGCGACCAGCGCCGCTACGCTCGCCGGAGCGGACAGCGAGCGGCGCAGGTTGTCGACCATCTTCCACAGCCCGATCAGCGGCAGGCGGCTGTGGCCGCGCCTGTCGGGCGCGCCGTCGCGCCGTCCGAAGATCCACGGCAGGAGCTGCCAGTCGCCGCGCACCCAGCGGTGCTGGCGCATGGAGGCCACGTCGTAACGGGCCGGGAAATCCTCGACCACCTCGACGTCGGAGGCGAGGCCGGCGCGCGCGAAGATGCCCTCGAACAGGTCGTGCGAGAGCAGCGTGCTCTCGGGCACGCGCCCGGCGAGCGCCGCCTCGAAGGCGTCGACGTCGTAGATGCCCTTGCCGGCGAACGAGCCCTCGCCTAACAAGTCCTGGTAGACGTCGGAGACCGCGGCGGCGTACGGGTCGACGCCCGCGGCGCCCGAGAACACGCGCTGGAACGGTGTCGCCTCGGTGGCCACCGGCAGCGAGAACGCGACGCGCGGCTGCAGGATGGCGTAGCCCTCGACCACGCGGCCGAGCCGCGCATCGAAGCGCGGGCGATTGAGCGGGTGGGCCATCTTGCCGATGAGGCGGCGCGGCGTCTCGCGCGGCAGGCGCGTGTCGGCGTCGAGGGTGAGCACGTACCGCACGCCGTCCGGCACCCACGGCGAGTGTCCGGTGCTCGTGACGTAGGTGGTGTGGGTGGCGCCGCGCAGCAGCTGGTTGAGCTCCTGGAGCTTGCCGCGCTTGCGCTCCCAGCCCATCCAGCGCTGCTCGCTCTCGCACCACATGCGCTTGCGATGCAGCAGCAGGAAGCGTTCGCCGCCGGCCGCCGGCCCGTAGCGCCGGTTGAGCCGCGCGACCCCGAGGATGGCGATGTCGAGCAGCTCTTCGTCGTTGTCGCGCCGCTCGGTGTCGGCGTCCACCCAGTCGGACAGCAGCGCGAAATGCAGTTGATCGTCGGGGGAGGCGAGATAGTGGATCTCGAGGCGATGCAGGTGCTCCTCGACCGCCTCGCGCGAGCTCAGCATCACGGGCATGGCCACCAGCGTGCGCAGCTCCTGCGGCACTCCCTCGCGCAGCGCGAGGCCGGGCAGGCGGCTCGCGCCCACGCCGCGCGTCACGGCGCGATTCACCAGCGACACCGCCATGTCGATGGCCGGTATCACCCCGAGCACCCCCAACAACCACAGCATGCCGCCGTGGATGCCGGCGTGTTGAAGCATGGACAGGGGAATCGACAGGATGAGCGCGGTGGTGAACGCGATCGCCGCGACGTAGTCGCGCGCGCCGACGGTGAACGCCAGGCGGCTCGGCCAGTCGCGCCAGGAGGCGCGAAAGCCGATGGCCGCCTCGAGGCGGCGGCGCCCTTCGGCGATGAGATGAAAGCCCGGGTCGCGCTCGCGCGGGTTCTCGGCCGCGGCGGCCGTCGCGATGACCTTGCGCGCGATGTCGAGCTCCGTCAGCTTCGAGCCGCGGCCCAGCTCTTCGATGGCGTTGCGGTACAGGTTGCGCGTGGCGAAGTCCATGGCCGCGAAGTCGGGGGACTTGTTGAGCTCCTCGTCGACGAGGCTCACGCTCTCGAAGAATTCCGACCAGTCGACGTCGGACATCAGCCGCATGCTGGTGATGATGTTGCGCACGGTGACGTTCGAGCCGCCCTGGCGCAGGTGCTCTTCCTGCAGCAGGCGTTCGGAGCTGGTGCCCTGGGCCGTCAGGCGTTCTTCCAGCCACAGCAGCACCGGCGTCGTCTTCGGGTCCTGGTCGCGCAGCCGATGGACCAGCTGCACGGCGAACGCGGGAGCGAGCGGCGCGGACTTGTTCTTCCACGCACGCAGCGCGTCGGCATCGACGGTCTGGCCATTGACGCCGAGCAGCCGGTCCGCGACGAGGTCGGCGCGCTGCCGCGCCGCGCGGCTGATGACGATGCGCTGCGCGACCCGGCGCAGGTTCTCGACCAGCACGATGCGCAGCGTGATCGCCACCGCCCACTGCTCGCCGATCGTCAGCGGCTCGACGCTCTGGTAGGCACGCACGAAGCGCCGCAGGAGCTGCGGCTCGAAGCGGCTGTCGGTGTGCGCCACGAAAGCCCAGGCAATGCCGAAGACGCGCGGGAAGCCGGTGAACGGGCCGGCGGCGAGCTTCGGGAGCTGGCGATAGAAACCGGGCGGCAGATCCTCCCGGATCTCGCGGATCTGCTCTTCGACGACGTGGTAGTTGTCGAGCACCCACTCGGCCGCGGGCGTGATGCCGCGGCCTTCATCCACGGCCTTCGCTATCGAGCGATAGGCCGCCAGCAGCACTCTTTCGTTGTCGCGCAGGCGCGCGCCCAGCGAGCGCCCGGCGCCCGGCGCGCTGCGGATGGGCTGCGCGGCGGCGAGC
>JBIOZI010000383.1:0-2465 GCA_044871085.1 Steroidobacteraceae bacterium | reverse complement strand
CGCCCGCGCCGCGGAGCGCACCGTCGGACACCGCCAGGTAGTACGAGACGAGATCCATCTTCGTGTAGCCGGTGTCGGGGAAGTAGACCTTGTCGGGGTTCGAATTCCAGCGGCAGTGCCGATCCCGCGCGCACCACGGCCAGCTTGACCGTCGAACCTCGCGGCCCGCGCATGCGCGCCATGGCGGTGTCGAGATCGTTGCCCACCGGCATGCCGTCGATGGCGGAAATCATGTCGCCGCTCTGGATGCCGGCCACGGCCGCGGGCGAATCGCGGAACGGCCGCACCACGCGCAGCGCGCGATCCGCGGTGGAGACCTCGATGCCGATGCCGGCGTAGGTGCCGGCGGTGCTGACGCGCAGGTCGGCGTATTCCTCGGCGTCCAGATAGGACGAGTACGGGTCGAGACGCCCGACCATGCCGCGCAAGGCGTCGTCGATGAGTCGTGGTGCTTCGACCTTGTCCACGTATTCGCGTTGTACCCGGTCGAAGACCTCGGCGATCTGCGCGGAATCGGCCGCCGAGAGCGGCGTGCGCGCGGTGGGCACCACCACGGCCCGGGTGGCGACCGGCGCGGGTTCGCGATGGGCGAACACGGCGCCACCCAGTGCGATCAACACTCCCAAGGCAATCCCGAGCGCCAGCATCTTCATGGGCGCTGATCCTAACTCATTGCATTGAAAAGGATTAGCTCGCGCGGGTGGCGATTTCTTCGCCGATATAGGCACCGGGGGTGGCGGCCGCCAGCACCGGCAGCACCTCCAGCACCTCGCCCACCGGCACCGGGCGGGCAATCGCAAAGCCCTGGCCGTAGTCCACGCCCAGCGCGCGGATGCGGGTGCGGATTTCCTCGGTCTCGACGTATTCGGCGACCGTGGTGATGTTCATGGCCCGCGCCAGCTGCGCGATCGCGCGCACCATCGACTCGGCGCGCTCGTCGCGCAGGATGTCGCGCACGAAGCTGCCGTCGATCTTGAGAATGGAAACCGGCATGGAGCGCAGATAGGACAGCGACGACAGCCCGGTCCCGAAATCGTCGAGCGCCACGCCGCAGCCGAGCTTGCGCAGCCGCTGCATGAGCTTCTCGGCGTCGTTGATGCTCGCGACGGCCGCGCTCTCGGGGAGCTCGAAGCAGAACACCGCGGGGTTGATGCGGCTGTTCTCGATGCTGCGGATCACGTAGTCGGCGAACTCGTCGTCGTGCAGCGATTGCCCGGAGAAGTTGATCGTGAACACCACCGGCGCGTGGATCAGCAGCTCGCGGTGCGGGCGCAGCAGTTCGATGACGCTCGAGATCACCCAGCGATCGATGGTGGGCATCATCTGGTAACGCAGCGCGGCCGAGAGGAAACGGTCGGGGCCGATGGTGTTGCCCTCGGGATCGAGCATGCGCAACAGCATCTCGTAGTGCGGCCGGCTGTGGCCGTCTTCCACGAACGGCGCGATCAGCTGCGCCTCGAGCCGCAGGCGGTTCTCGGCGAGCGCCGCGCGCACGTCGGTGGCCACGTTGATGTCGGTGAAGCGGCGGATGATGCTGACGTCGTTTTCCTGGAAGGTCTCGAGGCGGTTGCGGCCGCGGTCCTTGGCGGCCTTGCAGGCGGTCTCGGCCTCGGCCAGCGAGCGGCCGAACTCGGCGTCGTCGCGGCCGTTGAACGGCGTCACGCCGATGCTGATGGACAGGCGGAAGCGCGCATCGACGCCCGCGGTAGATAGACGGGTCACACCCTCGCGGAGGCCCTCGCCGAACATCGCGGCCTCGTCGATGTCGGACGGCATGGCCACCGCGAAGCGGTCGCCGGAGATGCGTGCCGCCACCGAGTTCGGCGGCAGATGCTTGCGCAGCAGGTCGCCGATCTGCGCGATGGCCTGGTCGCCCACGTGCATGCCGAAGTTTTCGTTGATGACGTGCAGCTCGTCGATGTGGACATACAGCAGGCTCCAGCACCGCGAGCGCGTCTCGGGCTCGACGAACATGAGCTTGACGCGCTGCTCGAGCGCGGCGCGCGTCAGCAGGCCGGAGAGCGTGTCGTAGCTGGTCTCGATGCTGGCGGCGACGCGGCGCGCCAGCAGGTCCGCGAGATGCACGTCGCGGCCGACGAATTCCGGCGCATCGAGCCGGCGGAACAGCGCGAGCACGCCGGAGGTGCGGCCCGAGCCCTGGCGCAGCGGGCAGGCGAGGATACGGTACGGAATGGCGACCTGCCCGGCCTGCGTGGCGATCTTGTTGATCACCAGCGGATCGCGGCGGGTCTGCGTGATCGCCAGCAGCTGTTTCTGCGTGCGCGTGAGGATGGTGGCGTCACCGCTTTCGGGCCAGGTGAGCGTGAGTCCCTTGTCGGGCACCACGATGCCGGCCAGCACGCACTTGAGATGTGCCGCGGCGTTGGAGAGCAGCGACTGCAGGTCGTCGGAACCCGAGGCCTGCGGATGGCTGCCGGTGACCGACAACAGCAGTTCGAGATCCT
>JBIOZI010000382.1:0-13019 GCA_044871085.1 Steroidobacteraceae bacterium | reverse complement strand
GGCGCCGCTGCCGCGCCGTCCGCCGACCACGGCCGCGACCTTGACGACGTTGGGGATGACGGCGATGCCATAGGCGCGCGCCAGCAGGCGGTCGGGAATGTTCTGATCGCGGATCGTGCGCAGCTCTTCGAGCACGCCCGAGGCTTCGATGAGACGGGCCTCTTCGCGCGCGCTCGCGAGCGCGGGCGTGGTGCCGGCGGCGCTGGTGACGAGCGCCAGTGCGAGGAGAAGTTTTTTCATCGTGTTGTCCTTGTCCGAAAGAAGGGTTCGGAAGATGGGGAGAGCTTAGCGCAAGGCGACTCGTAGCTCATAATGGCGGCCATGCACGAGCGAGCATTCCGATTCGACCTCCTGCGCGCAAGCGGGTTCCGCCTCTTGTTTGCCGCTGTCTTCCTGAGCCCCGCGGCGCAGGCGGAATGGATCACGCAGTCGCAGTCCATCATGGGTACGCGCTGCGCCGTGGAGCTGTGGAGTGAGGACCGGGCCAGGGGCGAGGCCGCGATAGCGTCGGTGTTTGCCGACATGCACCGCATCGACCGCCTCATGAGCACGTGGAAAGAGGACACGGAGATCTCGCTGGTGAACCGCGAGGCATCCACGCATCCCGTGAAGATCAGCGCGGAGCTGTTCCGGCTCCTGCAGGAGTCGGTGAAGTACTCCGAGCTCACGCACGGCGCGTTCGACATCACCTACGCCAGCGTGGGCTATCTATACGACTTCAAGAAAGGCGTGCACCCGGACCAGAAGGCCATCGACGCGGCGTTGCCGGGCATCAACTGGCGCCACATGACGCTCGACCCGAAGCGGCTCACGGTGTTCTTCCAGCGGCCCGGCATGCGCATCGATCTCGGCGGCATCGCCAAGGGCTACTCGGTCGACAAGGGCATCGAGATCCTGCAGGAGCAGGGCATCACGCGCGCCATGGTCAACGCCGGCGGCGACACGCGCATCATCGGCGATCGCTTCGGGAGGCCGTGGGTGGTGGGCGTGCGCGACCCCGATCACGAGGGCAAGACCTTCCTCAAGCTGCCGCTCACCGACACCGCGTTCTCGACCTCGGGCGACTACGAGCGCTATTTCGACGAGGACGGCAAGCGGTTCCACCACATCATCGATCCGAAGACCGGCGACTCCGCGCGCAAGGTGCGCAGCGTCACCATCATCAGTGGCACCGCCACGCGCACCGACGCGCTGACCAAGAGCGTGTTCATCATGGGCGCCGAGGAGGGCATCGCGTTCGTCAACACGCTGCCCGACGTGGATGCCGTGGCCGTCACGCCCGACGGCAAGGTGTATTACTCCAAGGGCCTGGCTCCGCCGGAATAGCCGTGCGCAGCATCGACGCCGAACACTACGTGCTCGCGCTCAAGCTCAAGCGGGCAAAAGTCCCGTCGTTCGATTTCTATCCGTTCTCGCTGGCGGCGATCCGGCATCTGGATTCGCTCGAGCTGCATCCGCGCGTCACGTTCATCGTCGGCGAGAACGGCAGCGGCAAGTCGACCCTGCTCGAGGCGATCGCCGTGGCGGCGGGCTTCAACGCGGAAGGCGGCACCAGGAATTTCCGGTTTCACACCCGGCGCTCGCATTCGCCGCTGCACGAATGCCTGACGCTCGTGAAAGGTGTGCGCCGGGCGCGGGATGGCTTCTTCCTGCGCGCGGAGAGCTTTTTCAATGTCGCAACCGAAATCGAGGCGCTGGATGCCGAGCCGGCGCCCGGTCCGCCGATCATCGATTCGTACGGTGGGCGGTCACTGCACGAGCAGTCGCACGGCGAGTCGTTTTTCGCGTTGATGAACGAGCGGTTCGGCGGCGAAGGCTTCTATGTGCTCGACGAGCCGGAAGCCGCGCTGTCACCGACCCGCCAGCTCGCGATGCTGGTGCGCATGCACGAGCTGGTGAAGGCCAGATCGCAGTTCGTGATCGCCACGCATTCTCCGATTCTCATGGCCTATCCGGAGGCCTGGATCCTGCAGATCGGGACGAACGGCCTCGATCGGGTCGAGCTCGAGGACACCGACCACTACCTGGTCGCGAAGCGGTTCCTGTCCGATCCGCGCGGCCAGGTGGCGAGGCTCCTCGCCTGATTTCTACTAACTAACGTCGCCGCGCACCGACATTGGTGGCGCCGGCCGCCGGATGCGAACATGCTCCGCCGCGCCGAGGGAGCGCGGTCCAACACGAGGTCTCGAATGCCCCATACCACCCGTTTCGCCATCTTGTTTGCCTGCGCCGCACTCGCCGCCTGCGGCCAGAAGCCGGAGAACCCCGATTCCGGCGCTGCGGCCGACGAGCCCGCCGCCGACTCGGGCGGCACCGACGCCGCGCCCGCGCCGGCATTGCTCGACGCCTGCAAGATCAGGATGACCCTGCCCGAAGCGCACGAATGGGATACCAAGTGGAACCCGGCGCACATACAGACCGCGGGCGAGAATCCGAGCGGCGTGCGTTCGGTGCACTGGGCCGACGAGCAGGAGCACAAATCCGCGAACGAGATGGGCACCGCGATTCCGCTCGACCTGGGCTGCTCCAGCGGCGACGACGTCAAGCCGAGAATCGCCATCACCATCACGGCGTTCGACTCGACGGTTGCCGACATTCCGCTGGCGCCGGGAAAATACCAGATCGCGCCCAAGGCCAGCCCTAACAAGAACAAGCCGGGCGAGTTCATCGTCGGCGTGGGCTTGTTCGGCGAGGGGATGTTCGCGGCGAAGAGCGGCACGCTCACGCTCACGCGCTTCGACGCGGAAGGGGCCGCCGGGTCCTTCGTCATCGACGGCAACGAGATCCTCATGAACGACCGCCCGGTGCACATCGAGGGCACCTTCGACATGCCCTGCCGCAAGGGGATGCTCCAGAGCGCCTGCCGCTCCGACAAGGCGGAACAGCCCTAGGGCGGATTCCGCACCCGGGCGCCGCCGCACTTTGCAACGCGGTGGCGTCCGGCTATTGTTCCGGGCGACCAGGGCGCGGCAACCCTCGAAATCCTTGGAACAACGACATGACCAGACATGGATGGCTGCCACGCGCTGCTGAACGGGTGTGCACGCTCGCCGCGGCCGCATTTCTTGCCAGTTACGCGGGCGCGCAGACCACGCCCATCCAGAACACCGCGAGTCCGCAGCAGGACCCGGGCGTCTACTCCGGACGACTGCAGGTGCCGTACCCGACGCCCTACGAGCTCGCCACGGTGGAGCAGATCCGCGCCGTGGTGGATCGTATACACGCCTACGCCGTCACGGCGGCGCCGGTGCGCGTGATCGACGGGGATACGGGCGCGCCGGTCGCGGACCTCACCAGGCTGCCCTCGAACGTGGCGCTGGCGCGCACCGACCTGCAGATCAATACCTACGAGTGGGGCGTCACCTACGCCGGCATGATGCTGCTGTCGCAGATCACCGGCGACGCGCGCTTCAACCAGTACACCGACGAGCGCGTGACGGCCATCGCCACGGTTGCGGCGCATGCCCGGGCCAGCCTGAAGCCGGGCACCACCCATGCTAACTACCCGCGCCCGGCGCACGGCATCTGGCTGCGCGGCATCCTGCTGCCCGGCCGGCTCGACGACTCCGGCGCCATGTGCGCCGCGCTGATCAAGGCGGAACGCGCGGGGCTCGGCGCGAAGAAATTGCGCCCGTGGATCGACAACTGGCTCGACTGGGTGGCGAACCGGCAGTTCCGCTTCGAGGACGGCACGCTGGCGCGCAACCGGCCGTTGCCGAACACGCTGTGGCTCGACGACCTGTACATGAGCGTGCCGTGCCTGGCGCAGGCCGGAAAGCTCACGGGCGACGACAAGTACTACGACGATGCGGCTAAGCAGATCCTGCAGTTCGCGGAGCGCATGTTCGTGAAGGAGAAGAAGCTCTTCATGCATGCCTGGACGCAGGAGATGGACCCGCATCCCGCGTTCCATTGGGCGCGTGCCAACGGCTGGGCCATCATGGCCATGGCCGAGCTGCTCGACGTGCTGCCGCAGAAGCATCCCGCGCGCGCAAAGTTGTTGGCGCTCTTCAAGGACCACGCGACCGGGCTCATGGCCAACCAGGGTCATGCTGGCCTCTGGCACCAGCTGCTGGATCGGCGCGAGTCGTATGAAGAGACCTCCGCCAGCGCGATGTACGTGTTTGCCATCGCGCGCGGCATCAATCGCGGCTGGCTGGACGCGAAGGCCTTCGGCCCCGGCATCGCCATCGGCTGGAATGCCGTCGCGGGCAAGGTGAACCAGAAAGGGCAGGTGGAGAACGTCTGCGTGGGCACGGGAGTGGGCTGGGAGCCCATGTTCTACATGTACCGCCCCACGCATCTGCTGGCGGCGCACGGCTACGGGCCGGTGCTGCTCGCGGGCGCGGAGATGATCGAGCTGCGCAAGCGGCCGGACATCGGCATCCACGACGGTGGAATGCACTTCGGCAAGTCGCTCGAATGACGCAGGGTTGAACGCGCGGACCTGGGCCGACCCGGGGGAGGGTTGGGGCTGGCGGCCCGCGCGTTCAAGGTGGAGTGCGCTATTCGTACGTAATCGGTGAACGCAGGTCCTGGGCGATCTGGGTCGACATCGTTTTCAGGTCGGCGTAGTCCTCGACGGTGCACACGGGGCCCGGATACTCGAGCGTGAGCGTGCGCGTCGTGGTCAAGGTGTCGCCCTCGTGCGCGTGGCTCGACTCGTAGCTGCCGAACTTGTTGGCGACCTTCACGTCCTTCGGCAGCGCCGTGATCTTGAGATTCGCCGGAATCTTGAGCTTCACCACCTCAGTGCGCCGGCCGGGCGTGGGACAGCCGAACGGTACCTCCCGTTTCTGCAATGCCGCGAAGGCGACGAACTGCGCCATCGTGCCGTTCATCCGGCTCAGGCCGGCCGGCAGCGAGATGGCTCCAGGTCCCGGAATCTTGAGGTAGGTGGGCAGTTTCACCGTGCTGCCGTACGAGAATGGTTTCGAGAAGTCGAGCGGGTCACCCACCGCGATGGTCTGTGTGCCCGCGCCACCCAGCATGCGCTCGGCGAGCCTCGGCAGCTGGTCCTTCGGGATGGCATGCATCATCTGCCGGTCGCCGCCCTGGTAGATGCCGGCGGATTCGCCGTTCAGCGCACCGGTGACGGTGCCGTCCTCGGCCACGGTGAGCTCGCTGCGGTTCACCACCCAGTCGCTCTGCGGCTTCGGCAGCGGCAGCGTGAGAAAGCCCGGCTTGCCCTTGCCCAGGTCGACCACCAGCGCGCGCTTGCCGCCCTCGCTCGGCGCCAGCACGCCGAAGGGGAGTATGCCGGGCGTCGAATCCACGAACAGGTCGAAATCCGGTAGATAGGTGATCATGTGGTTGAACGCGGTGTGCATCACCGTCTCGGGCACCAGGAACCCGTCCGTGGCCTGTACCAGCGCGACGCTGCTGCGGATGCCCTTCGCGCTCAACAGCGCCTTGAGCAGTGTCGCGTGGTCCTTGCAGTCGCCGTAGCGGGCGGCGCGGATCTCCTCGGCGGTGTGCGGCACGTAGCCGCCCAGCTCGAGGAAGATCGCGACGTAGCGCACGTTGAGGCCCACCCACTGGTAGAGCGCCGCCGCCTGCGCGCGCTTGTCCTTGATGCCCTTCGTGATCTCCTCGGCGAGCTTGCGCACTTCGGCCGACGGCTGTTCCATGGGTTTCGCACGCTGCGCGTGTGCCTCGGCCAGCTGCTCGTAGGAAGAGTAGGTGGAGACCATCACGTACGGCGCGAGGTCACGCGCGCTCACCTGCCGCGGCTCGCCGATGGCGGCCTTGGCGTCCGCGAACTTCCAGGCCCAGCGTCGCTGGCCCGGCGCGGGGCTCTCCACCGGGCCCCCGGCCGCCTCGCGCGTGTCGATGTGCAGCTCGAGATCCTCGGGTGCGGTCAGTGTGACCGACGCGTTCTGCAGGTCGACCGAACGCGGCGGCGACTCCCAGATCGAGAACAGGCCGGGAAAATCGGGTTTGTTCTGCGTGCGCCGGTAGCGCAGCGTGATCACCGAGCCGACTTCCACCTGCGGGAAGATCACCATCTTCACCTTGTGATCGCTGAACATCGGCGCGCCGCTGCTTTGCGGCAGCTGCTGCTCCATGATCTTGTCCGGCGTCACTTCGATCTTCTTGCCGTCCTTGGTGGTGGTGTAGGCCTCGAGCACCTCGAGCGTGTGCAGCGAAGTGCTGTAGACCAGCGGGATCTGGCCGGCGCCGCGGATGCCGGTCTGCTCATCCACGCGCACGCGCACGAAGTTGTCCTCGACGTAGGTGGCGTCGGCGCGCACGGTGTAATCGGTGACGGATTCGAGCTGCGTCATCGACGCCGCGAGCGCGGCGCACGGCAGCAGAAAGGTTCCTGACAACATCCATTTGGCGATTTTCATTTTTTTCTCCTGATCGAACGAAAGTGTGCCCAGTCGAGCCTTTTCCAGCGCCACGCGGCGATGAAACGAAATGCCACGACACCGAGCGAGAACAGTACGAACAGATCCCAGAGGACCGGGAAATTCCAATTGGCGCGAATGCCCAGCGCGAACACCCACTGATTGGACAGACGCGTGAGCGTGAGTGCGATGGGAGCGAGCGCGAGTGCCTTCTGCCACCAGGTGTGGCACGTCGACCAGATCATCCCCAGGTACCCTGGAATGAGTCCGACCGCGACGCAGGCGACGAACAGCTTCATGGTCATGATGGGCTCGACCGGCAGCCCAGCTTGCATACCGAACAGAATTGCGACGTACCACGTGAACGCGCCGAGGAAGAAGGCGTCGAGGAGCATCTGGCGCTCGGCGAGCCTGAAGATCTGAGCGCGCGAATCGCCCCAGCGCAGCCACAGGGAGCGGGACGGGGCGGCGTAGCGTTGCGCCAGCACCAGCATCACGCAGCTCAGCATCCACGATGCGCCGCCAAAAAGGGCGCGATAGTTGCCGAGGACACGGCCGACGCCGATGACGAGGTGGTAGTTCGCCAGCCATACGATCATCGCCAGCGCGGCGACCGGCAGGCTCAGGAACGAGGCCGATTGCCGCGTGCGCAGCAGCGCGCGCGCGGGCGAGCTCAGGGTCGCGAAATGAAAGTTCGTGCGCGCGCGCACGCCGGCCAGCAGCGCCTCGAAGTTCAGCCAGCGGCGCGCATTCTCGGACCTCAGCCAGTGCGGTGTGCCGAACGAGGCATACAGCCAGATGGTGGCAAAGACCGCCACGGCGGTGAACCATGGCCAGGCGATGCCGCGAAATCGCGTCAGGATTCCGAACGAGATCGTGCAGATGGCCACGCACAGGATTGGGAACACGCGCGGCAGGCGCTGGCCGATTCCCATCAGCAGCATCAGGCCGAGCACCGAGAAGTGGATGAACAGCGCTACCAGGGGCCAGGCCGGAACGAAGCGCATGGTCTTCGGTGCCGCCCACATGTAGGTCGCGCCCAGCGTGAGCGACATCAGCAGCACGACCAGCGCCGTCGCGCGCACCGCGGCTTGATAGCCGCCCGGCAGCAGGCGCCAGACCCCGGCCTCCAGCACGCGCGCGATGCGCAAGGCCAGCATCGAGATGCAGAAGATCAACGCGAAGGGCAACGCGGCCCCGTAGATCTTGGGTCCCATCTGCACCAGCACCGTCAGGCCGCACGACAGTGCCAGCAGCAGCACCGGCGGCCAGCTCAGCAGCGCGAGCGTGGTGCGCAACTCGGCTTTCACGAGTGCATCTCCAGGAAGATGTCCTCGAGGCCGAGACGCTCGAGGCGGGCGCCCGGGCCTAACTTCTCCCCGAGTCCAGACCAGTCCTCGTCGGCGGCGCGCAGCGCGACCAGGGTAGTGCCGCCCGCGGTCGCGCGCTCGGCGAGCACGCGGCGCAGCGCGGCGCGCGCGGTGTCGGCGGCGGACGCGGCCACGTGCACGCGCACCACGGAGTCCTTGAGCGCATCGAGATCGCCCTGCCAGATCAGCCTGCCGTCCTTGAGGATCCAGATGAGATTCGCCAGGCGTTCGACGTCCGAGACGATGTGCGACGAGAACACCACGGCGCGGGCCTCGTCGGCGGTGAGCTCGATGATCTGCTGCAGGAACTGCCGGCGCGCCACCGGGTCGAGGCTCGCCACCGGCTCGTCGAGCACCAGCAGGTCGGGCCGGTGCGCGAGCGCGGCTACGATGGACAGCTTCTGTCGCTGCCCGAGGGAATAGCGCGCGATCGATTTCTTTGCCTCGATGCCCCAGCTGTCGACGAGACGCTCGGCCAGTGCGTCGTCCCAGCGCGGATAGAACGCCGCGATGAGCTTGAGATAGGCCCGGCCCGACATCTCGCCGATGAGCTCGTCCGCCTGGGGCACGAACCCCACGCGGGTCTTCGCGGCGGCGGGCGCGGCTGCTGCCGCCGTGCCGAACAACTGCGCGCTGCCCGCGGACGGCGTGCTCAGGCCGATCAGCACCTCGAGCAGCGTGGTCTTGCCCGCGCCATTGGCGCCGAGCAGGCCCACGACGTCGCCGGGGCGGACGCGTGCGTCGATGCCGTTCAGCACCGCGTGCCGGCCGAATTTCTTGGTCAGTCCGTCGACTGCTATGTAGTCGTTGCTGTTCATTCGTTCCACTTCTTGCGGATGGCTTTGATGAGATCTTCCGGCGACAGCTCGAGTTGGCGCGCGGAAAGCACGAGATGATCGAGCTGCTCTTCGAGCTGATCGAGGCGATGCGTGCGCGGCGCCTGTGCGCGCGTCTGCGCGGCCACGGTCATGGGCTTGCCGCGCTGGCGCTCCAGCACGCCCTCGGCCTCGAGCTGGCTGTAGGCCTTGGAGATGGTCATGGGGTTCACGGCGTGCTCGAGCGCGAGCTCGCGCACCGAGGGCAGCGGCGCGCCCGCGGCGAGCTGGCCGCTGGCCACCATGCGCCGCACCTGCTCGACGAGCTGGCGGTAGATGGGCGTGCCGGATTGGGGGTTGAGGATGAACATGGAGTGCCTATGTGTATTAGTACAACTATACACATGGGCCCGTCAACACCCGCGTGACTTAATCCGCGCGGCTAGTCCGGTGGATTGACGGTGGCCGCGACCGCGGCGAGCTCGCGCATCGCGCGCGCCGCGAGCTGCGGATCGAGGCTCTCGGCCCAGCGCGCGGCGGCGTCGCGGTCGCGCAATGCCCACTGGTGCGCGATGGTCGCCACCGCCTCGGCCTTGCTCGCGCCGTCCATGAAGGCCTCGTCGGCCAGGCGCGCGGCGGCTTCGGGCTCGCCGGCCGCGGCGCGCACGTACACGAGCCGCTGAAGAATGTGATCGCGCTGCGCATTGCGCGGCCGGCCGCTGGTCCAGGCCATGGCGGCGTCGAAATCGCGATCGGCCCATTGCTGCACCAGGCCTTCGAGCACGCCGTCCGCCTGGCTGTTGCCGATGGACTGCTCGCGCCATTGAACGGCGCGCGCCGGATTGCCGCGCGCGACGATCAGCGAGACGTCGATCAGGGTGGCCTGCCGCTCGGGCGAGTCGGGCAGGGACTCGGCCCAGGCGATGGCGGCGTCGGCATCACGCGCCGCCCACAGCTGCGCCACCTGGCGCACGAGCTGCTCGCGCAAACGAGGCTCGGTCTGCAGCTCGGCGAAGCGCGCCGCCGCGCCCGGATCGGTGGCGATGAGCATGGGCAGCCTCGCGGCGAGCACGATGTCGTAGTGGTCGGCATCGCTCGCGGCGAGCGCGCGTTCTAGCTCGGTGAGCGCGGCCGCGGTGTCGGGGCCGGAGGCGCGGCGCGCGGTCGCGCCCGGTGATGCATGCGCGGACGCCGGCGCGGCGCTGCGCGCGGCGGGAGACGGCGAGCGCGGCGCGGGCTCCGCGTGCATCTGCGCACGCGTAGATTCGCGCGGGTCGTGGGCGGAAGGGCGGGCCAGGTAGATCGTGGCGGCCGCGAGTGCGCCGGCCGCCACGACGATCAGGGGAAGCGGGGCGCGCATCGCACGTCCCCCGGGAAACCCTGTCCCGGCACCGCCACCTCCATCAGGGAGCCTGGAAGATCCACTGCTGGTTGTTCGCGCCGGTCCAGGCCCATTGCTGCACGTTCGCGCCGTCGGCGGTCGACACGCCGGACACGTCGAGCGCGGAGCCGCCGCTGCTCACCGGCGTGAGCCGGAAGTAGCCGCCACTGGTGGCGCTGATGGTCCAGCGCTGGTTGTTAGCTCCGGTGTAGGTGCGCACGTCGACGTTGGTGCCGTTCGCGGTCGAGGTGCTCGCCACCTCGAGGGCCTTGCCGCTCTGCACGCCGATGATCTGGTACACGTTGCTGCCGAGGTGGGTGACGGTCCAGCGCTGGTTCGGTCCGCCGCCGTAGGCCCACTGGATGACGTTGGCGCCGTCCTGTGTCTGGTGCTGGAACACGTCGAGCGCCTTGCCGCTGTGGCGCGCGACCACGCGGTACGTGCCGTTCGGCACCAGCTGCGTGCCGCCGCCGGGCGGGGTGGTGCCGCCCACCGTGGTGTCGTAGCTGGTCACGTTCAGATTGCCGGCGCCGCGGAAGATCTCCGTGCCGAACTGCACGCTGGTGAGGTACTTGGCGGACGACATGCCCTGGTTGGCGCGCAGGTAGTCGGTGAATGCCTTGATGTTGAAGCTGCCCGAGCCGGAGTTGCTGGTGCGCACGAACGACCAGACGTTCCAGCCGATGTTGCCGCGGTGCAGGTTCCAGGTGGCGCCGCCGATGCTGAGATTGCTGATGACGGCCTGCTGGCTGATCGGGCCGGCACCGCCGGTGGCGTTCACCCAGATCATGATCTCGTCGGATGGGTTCTCGAGGTTCGGATTCGACTGCGTGTGCAGCCAGATGTCGTAGGCGACGTTGCCGACGCCGCCGCCGAAGTTCACGGTGTAGGCGTAGTTGGTGCTGATGTCGCGGTTGGCCGAGAGCTGCACCGGCAGGCCCGTGCCCTGGAAGTGCCAGCCCCAGTGCCAGCCGAGCACGGCGCTCGGGTAGGCCTTGACGCTGTTGTTGTTCGCGCCGCTCGGCCAGTTGAAGTCCGTGCGCCACGCGGTGCTGCTGTTGGTGGTGACGGACTCCGACCAGCCGGCGGGCGAGGAGGCCGAGCCCCAGGTGTTGTTGTTGACCCAGATGCGGTTGTTGAGATCGAGCGTGCAGAAGGCGGCGTTGCAGGTCGCGGCCTGCGCCGCTCCGGCTGCCGCCACGGCTAACAAGACGAAAGAGAAGAGAAGGCGGACGCTGCGCGTCGCGCGGGTGAACGAGTCCATGTAATCCCCCTGGTTGATCCAATCGATGCGCACGGAAGGGTGCGCCCGGCGAGAATTACGCCTGTGGAGCGGCGCGGTCAACGAGCGCGCGCCGCTTCATGGGCGAAGCAGTCAAGTGCCCGACAGCACGCAGGAAGCGCCATGCCTGCCCACCTGGGCCTTCACCGATGAAACGCTAGGCCGGCGGCGGGTCGCGCTCGTCGCGCACGTCGTAGACGTTCACGTGCAGCGCGAATCCGGCCTGGAAGAACTCGGCCAGGCGCTGGGCGTCGCGGATCGTCTGCACGGTGATGTCTTCCAGGGAGACCAGCAGTCCGTGCGGATCGCCGCCGGCGCTGTGAATGCGCTGCGTGACTTCGACCATGCCGGTGAATCCCGGTGGGAACGGCCCGGAGGCCGCGGTCGGGTGGAAGGAAATGAGGTCTCCGGCGTGCGGCTCGTACGAGAGCTCCACCGCGCCGGAAACATTGCCGAAGGAGCCGTCTTCACGCGTGAAAATCGAGGCGTCGACGACGACTTTCATGCGGCGATCCCTGCCCGGTCCGTTTAGAAAAAGGCGCTGATGTAGAACTGGAAGATGTTGGCGTTGAGCTTGTACAGCGGCTCGGTGCCCGGCGCCAGCACCGTGTCCGGCAGCGTGCCGAAACTTCCGAAACTGAAGCGCGCGTCGCGGAAGTCGTCGTAGTTCACCGTCATGTAGTCGTAGCGCAGGTTGATCTGCGCCTTCGACAGCCACGGGAAACGGTCGATCTTGAATTCGTAGGTGGCGCCCAGGCCCGCGGTGACGGCGTTGTAGGTCGCGAGCTCCTTGTCGCGCGCCATGAAGTTCGAGAAGTCGGCGCGCGGGAAGATGTCGCGGTAGAAGTCCGCCGCGGTCTGCGTGTAGTAGCGCACGCGCGCTTCGAAGATCCAGTTGCCGCCCCACATGGCGTTGTCGAGCGGATGCACGTAGCCGAGCTCGCCCGTGTGGCCGATGATGCCCCAGGTGTCGGTATAGAAGCGGTACATGGCGTCGAGCGCCGCGCGATACGGCAGGAAATACTTGGCGCGGAACGATCCGGCGTTGCTCGAGCGCGTGTGCGGGTAGATCTCGTCCTGGCGGCCCTGCGAGAACGGATCGATGAAGAAGCGCACCGAGCGGTAGGGGCTGCGCAGGAAGCCTTCGTCGGTGATCACCTCGTACTGGCCCGAGAAGATCAGGTTCTTCGTGACGATCTGCGAGACGCCGACGCTGAAACTCTGCGACTCCATCTCCGCCTGGCCGTCCACGTCGAAGGTGGGGCTGTTCATCTTCACGCCGTCGATCTGGACGTTCTGGAACACCTCGTTGTCGCCCTTCTTGTAGCCGAACGAGATCGTCGTCAGGTCGCCGAACATGTCGTGGCTGACGCCCGCGTACATGGTGTTGGCGAGGTAGTCGCTCTCGTCGCTCTTCACGTAGCCGATGCTGTAGGTGGACTTGCCGTGCAGGAAGTCGGCCGACAGGCTGAGCTGCTTGCGCTCGTCTTCATACGGGCTCGCCGAGGTCTCGACGTCCACCGACGCGGACGACACCATGTCGATGTAGTAGTTGGCCTGCACGGAGACGTGCTCGCCGACGCTCTTGCGCACCAGCATCGAGGGGCCGGAGATGGTGACGCCGCCGCCGTCGTAGCGGAAGTAGAGCAGGTCGGCGCGGTCCTCGGGCAGCACGCCCGCGCGTGCCGTCGCGCACAGCAGCGCCGCCGCGCCCGCCAGGCAGGTTATGACGAATCGAAAGAGACCTGTGTGTACCTTGTCCATCGCGCGGCTGCTCTCGTTGGTTGTTAGTTACAGCCGCATCCGCCACCGGCACCG
>JBIOZI010000381.1:0-13114 GCA_044871085.1 Steroidobacteraceae bacterium | reverse complement strand
CTGGCGCGCATACTCAAGGACCGCGCGCGCACCATCACACTGATCGAGTCCGAGGAGATCGGCACCGTCGGCGTGGGCGAGGCGACGATTCCGCCGATCCGCAACTTCAACGCGCTGCTCGGCGTGGATGAGGACGAGTTCATGCGCGCCACCCAGGCCACGTTCAAGCTCGGCATCGAGTTTCGCAACTGGGGCGCGGCGGGACACCGCTACATCCACCCGTTCGGCCGCTACGGCGTCATCATCGACCGGGTCGCGTTCCATCATCACTGGCTGCGGCTGCGCGCCGCCGGCGACGCGACGCCGCTGCACGAGTACTCGCTGTCCGCGCAGGCGGCGTACGGCGGCAAGTTCGTCCGGCCGCCCACCGATCCGCGGCTCATCCTCTCGAGCCTGTCGTACGCGTTCCACTTCGACGCGGCGCAATACGCGGCCTATCTACGTCGCTACGCCGAGAAGCTCGGTGTCACGCGCGTCGAGGGCAAGGTGCTCGACGTGGAGTTGCGCGGCGAGGATGGGTTCATCCGCGCGCTCGCGCTCGGCGGCGGGCGGCGCGTCGAGGCGGACCTGTTCATCGACTGCTCGGGCTTCCGCGGCCTGCTCATCGAGGGCGCGCTGAAGACCGGTTACGAGGACTGGACGCACTGGCTGCCCTGCGACCGCGCCGTGGCCGTGCCGTCGGAGCGCGTCGTGCCGCTCGCGCCGTACACGCGCGCCACGGCGCATGCCGCGGGCTGGCAGTGGCGCATTCCATTGCAGCATCGCGTCGGCAACGGGCACGTGTACGCCAGCCGGTTCACGAGCGACGACGAGGCCGCGGGCGCGTTGCTGGCGAACCTCGACGGCAAGCCATTGGCGGAGCCACGGCTGCTCAAGTTCACGACCGGGCGCCGGCGCAAGTTCTGGAATCGCAATTGCATCGCGCTCGGGCTCGCGGCCGGTTTCCTCGAGCCGCTCGAGTCGACCAGCATCCACCTGATCCAGAGCGGCATCGTGCAGCTCGCGGCGATTTTTCCGGACCGCGCCTTCGACCCGGCGGATGCGGACGAATACAACCGGCTGCAGCTGCAGGAATTCGAGCGTGTGCGTGATTTCATCATCCTGCACTACAAGGCCACGACGCGCGACGACGCACCGCTGTGGCGCCAGTGCCGCGACATGCCGATTCCCGACGAGCTCGCCTACCGCATGAAGCTGTTCGAGGCCGGCGGTCGCGTCGCGTTCGAGGACCGCGAGCTGTTCGTCGAATCGAACTGGCTGTCGGTCATGTCGGGCCAGGGAATCGCGCCGCGGCGCTACGACCCGCTCGCGGATCTCGTGCCGCTCGCGGAAACACGCCGGCGTCTCGCCGAGCTGCGCGCGCAAATCGCGGGCACCGCGGCCGCGATGGGTACGCACGAGGCGTTCATCGCGGCCAACTGCCGCGCCGAAGTTGGCTGAAGGCGCAAACGAAGACGCCCGGGCAGCTGTGCATGCCCGGGCGTCGTATCGAGCTCAGCTGCGCATTACCACCAGACGTAGTACAGCACCGCGAGTATCAGGACGATGAGCACCGCCGACACGTTGAAGCCGGTGCCGGTCTTGAAGTCGACGTTCGTGATGTCGACGCGCAGCGCGGTGGTGCGCTTCGGCGACAGCAGCGAGATCACGACGGCGATGACGATGCCCGCCACGAAGCACCAGCCCACCCGGTTCATGAACGGGTAGTCCGGCAGGAACTTGTAGAAGACCCACGACAGCACGACCGTGCCGATCATCGAGACCATCGCCGCGGTCGCCGTGGTGCGCTCCCAGAACAGCCCCAGCAGGAAGATCACGCAGATGCCCGGCGTGACGAACCCGGTGAAGTTCTGGATGTACTGGAAGCCCTGGCCGAAGTCCTCGAGCAGCCGCTTCGTGATGAAGATCGCGATGAGGATCGACACCACCGCGACGATGCGGCCCACCAGCACCAGGGTCTTCTGCTCGGTCTGCGGCTTCGCGGCGCGATATAGGTCCATGGTGAAGATGGTCGCGATCGAATTGATCTTCGAGCCGGTCGAGGCAACGATGGCCGCGACCAGCGCCGCGAACACCAGGCCCTTGATGCCCACGGGCAGCATCGCCATGAGGCTGGGATACGCCTGGTCCGTCTTCTCGAGGCCCGGCACGAGCACCAGCGCCGCGATGCCCGGCACCACGATGATGGCCGGCATCAGCAGCTTGAGGAACGCCGCGAGCACGATTCCCTTCTGTGCCTCGTTGACGCTCTTGGCCGCGAGGCCGCGTTGGATGATGTATTGATTGAAGCCCCAGTAGCTGACGTTCATCATCCACATGCCGCCTAACAACACCGCGAGGCCGGGCAGGTCCTTGTAGTGCGGGTTGTCCTTCGAGAGGATCATGTCGAACTTCTCGGGGAACTGCGTCGTGAGGGTCTTGAAGCCCGCCAGCACGCCCGCGTCGCCACCGACCTTGTCGAGCGACATCCACGTGATGATGATTCCGCCGAGCACCAGCAGCGAAACCTGCACGATGTCCGTGAGCGCGACGGCCTTGAGGCCGCCGTACAGCGCGTACAGCAGCGCGAACAGCGCGAGGCCCGTGATGGCTATCTGGATGTCGAGGCCGGTGATGGCGTTCACCGCCAGCGCGCCCAGCCACAGGATCGAGGTGAGGTTCACGAAGATGTACAACACGAGCCAGAAGACGGCCATCACGTTGCGCACCGCGGGGCTGTACCGCCGCTCGAGGAACTCCGGCATGGTGTAGATGCCGTTCTTGAGGAACACGGGCAGGATCCACTTGCCGACGACGATGAGCGTCAGCGCCGCCATCCACTCGTACGAGGCGATGGCCATGCCCATCACGTAGCCCGAGCCGGACATGCCGACGATCTGCTCCGCCGAGATGTTGGCCGCGATCAGCGACGTGCCGATGGCCCACCAGGGCAACGCGCGCGAGGCGAGGAAGTAGTCCTGCGCGTCCTTCTGATGCGTGCCCTTTTCGCGCGATACCCATTGCGCGAGCACGAAGATTCCAACCGCGTAGATCGCGAGAATCGCGATGTCGATAGTTGCCAGATTCACTTGACCCCCTAGCTGGGACGCCGTTGCGCCCGTTAGTTTTTCTGCGCCGCCGCGCGCGCTGCCTGCACGAGCTCGTGCGCCCGTTTCGTCAGGTCCGCGAGTGTATACGCGGGCTTGAACAGTTCGCTGCCAAATCCGAATCCGTCGGCGCCTGACAAAAGCCATTCGGCTATGTCCTGCGAGCCAATGCCGCCCACTGGATAGACCTTCACGTGCCTGGGCAGCACGGACTTGAGCGCGCGCAGATGGCCCGGGCCGAAAGTTGCGGCGGGAAACAGCTTGAGCCCGCCGGCGCCGGCCGCGACGGCGGCGAACGCCTCGGTGGGCGTGGCGATGCCGGGCAGCACGCGCATCCCGAGCGCGAGCGCGCGGTGGATGACGGCCGCGTCGCAGTTCGGCGCGACCACCAGCCGCCCGCCGGCGCCGTGCACCCTATCTACTTCGGCGGGCGTGAGCACGGTGCCCGCGCCGACCGTGCAGTCCCGGTGGTTGTTAGAGAGCAGCTCGATGCTGCGGAAGGGCTCGGGGGAGTTCAGCGGCACCTCGATGGTGCGGAAACCGGCCGCGTGCAGAGCGGCGCCCACCTCGGGCGCGCGCTCGGGCGTGAGCCCGCGCAGGATGGCGACCAGCTCGGGGCCCGTGCCACCCGGGCCGCTCACGCCGCCACCTCGCGCGCGCGAAACACGGCAGCGAGGCCGGCCAGCGCCGCCTGCCCGCCGTCGACGCCCGCGGCCTTGAAGCCGGCGCGCGCCAGCGCCACGTCGTACGCGCCGATGAGCTGCTCCGTGCCGACGACGTGCACGGTCTGGGTCTTGTCGATGTCGAACAGCCGCAGCGCGCCCGCGACGTCGGTGCCGACCAGCAGGCCCGACATCCACGATGCCGCGCCCTCCGGCGAAAGTTGTTTGTCGAGCCTCAGGCTGCGGCTCTGGAACAGTCGATGCAGCACGGAGATCTCCGGATGGCGGGCGCTCTCGGCGAGGCCGCGCTCGTAGTCCGCGGCCCGGTGCACGACGGGGGTGTTCCTGTCCCGCACCAGGACGCTGTGATCGCACAGCAGTGCGAACAGCTCTCCGGTGGGCACGGTGATGAATTCCTGGACGATGCCGTCGAGCAGCGACACCCACTTGGTGTGTGTGCCGGGCATGCACACGAGCTGCCGGCCGGGATGCGCCGCGAGCACCTGCCGCGCACCGAGCAGCTGCGTTTCCTCGCCGCGCATGACGTCCGGCGCGCCGAGCGGATTCGTGCAGCGCATGCCGGGCACGATGTGCACGTCGGGCCGCGCCGCGACCAGCGCGTCCGCGAGCCCGTCGAGATCCTCCGGGCACGATAGATAGGGCGCCTCGACCCAGCCGAACGCCGAGCCCACCATGCCGCACAGCACCGCCGGCAGCGCGCCATGCGCGGCGCGCCAGTCGGCGCTGAGCGCGTCGAATACCTCGGGGAACCTGCCGCGCGATTCCGCCGCGCCCGCCCCCTTGCGCACCTCGAGCGCGGCGCCGTCGGCGCCGCACAGCGCGAGCCGCAGGTTGCTCGTGCCCCAGTCGCCCGCGATGAACGCCGGACGGCTCATGGCATGTACATCCCGCCGTTGACGTGCACGATGTTGCCGGTGACGTAGCCCGAAAGCTCGTTGGAGGCGAGGAACAGGAATGCGCCGACGCAGTCTGCGGCCACGCCCACGCGGCCCATGGCCGTGGCGTCCTTCATCGCCGCCATGCGCTCTGGCGGCGTGCGCGCGTGGAACGGCGTCGCGATGGCGCCCGGCGCGACGGTGTTCACGCGGATGTTCTGCGCGGCGAGCACCGTGGCGAAATGGCGCGTGAGGTTGTGCACGGCGGCCTTGGCGGTGGAATACATGCTCGAGCCCGGCCCGCCGCCGTCGATGCCGGCGATGGAGCCCACGTTGATGACGTTGCCACCGCCGCTCTTCCCGAAATGCGGCAGCGCCGCCTGCGTGGCCGCGAAGACGGAGCGCACGTTGAGGTCGTACACGAAGTCGAACAACGCGTCGTCGACCTCCGGCAGCGGCGTGCGCTGGCCGAGCGCGCCGGCATTGTTCACGAGAATGTCGAGGCCGCCGAGCGCCGCGGCCGCGTCGTCGACCACCTTGCGCGGTGTGCCGCGCTGCGTGAGGTCGCCGCGCACCAGCGCGGGCCTGCGTCCGTCGCGCGCGATTTCGTCCGCGAGCGCTTTCGCCTCGGCCTCGTGCGCGTTGAAATGCAGCGCCAGCTCCGCGCCCTGCTGCGCGAATGCGCGCGCGACTGCGGCGCCGATGCCGGTGCTCGCCCCGGTCACCAGTACCTTCTTTCCCTGAAGATCGTCGATGCGGGTCATGGGCGTACTCTACGTCACTGCGACGCCAGCGCGCGCTCCATCGCGACGCTGCCGTCGGGGCGCACTAGTTTGACCACCAGGCGGAAGGGGCCGTCCTTCTCGCGCTTCGGCACGTCGGCGGAAATTCTCACCGGCGCGCGCGGATCCACCGCGCGCTCGCCGCCCGCGAAGGCGCGGCTCTCCGCACCCGTGAGCTGCCAGACGATCTTGTATCCGTCGAGCGGCACGTACGGCAGGCTCGCCGCGCCGTTCGGCGTGACGACCACCGTGAACGCCGCGGGCGCGGAAGCGGCACCGGCGCCCTCGCGCCGCGACCAGGCGAGCTCGGCGCGCGCCGGTTCGTTGAGCTCCCGCCACGCGAAGTACGACGGTTTGCGCTGCCGGTCCGGATCGACGAGGCCGTGCTCCAGGTAGCCGCCCTCCTGGCCGGGCCAGAAATAGCGCCGCGATTTGTAATCCTGGTAGCACCACAGGATCGCCCCCGCGATCCAGTCACGCTTCGCGAGCTCGGGCAACTGCTCGCGCAGGATCGACACGCGCACCTTGTCGGCTTCGACCGCGTTCGGCGCAAACGTACCCGGGAAGCCCAGCTCCGAGATGATCACCATCTTGCCGGGGAACAGCGCGTTCACCTGGTCGAGCGCGGGATTCAGCGCCTCGCGCGGCCCGTGCCATGCGCCGAAATACTCGTTCATCATGAGGAAGTCGGCGTCGTTCGCGGCCGATTCCTCCGCGCGGGACAGCTTCGGCAGGTTGTCGTCCGCGAGCGTGACGAGCCGGCCGGGGTCGAGCTCGTTTATGTACTGCTTCATCGCGCGGAAGAACTTGATGCCGCCCGGCGAGCCCGCCGCGCTCTCGTTGAGCACACTCCAAGCGAGCACGCTCGGGTGGTTGCCGTATTGCTCTATCAACTCGCGCATCTGCAGCTTTGCGAGCTCGAGGTACCGGGGATTCGAGAGCTGATCCTCGCTGGCCTGCCAGATCGGGATCTCGGGAATCAGCAGGATGCCGTGGCGGTCCGCGAAATCCATGACCCACGGGTCCGGCGCGTAGTGCACGGGCCGCGTGAGCGTCATGTTGAGGCTCTTCATGTCCTGCCAGTCGTGCGCGAGCGTGCCGCGCGTCTCGGCCGCGCCTTCCCAGGGAGAATCCGCGTGGCGCGTCATGCCCGTGAGGCGCACGCGCTGGCCATTCAGCAGCAGGTGCCGGTCGCGGATTTCGATCGTGCGCAGGCCAAAGTGCTCACTCGCCTTGGCGAGGAATTGCCCGGAGTCGGCCACCTCGACGTCCATGCGGTAGAGCCGCGCGTGGTCGAGATCCCATGGCTCGACGTCGTCGATGTCGAAGGTGAGTGTCGTGGTCGTATCGCCTGCCGCGAGCGCGACCGTCTGTATCGCCACGGTCCTGCCCGATGGCGCGCGCACCATCGCCGCCATCTTCAGCGGCTGCTTCGCATGGTTCACCACCGACACGCGGCTCGTCACCCTGGCCTTGCGACCTTCGATCTTCGAGCGGATGGTTTGCCCCGCGATGCGCACGGGGCCGTGGATGTCGAGCCACACGTCGCGCGTGATGCCGCCGTAGGCCCACCAGTCGTACCAGGCGTCCGGTGAGCCGCGCGCGCCGAAGCCCGGGATCGTGTACATGCCGGGACGGTTGTCGACGAGCACCGCGATCACGTTGCGCTGCGCGAGCCGCTTGGAGACGTCGAACGAGAACGCATGGAAGCCGCCCTCGTGCGAGCCGATCTCGCTGTTGTTGAGGAACACGCGGGCTTTGTAGAACACGGCGCCGAAGTGCAGCTGCGCGATCGCATCGGGGGCAAGCTTCGGCAGGTCGAAGCGCTTGAAGTACCAGAGCTGGCCCAAGGTGTCGTACGTGGCGCCGGCCCGATTCCAGGTGTGCGGCAGGTCGACCAGTTCGCCCTTGGCCGCGGCTTCATCGGCCGCGCTCGAGGTATCGGTCGCGAGCGGCGGAACCCTCTCCACTTTCTCCTGCAAGAGCGCCCAACCGCGGTTGAGATCGACGCGCGTCGCGGTGGCGGCGGCGGCCGCCATCGTCGCGAACCCCAGTGTGGCAAGTAGATAGAGCACGCGACGCATGTGAACCCCCTTGGACGAATCCGCTAGACGTGATGCGGCGCGACGATCTTCCGCTCGCCGACGAGGAATGCATCCGCGACGAGCTGGAACGGGCGCCAGTCCACGTCGCAGGCGCGCGCCTTCACCAGCTGCGCGAAGCGCTTGTACAGCCGCGGATATTCGCCCGCGAGCCCGGCGTCGCTCGCGAGCGTCTTGCCGTCGATGACGATCGTGGCGCCGCCGTTGGAGAGCTTGAGCGTGCCGTCGGTCGACGTGAGCTCGATGTCCCAGCTCTGCTCGCCCTTCTGCCGGAAATCGAACTCCGCTTCGATCGCCGCGCCGTCCGCCGCGCGCAGCGTGACGGCGGCCGCGATGGGCGCCTGCTGATTCTCGGGGAACTCGAGCGTGGCGCGCTCGACGTGCACTTCCTGCGGCAGGATTTCGGTGAGCACCGACAGCGCGTTGATGCCCGGATCGAACACGCCGAAGCCGCCCGGCTCCCAGATCCACTTCTGGCCCGGGTGCCATTGATGCACGTCTTCCTTCCACGAGATGCGGCCCGAGACGACGGTGCGCGTGCGCGTCCAATCGCGCGCGGCGTCGACGCTGGCGGCGCAGCGCGAATGCCAGGTTTGATACAGCGTGAGGCCCAGGCGCGCGGCCTCATCCGCCAGCAGCGCGATCTCGCGCGTGGTCGCGGTGGGCGGTTTCTCGAGCATCACGTGTTTGCCGGCGCGCAGCGCGAGCAGCGCCGAGGCGAAGTGCGCCTGCGGCGGCGTGGCGATCGAGATGCAGTCGAGCCCGGGCACGCCCGCGATCATCGACTCGATGTCGGGAAAATTGCGTACGCCCTCGACGCTGGTGTTGCGGCTGGCGCAGGCCACGAGCTCGTAGCTCGCGTCGGCACGCAGCGAGGGGATGTGCTGGTCGCGCGCGATCTTGCCGATTCCGACCAAACCGATTCGCAGGGGCATTTCTTCTCCGGTTCTAGAGGCCGCGGATCTTCCTGAGGAATTCCGCCGCCGGCAGCAATTCGTTTCCCTTGCCGAAATCGAACAGCGTCGCGTTCTCCCAATGCGACCCCGTGCCCCAGCGAGTGGCGCAGCGCGTGGACACCCACGCCGGCTCCCAGTACACGACGCCGACGCCGCCGGCGCGCAGGGTCATCGCGACCACGTCGTTCATGAAATTCTTCTGGCCGCGCGGTGTCGCAGGATACCCGCGATGCAGCGAGTCTTCACCCAGCAGGTTCGGCGCCTGGTCGCCCGCGTCGCGCAGCGTGAAGGGATAGGAAACCTCGACGGTGACGATCGGCTTCGAGAATCGCTGGTGCACGCGCGCCAGCGCCGCTTCCGCCTGCGTCAGATCCAGCTTCGACCACTTCGGGTAGTAGCTCACGCCGATGAGGTCGAAATCGCGCACGCCCGCGTCGGCCGCGGCCGTGAACCACGGCTCCACGTTCTCGGGCTGCGCCACGTGCAGCATCACCCGGGGCGAGGCGCCGCCGGCGGCCCGGGCTTCGCGCACGGCCCGAATGCCGGCGTTCAGGATCCTGGCATTACGGGCCCAGTCGATGGGCTCGCCCTTGGTGTCCGCGGCCCTGAGCATCTGCGTGTTGATCTCGTTGCCCACCTGGACCATGTGCGGCAGCAGGCCTTTCGCGTTCAGCCGCGCAAGCACGTCGCGGGTGTACTCGTAGACGTGCGTCGCGAGCCGGTCGGCGTCGTCGATGTCCGCGGCCCACGCGGCCGGAATGGTCTGCTTCTGCGGATCGGCCCAGTCGTCCGAGTAGTGGAAGTCGAGCAGCACCTGCATGCCGGCCTGGTGCGCACGCTCGATCGAGCGCGTGACGTCGGCCTCGGTGCTGTAGTTAGTCCATTCGGGAGCGTTCCACAGCCGCAGGCGCACCAGGTTCGCGCCGGCCGCGGCGAACAGGCGGTAGGGGTCGGTGGGCTTGCCGCCGACGCGGTACTGCGCGCCGCATGCCTCGACCTCGTTGACGTACGACAGGTCGACGCCGGCGTAGAAGTCGCTCCTGCCGGCAGGAGTGGCCGGCGCCGCGCCCACGACCGGCAGCGCGGTTCCCAACAATAAGGCGTGCACGATTGCACGCGCGCGCGAGCTGGTGAGTGTCATGGTCCCCTCCACGGCGGGGCGTTACTGCCGTGACGGCAATAATATTATTATTATGTTTTAGGCGCGAGCCCCGTGGGGCCGGCGCGCGGCGCTCAGCTCTTCTCGCTCTTGATGACGAGCGCCAGCGCTTCTCTGATGAGCTCGCGGCAGGCCTTGGTGGCCCCGTCGGCGTTGCCGGCCTTGATCGCCTTGTAGATTTTCTCGTGCGCGTCGTAGTCGGCGATCGCGCCTTTCGCCTTGTTGGTGACGCGAATCGAGAAGCGCAGCGCCGTCTCCACGATGGGCGTGAGCTGCTGGTAGAAGCGGTTGTGGCTGATCTCGAGGATGGTGGCGTGGAAGGCGATGTCCGCGGCCACGGAATCGAAATGCCCGTTCATGGCGCTCTTCATCTTCTCGAGCTTCTGGCGCAGCAGCTCGATGTCAGCCTCGGTGGCATTCACGGCGGCGAGCGCGGCGGCCGCGGGCTCGATGCCGATGCGCACCTCGAGGAATTCGCGCACCAGCTTGTGCGAGAAGTGCCGGTCGAGGATCCACGTGAGCACCTCGGCGTCGAGCAGATCCCATTTGTCCTCGGTGTGCACGAACGTGCCGACTCGCGGCCGCTGGCCGATGAGCCCTTTCGTCGAGAGGATCTTGACCGCCTCGCGCGTCACCGTGCGGCTGGCACCGTACTTCTTGCCGAGCTCCGCCTCGATCGGCAGGGATTTCCCCGCGGGCAGGTCGCCCCGAACGATCGAGGAGCCGAGCTTCTGCACCAGTGATTGCGTCAGGTTCACCGCGGACATGACCGCCATTTCCTCGAGTCGATTGTGCGCGGGGATTACTCGCGCCCGCGTATTCGTACGCTATCACGACTCGATCACATGAATACTATTTTTGGCATCTTTCCATATCGTATTCGTGCCCCGCGGCGCCAATTCGCCTGCCGGGCCGATTGTCTCGTCCAGGACAATCGGGAGCGCACCGGCGCCGGCGGCGCCTCGGTAGTTAGGAAGAGGGCGCGTCGCGGGCTCAGACCAGCTCGACGCCGAGCTCCCGCAGTATGGCGACGCGCAGCGCCTGGGCTTCCGGCGACGACACCTTGCGCGGGTGCGCCAGCGGCACCGCGAACTCCGCCTGGATGCGCGCCGGCCGCGGTGACAGCACGAGCACGCGGTCGGCGAGATGGATCGCCTCCTCGACGTCGTGCGTGATCAGCAGCACCGTGTGCTTCTCGATCGTGAGGATGCGCAGCAGCTCGTTCTGCATGCGCAGGCTCATGAGCGCGTCCAGCGCCGAGAACGGTTCGTCCATGTAGAGGATCTCGGGCTTCACGACCAGCGCCCGCGCGATCTCGCAGCGCTTCAGCATGCCGCCCGACAGCTCGTGCGGGTAGTTGTTCTCGAAGCCCTTGAGGCCGACCAGCTCGGCGTACTCGCGCGCGAGCCGCTCGCGCTCCGGCAGCTCGTCGGGCAGGCCGAACAGCAGGTTCTGCCGCACCGTGAGCCACGGAAACACCGAGCCCTGCTGCGTGATCATGATGCCCTTGCTGTTGGGCCCGTTGCGCACGGTGCCGCCGACGTGCACCGCGCCCGTGTCCGGCGCGAGGAACCCCGCGATGATGTTCATGAGCGTGGTCTTGCCGCACCCCGATGGGCCCACGATGGCGACGAACTCGCCGTCCTGCATCTGGAAATCGAGATCGCGAATGACCTCGAGGCGGCCCTTGTCGGTCGAGAATGCCTTGCCGACGTGCTCGACCCTGATCTTCGCGGCCGGCTCAGTGGGCATAACGCCACCGCACGATCTTCATGCTCTCCAGCAACCTCATGATGCCGTCGAGCGCGAGGCCGATCAGCCCGATGATGATCATGCCCGCGATCACCAGGTCGTAGCGGTTGCCGGCGTTGCGCGAATCGATGATGAGATACCCGAGGCCCGAGCGCAGCGCGATCATCTCCGCGGCCACCACCACCAGCCACGCCACGCCGAGGCCGATGCGCATGCCGACGATGATCTGCGGCAGCGTCGCCGGGAACACCACCTGCACGAACAGCTTCCAGCGCGGCACGCCGAAATTCTGCGCGGCGCGCAGGAAGCGCTTCTCGATGGTGTGCACGCCCGCGGTGGTCTGCACGATCATCGGGAACACCGACGCGATGAATATGAGGTAGATAGGCGAGGCGTTGCCCACGCCGAACCACAGGATGGCGAGCGGGATCCAGGCGATGGGCGAGATCGGCCGCAGGATCTGGAACAGCGGGTTGAGCGTGACGAAGGCGCCGTGCACCCAGCCCATCCACAGCCCGAGCGGGATCGCGAACAGCACCGCGATGCCGAACCCCGCGCCCACGCGCATGAGCGAAGCCCCGATGTGTTCCCACAGCGTGCCGTCGCGCGCCAGCTCGACCGTGCCGGCGACGACGCCCCAGGGCGTCGGAAAGATCGCGCTGTCGGTGTAGCGCACCACCGCCCACCAGATGGCGACCAGCACGGCCATCACCACGAGCGACGGCAGTGCTCGATTCAGTTTCTTCATCGGCTAGTGTTCTCCCACCATTCGCGCACGCGCCAGCGAACGCGCGCCCAGGGCGTCGCCGGCGCGGGTTCCACGTCTATGGTCAGTTGCCCGCTCGCGTGCGCGGTGCATACGAATTGATAGCTGGCCGCGCGCTCGAACGGCAGCCGGAAGCTCTGGCCCGGCATCATGATCGTCGGGCCGAAAGTCTGCGGCACGTCGTCGTGATTGCGGATCAGCAGCACGTCGTTGAGCCCGACGGTGAGGCGGATGCGCCCGGGCAGTATCTCCACCAGGTCGCCGGCGCGGCGGCGCGCGTAGGTTCCCTTGGGGATGTCGAACGGCTCCTCGTGCGATGCCACCTCGATGGGCGCGAAGCCGGCCCAGCCGAGCGCACCTGCGAGCGCCGCGCCGGGCAACGCAAACCACCACGCCTTCTTCATGCTCGGGGTGCTCAGCCGCGCAACAGGATGCGCAGGTCATGCACGAAGTCGTCGGCGGGATGACCGTAGGGCATGACGGCGCGCAAACCGCCGGCGCGGTCGATGATGTAGATAGACGACGAGTGACCGATGGTGTAGCTGCCGTCCGCGTTCGGCACCTTGCTCGAGGAGATGCCGAAGCTGCGCTGCGCGACGTCGATGGCGGCGCGCGTGCCGACGCCGCCGATGAAGGTGGAGTCGAATGCGCCCAGGAATTTGCGCATCTGCGCCGCGGTGTCGCGCTCCGGGTCGACGGTGACGTAGACCACCTGCACGTCGCCGGCATCCTCTCCGAGCTTGCGGCGCGCGCTGGCGAGCGTCGCCAGCGTGATCGGGCACACCTCGCCGCAGTTGCTGAACCCGAACGCCAGCAGCACCACCTTGCCGCGGAACCGCGCGAGCGTGAGCGGCTTGCCGTCGGTGCCGTCGAGCGCGAGCGCGGGCGCGGGCATCACCGGGGTGAGCACGCCGGCCTTGAGCGCGGGCGCGGGCCCGGCCGGCGTCGCGGCG
>JBIOZI010000380.1:0-4963 GCA_044871085.1 Steroidobacteraceae bacterium | reverse complement strand
GCGCGCAGCCGCTCGCCGTCCGGCGGATCGGCGACGGCGGTGGCGCGCAGGCCGAGCTCGAAGCGGTCGGCCGCGTATGCGAAGCCGCCGCCGAGCTCGCCGTCCTCGCGCGCGAGAGTGTCGAAATCGCGCCACAAGCCGGCCGACCCGCCACGCACGAAGGCATCGGCGCCCGCAGCGCGGTGCGTTCGCGGCGCCGTCCGCGCGCGCACGCGCGCGAGCGCCGCGGCGACCGCCGAATTGACGGCGAAATGCGCCTTGGCGTTGGCGAGCGCGTACTGCACGGAAGCGCGCGGCAACGGCCAGTGGTTCACGGGAAGGCGGATGACTCCCGCGTCGACCAGCAGCTGCAGGTCGAAGCGCAATTGCGCCTCGCCGGCTTCGAACCAGCCCGCATCCGCCGCGGCGGGCCCGGCCGCCGCCAGCAGCAGCGCAGCGAGCAGCCAGGCGGGCGCGCGGCGCGCGGCGCCCTGCCGCCTCAGGAACGCCACGACGACAGACGCGCGAGCAGGGGATTCAGCATGGGGCGCGCGGTGGCGGATTTCTCGCCGCGCACCAGCGGCAGCACTTCTTCACACATTTTCTTTCCGAGCTCCACGCCCCACTGATCGAATGCGTTGATTCCCCAGACGACGCTCTGCGTGAACACCTTGTGCTCGTACAGCGCCACCAGCCTGCCCAGCGTGCGCGCATCGAGGCGCTCGAACGCGACGATGCTCACGGGACGGTTGCCGGCATGGACCTTGTGCCGGGCGAGAAGTTCGATGCGCTCCGGCGGCAGCTGCTTCGCGGCCAGCTCGGCCTTCGCCTGCTCGAGCGTGTACCCGAACGCGAATGCCTCGGCCTGCGCCAGGCAATTGCCGATCGCGAGCTCCGCCTGGGGCTGGTTGCCGCACGACGAGCGCGCCGGCACGAGGAAATCGAGCGCGGCGCGCGGCGTTCCCTGGTGCAGCATTTGAAAGAACGAATGCTGGGCATTGTTGCCCGCCTCGCCCCAGATCACGGGCGCGGTCGAGGCCTCGAGCGGCGCGCCATCGAGCGCCACGGACTTGCCGTTGCTCTCCATGTCGAGCTGCTGCAGGTACGCCGGGAAGCGCTTGAGCCGGCCGTCGTAGGGCAGCACCGCGAGGGTCGGCAGCTCGAGGAAGTTGATGTTCCAGACGCCTAACAAGCCCATGAGCGCCGGCAGGTTGCGCTCCCAGGGCGCGCTGCGGAAATGCTCGTCCATCTCGTGCGCGCCCGCCAGCAGCTCGAGGAACCCCGCGCGGCCGATGGCGATGGCGATGGACACGCCGATCGACGACCACATCGAGTAGCGGCCGCCGACCCAGTCCCACATGAGGAACCGGTAGTTTGGGTTGACCCCGAACGCGTCCATGGCCGCGGCATTGGTGGAGACCGCCGCGAAGTGCGCCGGCACCGCCGCCTCGCCGAGCCGCGCCACCAGCCAGGATCTCGCGCTGCGCGCGTTGGCCAGCGTCTCCTGGGTGCTGAAGGTCTTCGACGCGACGATGAACAGCGTGCCCGCCGCGTCGGCGTCCTCGAGCGCGTTGGCGAGATCGGTGCCGTCGACGTTGGACACGAACCGCACGCGCGGCGCGCCCTGGGCCAGCGGGTGCAGCGCCTCGACTGCCATCGCCGGACCGAGATCCGAGCCGCCGATGCCGATGTTGACGACCGTGGTGAACGGCGCGCCGGCCGAGCCCTTGACCCTGCCGGCACGCACGCCCTCGGCGAACTCGAGCATGCGCGCGCGCTCCGCGAGCACCTCGCGCGCGATCGCCTCGCCGCCCGGCGCGGCGCCCGCGGCCTCCGGCACCCGCAATGCGGTGTGCAGGACGGCGCGTCCCTCCGTGGTGTTGATGGGCTGGCCGTTCCACATGGCCTCGATGCGCGCGCGCAGCCCGCGCGCGTCGGCCAGGCTCGCGAGCAAATGCAGGCCGTCGTCATCGATGCGCTGGCGGGAGAAATCCAGATACAGGCCGGCGGCCTCGCGCGCGAAGCGGCTGCCGCGCGCCGGATCGCCGTCACGCAGCGCGCGCAGCGGAACGGCGCGGGTCTCGGTGGCACGCGATTGCAGGGCGCGCCACGCGGCGTTGGGTTTGTCGTGGGCCATGCGGGCTGTCGTCGGGCTATGGGCGGGAAAGGCCCGCGATGGTATCGACAACGTATCGAAGTTGCGACTCCGCGAGCTCGGGATAGATAGGCAGCGCCAGCGTTTCGCGGGCGGCGCGCAGCGATTCCGGGAAATCTTCCGGGGCGTGGCCGAGGTACGCGAAACACTGCTGCATGTGCAGCGGCAGCGGGTAGTAGATCTCGCAGCCGACACCGGCGGCGGTGAGCGCGGCGCGCAGCTCGTCGCGGCGCGGCGCGCGGATGCAGTACTGGTTGTAGATGTGCCGCGCGCCGGCCGCGGCGGGCGGCGGCGGCGTCAGCCCCGGCAGGTTCGCGCTCCGGAACGCGGCGTCGTAGAACGCGGCGTTGCGCTGGCGCGCGCGGGTCCAGGAATCGAGATGGGGCAGCTTCACGTTGAGCACCGCGGCCTGGATCTCGTCGAGCCGGAAATTCCCGCCGATGAGCTCGTGGTAGTACTTCGGCTCCATGCCGTGCACGCGCAGCTTGAACAGCTTCGCGGCGAGCTTCTCGTCGTTGGTCACGCACATTCCGGCGTCGCCGAACGCGCCGAGATTCTTGGTCGGGAAGAACGACAGACAGCCGATGTCGCCGATCGAGCAGGCGCGCCGCTTGCGCGCATCCTCCGCGCCGATGGCCTGCGCCGCATCCTCGATCACGCGCAGGCCGTGGCGGTGCGCGATCTCCATGATCGCCGTCATGTCCGCCATCTGGCCGTACAGGTGCACGGGCATGATGGCGCGCACGCGCTCGCCGCCGGAACGCAGCACCAGCGCGCCGTCGCGATGCTCGCAGCGCGACGAGATGAATTCTTCGATCGCGGCGGGCGAGATGTTGAAGGTGTCCGGGTCGATGTCGACCAACGCCGGTTTCGCCCCGACGCGCGCGATGGTGCCGGCGGTGGCGAAGAACGTGTACGGGCTGGTGATGACCGCGTCCCCGGCGCCGATGTCGAGCGCCATCAGCGCGATCAGCAGCGCATCCGTTCCGGACGACAGCCCGATGCCGAAAGTGCAGCCGGAATACGCGGCGCCGGCGGCCTCGAGCGCCTTGACCTCAGGACCGAGGATGAAGTGCTGCGACTCGCTGACGCGCACCAGCGCGGCATCGAGCTCGGCCTTGAGCGCACGGTATTGAGGCTTGAGATCGAGCAGGGGGACTTTCACGCCCGCACTTTACCCGATCGTCTTATCGAGGGGGCTAACCGAGGTTGGTCACCCGGGTCGGTTGCGGCGCGCCGGTCTTGTAATACTCGAGGTACCAGTCGACGAAACGGCGGATGCCGACCTCGACCGGCGTCGCGGGCTTGTAGCCCACGTCGCGCACCAGGTCCTCGACGTCCGCGAACGTGTCCGGCACGTCGCCGGCCTGCAGGGGCAGGAGTTTTTTCTGCGCCTTCCTGCCGAGGCAGTCCTCGAGAACCTCGATGTAACGCGACAGGTCCACGGGAGCGTTGTTGCCGATGTTGTAGATGCGAAACGGCGCGCTCGAGGTGGCCGGATCCGGGTTGTCGCCCGACCATTGCGCGTTCGGCGCGGCGATGCGGTCGCAGGCGCGCACCACCCCCTCCGCGATGTCGTCGACGAACGTGAAATCGCGCTTGTGGTGGCCGTTGTTGAACACGTCGATGGGCTTGCCCTCGAGGATGTTCTTGGTGAACAGGAACAGCGCCATGTCGGGACGGCCCCAGGGACCGTACACCGTGAAGAAGCGCAGGCCCGTCACCGGTAGTTTGAACAGCGCGGCGTAATTGTGCGCCATGAGCTCGTTGGCGCGTTTCGTCGAGGCGTACAGCGACAGCGGGTGATCGACGCCGCGGTGCACCGAGAACGGCATGTTGGTGTTGAGCCCGTACACCGAGCTCGTCGAGGCGAACACCAGGTGCTCCGCGCCGTTGTGGCGGCAGCCCTCCAGCACGTTGAGCGTGCCCGTCACGTTGCTGTCGACGTACGCCTGCGGATTTTCGAGCGAGTAGCGCACCCCGGCCTGCGCCGCCAGGTGCACGATGCGCGGAAACTTCTCGCGCTGGAACAGCGCCTTCATGCCGCCCTTGTCGGCGAGGTCCATCTTCACGAAGCGGAACTTCGGTTCGCGCTCGAGGATGGACAGCCGCGCGCGCTTGAGATTCGGATCGTAGTAGTCGTTGAGGTTGTCGAGGCCGACCACCTCGTCGCCCCGCGCCAGCAGCTTGCGCGCGGTGTGAAACCCGATGAAGCCGGCGGCGCCGGTGAGCAGGATCTTCATGCGTGCATCTTATAGCCGCCCGTCCACCTGGTCGGCCGGGAACACGTATTTGATGTCGTAGACCACGTGGTTCTTCTTGCACGCGCGCCTGATCGCGGCGATGCCCTGCTGCCGGAACTCGCGATGTCCGACGGCCAGCACCGCGGCGTCATACGTCCCGTCGCGAATGCGGCGGATCGGGCGGATGCCGTACTCGTGCTCGGCTTCCTTCGCGTCGATCCACGGATCGAACACATCCACCTTCGAGCCGTAGTTCGTGAGCTCGCGCACGACGTCGGCGACCTTCGAATTGCGCAGGTCCGGGCAGTTCTCCTTGAACGTCAGGCCGAGCACCAGCACGCGTGCGCCCCTGGCGAGGATCTTCTTGCCGGACATGAGCCGCACGACCTGTCCGGCGACGTAGCCCGCCATGCTGTCGTTCGTGCGCCGGCCGGCGAGGATCATCTCGGGGTGGAAGCCGATCTCCTGCGCCTTGTGCGTGAGGTAGTAAGGATCGACGCCGATGCAGTGGCCGCCAACCAGGCCGGGTTTGAACCTGAGAAAGTTCCATTTCGTGCCGGCGGCTTCCAGTACGTCGCCGGTGTCG
>JBIOZI010000379.1:0-8085 GCA_044871085.1 Steroidobacteraceae bacterium | reverse complement strand
CACGTCCTGCGGCTCGATGAGGTCTTCGGTGGATAGATCGAGGTGGTCGCGGTTGATCTCGGTGCGGCGCGCATCGCCGTACTGGTCGCGGATGGAGATGAGCTCTTCGCGCACCACCTGCGAGAGGCGCTCGGGCCGGGCGAGGATGTCCGACAGGTCGACGATGGTGGTGAGCAGCTCCTGGTACTCGGCGACGATCTTGTCCTGCTCGAGCCCGGTGAGGCGGTGCAGGCGCATGTCGAGGATGGCCTGCGCCTGGGTGTCGGAGAGCTTGTACGCGCGGCCGCCCTCGCCCGTGATGCCGAGCTCGGCGGCGAGCCCGATGGGACGCGTGGAGATGTCGCCGGCGCGCGCCAGCAATTCCGGCACCGCGCCGGAATTCCACAGCCGCGCCACCAGCGCGGTCTTCGCTTCCGGCGGAGTCGGTGACGACTTGATGAGCGCAATGACCTCGTCGATGTTCGCGAGCGCGACCGCGAGGCCTTCCAATATGTGCGCGCGGTCGCGCGCCTTGGCCAGATCGAAGATGGTACGGCGCGTGACGATCTCACGGCGATGGCGCAGGAATGCCTCGAGCATTTCCTTGAGCCCGAGCAGCTTCGGCTGCCCGTCGATCAGCGCGACCATGTTGATGCCGAACACCGTCTCGAGCGGTGTCTGCGCGAACAGGTTGTTCAGCACCACCTCGGCGACTTCGCCGCGCTTGAGCTCGATGACGACGCGCATGCCGTCCTTGTCGGACTCGTCGCGCAGCTCGGAGATGCCGTCGATTTCCTTGTTGCGGACCAGCTCGGCGATGCGCTCGAGCAGGCGTGCCTTGTTCACCTGGTATGGCAGCTCGGTGACGATGATCGACTGGCGCCCGCCCACCTTGTCGATGTCTTCGAAATTCGTGCGCGCCCGGATCGACAGCCGGCCGCGGCCGGTGCGATAGGCGGTGGCGATTTCCATCGCGCCATTGATGATGCCGGCGGTGGGGAAATCCGGCCCCGGCACGTGCTGCATGAGCTCGGCCAGCGTCACCTCCGGCGTCTCGAGCACCGCGAGGCAGGCGTTGACGATCTCGGTGAGATTGTGCGGCGGAATGTTGGTGGCCATGCCCACGGCGATGCCCGCAGAGCCGTTGACCAGCAGATTCGGGAAGCGCGCCGGCATGACCGACGGCTCGGTCTCGGAGCCGTCGTAGTTGGGCTGGAAGTCGACCGTCTCTTTCTCGATGTCCGCCAGCAGCTCACTGGTGATGCGCGCCATGCGCACTTCGGTGTAACGCATGGCGGCCGGCGAATCGCCGTCCACCGAGCCGAAGTTGCCCTGCCCGTCGACCAGCAGGTAGCGCATGGAGAAGTCCTGCGCCATGCGCACCAGCGCGTCGTACACCGCGGTATCGCCGTGCGGGTGGTATTTGCCGATGACGTCGCCGACCACGCGCGCGGATTTCTTGTAGACCTTGTTCCACTCGTTGCCGAGCTCGCGCATGGCGTGCAGGATGCGGCGGTGCACCGGCTTCAGGCCGTCACGCACGTCGGGCAGCGCGCGTCCGACGATGACGCTCATGGCGTAGTCGAGGTACGACTGGCGCATCTCGTCCTCGAGATTCACAGACACAATTTCGCGCGCGATTTCGTTCATGAATGAGCCCGAAAAAAGGTGCGGGATTCTAGCATGCAGGCCCTGCCGAAAGCCCTGTTTTGGCGCGCGTTATCGCTCGTTACGAGTCTATAATTCACGCCCTCATGTCCACCCCCTCGCCGCCCCATTTTTCGCCGAATGCCGACGCTTCGGAAATCGCGAAATTCGAAGCCGCCGCGCATCGTTTCTGGGATGTGGATGGCGAGTTCAAACCACTGCACAAGCTCAACCCCGTGCGTGCGCGCTACGTCCAGGAGCGCGCCCGGCTCACCGGCGCGCGCGTGCTCGACGTGGGTTGCGGCGGTGGTTTGCTCGCCGAATCGCTGGCGCGCACCGGTGCCGACGTCACCGCGATCGATCTCGCGCCCAGCATGGTGGAAACCGCGCGGCTGCACGCGCTCGAGTCCGGGCTGAAGATCGACTACCGCGTCGAATCCGCCGAGCAGCTCGCGCTCGCCTACGCCGGGAAGTTCGACGTCGTCACGTGCATGGAGATGATCGAGCACGTCCCGGACCCGGCCGGCACGGTGGCCGTGCTCGGCAAGCTGGTGCGCGCCGGCGGCGACGTGTTCGTGTCCACCATCAACCGCAATCTCAAGTCATTCGCGCTGGCCATCATCGGCGCCGAATATCTCGCGCGCCTGGTGCCGCGCGGCACGCATGAATACGAGCGGCTGCTCAAACCCTCCGAAGTCGCGCGCTTCGCGCGCTCCGCGGGGCTCGACGTGGCCGACATCTCCGGCCTGCTCTACGACCCGCTGCGCGAACAGTGCTCGCTGACCGACGATCCGTCGGTGAACTACCTGATGCACCTGCGGCGCCGCCCCGCGCCGGGCACATGAACGCCGCCGCCACGCCGCCCATCAAGGCCGTGCTGTTCGATCTCGACGGCACGCTGCTCGACACCGCGCGCGACATGATGGAAGCGCTGAACGTGCTGCGCGCCGAGGAGTCGCTGCCGCCGTTGCCGTTCGAGCAGGTGCGCTGCCAGGTGTCGCACGGCGGCCACGCGCTGGTGCGGCTGTCGTTCGGCACTCTGCCGGAGGATGCGCACCTGGCGATGTGGAAGCGCCTGCTCGACATCTACCGCCGCCAGCTCGCCAAGCACACCTGCCTGTTCAGCGGCGGCGATGAAATGCTGCGCGACCTCGAGCGGCGCGGCATGCATTGGGGCATCGTCACGAACAAGCCCGGCTGGCTGACGGAGCCGTTGCTCGTCGAGGTCAACCTGCGCGCGCGGGCGCGCGCCGTCGTCAGCGGCGACACGCTGCCCGAGCGCAAGCCGCATCCGCGCCCGCTGCTGCACGCGGCGGAGCAGATGGGCGTGGCGCCGGCCGAGTGCGTCTACGTCGGCGACGCCGAGCGCGACATGCAGGCCGCGCAGGCCGCCGGCATGTACGCGCTGATCGCCGGCTTCGGATATCTCGGCGACGGGGACCGCGCCGACCGCTGGTACCAGCACGGCTGGCTCGATTCGCCGCTCGATCTGCTCGCCTGGCTCGACAAGCCGCGTGCCGTGGCGGCCGTCACGGCCAACGGAACCGCGTCGTGAGCGCGGCGTGGATTGCGCTCCTCGCGGCGCTGGCGGCGGCCGTCATCGGGTATCTGCTCGGCACGCTGCGCGCCGGCCGCCGCGCGCACGAGCTCGCGCGCGAGCTCGAGGGAGCGCGCGCGAAACTGTCGTCCGAGTCGGAGCTGCGCGCGCGCACCGACGAGCTGCTGCGACAGAGCGAGGCGCAGGTGCGCGTGGCCGTGGAGAGCGCGTCGCGGATCGCGCTCGACGCGAACAGCGAGACCTTCCTCAAGCTCGCGCGCGAAGTGTTCGGCCGCGACCAGGCCACCGCCACGGCGACGCTCACCGAGCGCCAGAAGGCGTTCGAGCAGCTCATCGAGCCCATCAAGTCGGCGCTCGCCAGGCACGAGGAGCAGGCCATGGCTCTCGAGCGCGAGCGGCGCGAATCGCACGGCAAGCTCGCCGGCCAGATCGAAAGCCTGGTGAGCGTGCAGGCACTGCTCCACCGCGAGACGCGCAACCTGTCGACCGCGCTGCGTCGTCCCGAGGTGCGCGGCCGCTGGGGCGAGCTCACGCTGCGCCGCGTGGTCGAGCTTTCGGGCATGGCCGAGCGCTGTGATTTCGTCGAGCAGGAGCAGGTGGAATCGCAGGAGCGCGGCGTGCTGCGCCCCGATCTCATCGTGCGCATGCCCGAATCGCGCGAGCTCGTGGTCGACGCGAAGACGCCGCTCGACGCCTACCTGGATGCGATCGAGGCGCAGGACGACGAAGCGCGCCAGGCCGCCCTCACCCGCCACGCGCAGCACATGGAACAGCGCATTCGCGAGCTCAGCCAGAAGGCGTACTGGGACCAGTTCGAGCACAGCCCAGAGTTCGCCGTGCTGTTCGTGCCGGGCGACCAGTTCCTGTCGGCGGCGCTCACCGAGCGTCCCGACCTCATCGATACCGCGCTCAAGCAGAGCATCATCATCGCCACGCCGTCGACGCTCATGGCGCTGCTCAAGGTGGTGGCCTATGGCTGGCGCCAGGCGGCCGTGGCGGAGAACGCGGCGGAAATCCGCGAGCTCGGGCAGGAATTGCACAAGCGTCTCGACACCTTCGTGCGCCACCTGCAGAAAGTGTCGCGCTCCCTCGGCAGCGCGGTCGATTCCTTCAACGCGGCGGTGGGCTCGATCGAACGCAATGTGCTGCCGCAGGCGCGCAAGTTCACCGAGCTCGGCGTGACCAGCGACACGCTGACCTCCCTCGACCCCGTGGAGCAGCTGGTGCGCGAGCCCGTCGCGCCGGTGGTCGAAAACGAAGCCGCACCCGAGACGCCGCGCGCGTCCTGATCTCCATGAGCGTACCGATGACCAACGATTCCACGAGCGCAGGTTTCGATCCGCGCTCGCACCAGCCCGTCGCCCACGAGCTCCGCGGCCGCGTCATCATGGTCACGGGCGCCGGCGGCGGCATCGGCCGCGCGGTGTCGCTGGCGCTGGCCCGCGCCGGCGCGGAGGTGATCCTCCTCGGCCGCACGGTGCGCAAGCTCGAGGCGGTGCATGCGGAAATCGCGACGCTCTCGTCCACTCCAGGGGGCGCGGCGGAAGCCAGCATCGTGCCGCTCGACCTCGAGCGCGCGCTGGCCACGGATTACGAAGCCGTCGCCGCCGCAATCGAGAAGCGCTACGGGCGGCTCGATGGCCTGCTCCACAACGCCGCGCTGCTCGGCACCCTGACGCCGATCGACCAGTACGACGTGCCGACGTTCATGCGCGTCATGCACGTGAACGTGACCGCCGCGTTCGTGCTCACCCAACACCTGCTGCCGCTGCTGCGTGCCTCGAGCGACGCCGCGGTGCTGTTCACCTCCAGCGGCGTCGGCAATCGCGGCCGCGCGTACTGGGGTGCGTATTCCGTATCGAAATTCGCGACCGAGGGACTGGCGCAGGTGCTGGCCCACGAGACCGAGGGCAATTCGCGGGTCCGCGTCAACATCATCAATCCCGGCAAGGTGCGCACCGCGATGCGCCGCCAGGCCTATCCATCGGAGCTGGCCGAGTCGCTGCCGGCGCCGGAATCGCTGACCGCCCCGTACCTGGCCTTGTTGGGTCCGGCGAGCCGCGGCGTCACCGGCCGCCGGTTCGAGGCCCAGGGCTCTTAGGAAATGGGGACATTCCTCGTTTCCTAGCAAACGGGGACAGGCCTGAATCAGCGGCCCGCGCTAGCGCGCGAACTCCCGGGCCGTGAGCAGCGCCTCGTCGTCTTCCCCGAGGCCGACGGCGAGTCGTGCCGCGATCTTCTTTCCGGCCGCGTCGAGCACGCTGAAATGATTCTTGCCCGGCACCGGTACGCAGCGCACGAACGGATTGCGTGTGCGCGCACAGAGCGTCTCGAGCTCGCCGGCATTTCCCGGCGCTTCACCGCCTTCGATGAGATACGTGTACGAGCCGATGCCGTCGAGCCAGTGGACAGGCGAGCGGAGCTTGGACTCGATCGCAGGCAGGTCCGCGAGATTCGCCCGGACCAGCGCAGGCGGATAACGGCCGACCTCGCTCACCGGACCGAACGCGAACACCCCCTCGAAGCGGTCGCTCGCCTCGGCGACGAGCAGCGCCAGCGTGCCACCGGTGCTGTGCCCACCGAGATACACCGAGCCGACGTACGGCAGGCTCGCCAGGTGCTCGCCCGCTGCGATCACGTCGTCGATCTCACCGAAGAAGTATTCGCGGGTGCCGGGGTTCACGTTGCCGCCGCGCAGCGTCGGAAACATCATGATCACGCCGGCCTTGCGGAACGCGCTCGCCGTCTGGTCATTGTCGGCAGCACCCTCGGTCCAGAAATCGTCGAGCGAATTGGAGTCGCCGCCCGTGAGCCACACGATGGCCGGATGCTTCTCGCCATCACCCGGATCCGGGGTCACCCATGCCGCGAGCGTACCGGCGGCGGCGCGGTAGTCGCTGCGTACGAAGAGCTTCGCCGGTGGATGCGGAAAAGGCAGCGCCTCGGACGGCGCGGCGACGAGGCGGGTCGTGAACCCCGCGCGCGCCGCCGCCAGCGATGCCGGTGTCTGCGGCGCCGCGGCCTGCTCGCGCACCTGGCGTTCCGCCTCCGCGACCATGCCGGCCACCAGTGCATTCGCGCGCTCCACTTCCTCCCAGGACTTCCGGTCGATGCAGTCGTACCGCTGGTTGATGGCGTAACCCTGCTCCGCCGCCGCCTGGCGTTCCTCCACGCCGCGCACCGGCGGCCCGTGGCAGGCGGCCGCGTATTCCGGATCGTCCAGGGGATCGCGCGCGCAGGCGGCGAGCATCACCGCGAGCCACGGGACGGCCGCGCCGCGGCGCACGCTCATTCCTCGTCCGCGTCCGGATCCGCGCGCGGCGGGTGCAGCAGCGCCTCGATCTCGGTGTCGGTGAGCTGCCGGTGCTGGCCGCGTGCCAGATTCTTCTCGAGTTTCAAACTACCCGCCGCGATGCGCAGCACGCGGCTCACGAGCGCGCCCTGCCGTTCGAACAGCTGGCGGATGTCCTTGCCGCTGGCGCCGCGCACCTGCACCGAATACCAGCGATTCGAGCCTTCGAGGTCCGCCTCGCTGGTCGAGACGCTCTCGACCGCCATGCGCGTCGGGCGGTCTATCTTCCCGGACTCCACGCCCGCCATCTGGTCCGGGCCTAACAACCCTTTGACCCGCACGCTGAACTCGGCCGGCAGGCGATGGAACGCGCGCTGCAGTTTCGTGGCGAGCGCGCCGTCGGAGGTGACCAGCTCGAGCCCGCCATCGATGTTCGGCATGGGGCTCACGGCGATGAAGCGGCGGCCCGCGTTGCGCGGCAGGCGCTCGATGAGCGGCGCGCGCTCGGCGGTGGCCTCGCGCAGCGGATCGCCCGGCGAGCGGTTGAACATGAAGACCTGCGCGGACGGGGCGGCGCGCACCTTGATGGGACGTCCATCGAGGCGGATGTCGTCGCGGTCGGTGACTTTCGCACCGAGCTCGGCGATGCGGCCGTTCACGGTGAGGCGCTGCGCGCGGATCCACTCCTCGATTGCGCGCCGCGAGCCGAGGCCGCGCTGCGCCAGATGCTTCTGCAGCCGCTCGGCGACGCCGGCCGGCGTCGGACGCGGGCGTGCCATCCTCAGGCCTCGGAAGCGATCACGTCTCGTCCGACGGCGGCGCCGCCACGAGGCCCGCGGCGGAATTGCCCGCGGCGGAGAGCTCTTCGTCGTCGGCGTCATCGTCGGCCGCGGCGTCGAGGCGATCGCTGCTGTCGCTCGCGGTCACGACGGCGACCTCGCCCGAATCGCCGGCACCGGAATCCGGGGATTGATCCACCGCGCCGGCCGCATCCGCCGTGCCGGGCAGCGGCAGCTGCAGGTTGAGGTCGGTGAGTGACTTGAGATCGGCGAGCGGCGGCAGGTCTTCGATGGACTTGAGCGAGAAGTAGTCGAGGAACTCGGCCGTCGTGCCCAACAACTCCGGATGGCCGGGGACGTCGCGGTGGCCGACGACGCGTACCCAGTTGCGCTCCATGAGCGTCTTGACGATCTCGGGGTTCACGGCGACGCCGCGCACGTTCTCGATCTCCGCACGGGTGATCGGCTGGCGATAGGCGATGAGCGCGAGCGTCTCGAGCAATGCGCGGGTGTACTTGCGCGGACGATCCGGCCACAGCCGCGACACTTCGCGCGCGAACTCGGTGCGCACCTGGAATCGGAAACCGTTCGCGGTTTCCTTCACCGCGACGCCACGGCCCTCGTAGTCGGCGCTGAGCTGCTCGAGCACCTTGCGCAACTCCTTGGGAGTCGGGCGGCTGTGCTCGTCGAAAATCTGCCCGAGCTCCGAGACGGAAACGGGACGCGCCGCCGCCAGCAGCGCGGCTTCGACGACATTCTTGATGTAGGCATCACTCATGCTTCTCTCCGGTTTGCTCGGCGTCCGTGACCGGCTCGTCCTCGAATGGCTC
>JBIOZI010000378.1:0-3098 GCA_044871085.1 Steroidobacteraceae bacterium | reverse complement strand
CTCGGCTGGAACGCCCGCATGATGCATCGGGAGTTCACGGCGGCGTGCGGCTACGGCGCGAAGCATCTCCAGCGCATCATGCGGCTGCAGACGCTGTTGCGCACCGTGGGTGGGGGGCGCAATCCATCGCTCAGCTCACTGGCGATGGCCGCGGGATATTCCGACCAGGCGCACATGACGCGCGATTTCCGTGCGATCACGGGGTTCACTCCCGCGAGTTACCTGGCGACGACAGTCTCGCCCGGATGGGGCGCGTGGCTCAGCGAAGAGTGGTAGCCGCTGTCCGATTCGTTCAAGACCCCGTTTTCCCTCCCTCATAGGATCCACCCATGAATGACCTCACAGATGTCGGCGTGCTCTTCGTCTCCGGGTTCGGTCCCATCGTGAAAGATCCGGAGGCGAGTCGCGGCTTCTACGTCGATGCGCTGGGCCTGCCGCTCGAAGGACATCCGGCCGGAGTCGCCGGCTACTTCCATACCGAGAAGCTCGACGGCGTTCGCCACTTCGCGCTGTGGCCCCTGGCCGACGCCGCGAAATCCTGCTTCGGCACCGCCACGTGGCCGGCGCAGGTGCGCGAGCCCAACGCGTGGATGGAGTTCGACGTCAAGGACGTGGGCGTCGCCGCCGCCGCGTTGAAGCAGCGTGGCTACACGCTGCTGGTCGACGAGCGCGAGGAACCCTGGGGCCAGACCGTGAGCCGGCTGCTGAGTCCCGAGGGGATTCTCGTCGGCCTGGTCATCACGCCGTGGCTGCGTTGACCCGGACTGCGGCGTGAACGTATTCGTGATCGGCCGCGTGTTCATCGGCGGCGCATTCGCGCTCATCGGCCTCATCAACATCGGCAATCTCGCTCCGTTGTCGGAGCTCATGCGCGCCCGCCGCATACCGCTACCCGCCATGGCGGCTCGCGCCGGGGTGGCGGCGCAGATCGTCCTCGGCAGCCTGCTGGCCATCGGCCTGTGGCCGTTGGCCGCCTCGCTCGGGCTGGCCGTCTTCGTCGTTGCGGCGACGGCCATCGCGCACTGGCCATTCCGCGGCGACGCCCTGGAGCGCCAACAAAACGTGCTCGCCTGCCTGGTCAATCTCATCATGCTCGGCGGACTTCTGACCCAGGCCGCATTCGCATTACGGTGAGCGCCCGCCCTCAGGCGGCGGAGCCCAGTGTGCGTTGGAAGTGGCGGTGCGCTTCTCCGCTCGCGAGCTCGACGAGATCGGCGCGATCGTAAAAGTCGGCTTGAAACCCCGGCTGCCATACCAGCCGCTTCTCGACCGCGATGCGCCCGTACACCTGCTTGACGTTCTGTGGCAGCGCGCACTCGTCGCCGTGCACGAACAGTGTCGGCACGGCGAGCCTCGCCGCCGCGGCGATGCCGTCGAAGGTGAGCCAATGGGCCCAGGTCTGCTCCGACATTTCATTGCGCCAGGCGGATACATTGCCGCGCGCGTGGTTCGCGTAGTAGTCCATCTCGAAGAACATGCCGGCGCGGTCGTTGCCAGCCTCATAGGCGGGGACGATCGAATCGGGCTCGCCTTTCAGCACGCGCCGCACCGCATCGCGCGCGCGATCCAGGCGCATCGCAACGCCCGGCCGGCCACCGTAGAACCCGGCGATGGATTCCGTGTCGTGCAGCCAGCCCGCGATGCAGGCGAGGGTTGCGATCGGCGCGCCGAGCGCCACCGCCGCGGCCGCGTACATCGCGCTGGCACAGATCGCGACGTACCCGACCGCGTTTCCGCGCACACAGCACAGCCCGGCCAGGAAGCGCGATGCGGCGACGACGTCCTCTATCTTCCGTCGTGGTAGCTCGACCTGGCGGCCCGCTCCGCCGCTCGCACCGAATCCCGTGAAGTCGAAGGTCAGCACGGTGTAGCCGAAGGACGCGAGCCGCGCCGCGTAGAGGTCGGCCATCTGTTCCTTGACCGTGAGCCACGAGCCACTGGCGACGAGGCCGGGCTGGACGTCGAAAAAGTCGTCGACGTTGCGATGGATGCGGGCGGCGAGGAGCACGCCATTCGAGGGAATCTGGATGTCCATGGTATAGATCATCGTCAGCGGTATAGAGCGCCGCGCCGGATCCGTCTTGAACGGATCGGACATGGGTCCGCGACGCGCAGTCGGGGTCCGTTTCGACCCACCCACCTGCCGCCCGCCATCGCGGTGATTTCCCTGCTGTTTTCGCGCCGAGAACCGGCTTGGCGGTGGGTCCGCTGCTACCCACCCCTGCCCTGCGCTTCGCGCGAGTAGTTTGGCGTTGTCCAGCCTATTCAATCACTTGCCGGGAGCGCAGGTGTTGGCACGGCATTCGCATCCTCCGCGGCAGCGTGACGGGCACGGAAGCTAAATGGCCAACGTATTTGCAATCCACTCGGTCGGCAATTCGATTGCCACCTTCCTGCAGAACACCTACCCCACGACACTCGCGGGCCGGAACCTGCCCCAGTGTGCGTTCGCGCCGATCTCCTCCGGCGAGCTCGCCGCGGATACCGATCCGACCGGCACGCGCATGCTGCTCTATCTATATCGCGTCACCGTGAACGAGCACAGCCGCCAGACACGCGCGCCGTCGCGGCCGAACGCGACGCCCGCCCCGCTCGGGCTCGACCTGCACTTCCTGCTCTTTCCCTGGGCGGACACCGCCGAGGACGAGCTGGTGACGTTCGCCTGGACGACGCGCCAGTTGCATCAGTCGCCGATACTCGACGCGTCCTCGCTGTCGCCCGAGGCCGGCTGGTCCGCCGACGAAGTGGTGCAGATCGTCCCGGCCGAGCTGCAGATCGAAGAGATCATGCGGGTGTGGGATGCGATCGAGAAGCCGTATCGCCTCTCGACCTCCTACGTGGCGCGCGTGGTGCGGCTCGACCCCGACACCACCACCGACGCGCGTCCGGTCGTCGCGACGCGGCTCGCGTACGGCGTCGCGCAGGCACCGGTATGAGCCTGGCCCTGCGCGAGCTCGAACGCTCCGAACACCGCGTGCTCGGCGCGCTGCGGCTCGTCGACGGCGCCACGGGAGCGCCGCTCGACCAGCCCATGCTCGTGAGCGCGCCCGGCGCGCGCATCCTGCGCAACGCCAGCGGCCTGTACGTCATCCGCGAAT
>JBIOZI010000377.1:0-50701 GCA_044871085.1 Steroidobacteraceae bacterium | reverse complement strand
CAGCCCACGAATCGACAATGCGTACATGTTGCCCGCGAGCTTGAGGCTTCCCGGTTGGAAATCAATCTTTCCGACGGGATAGGGCCCGGGCCAGGGCCAGGGCGGTCACTTGGGCACGGCTTCGTCGAGAACCGTGCGGAACACGCCGTCGAAGAACGGCGCGGAGGCGTTGTCCTTGCAGCGGTCGGCGGAGTCGCGCAGCGCCTTGGCCGAGGCCTTCCATACCTTGGCGTCGACGTATTCGCCGGCTTCGGTGCGCAACGCGGTGTACATCGACACGGCGATGCGCGGCATGAACTCGGTGGCGGCCGCGTCATCGGCCTTGTCGCGCAGCAGCTCCCACTCCCAGATGAAATCGGAGCAGCGCATTTTCCGGATGCGCGCCTTTTCCTTGTCGGTGAGCTGCGGGTCGGGCTTGGCGGCCACGGGCTTGGGCGTGGCGCCGGTCGAGGGACGCAGCTCCACTTTCATGTCGACGCTGGCTTCCACCGGACGGCCCGACGCGTCGATGGCCGGCCGGAAGCGCGCGCTCTGCAGCACCTTGACGAGCTGCGGCTCGAAGCCCGATTCCGTGGTGTTCTCCGTGACCTGGACGTCGCTCACGCGACCCTCGGCATCCACGCGCACCGTCGCGACGACCTGCCCGGCGAGCTTGCGCGAACCGGCGTTGATCTTGGCGGTGCTGGCTGCGGCGATGACCTGGGGCTCGGCCGGGCCCGTCTGGGCGAACGCGGCGGCGGGGGCGAGGATGAAGGCGAAAAGCGCTGTGCGCGCGATCAATGTCATTGTCTGGCTGGCTCCGTCGCTGCTGGGCGGCTCACCAGCCGGACACACCGGCACCCGCCCGGGAGGGCGGATGCCGGTGTGTCCGAAGCTTGTTAGAAGCCGCGCGTGGAGCGCAACGCTCGCTGCGCGTCCACGAATCCAAATCCGGTGTCCAAATCGAACCCGTTCGCATTATCGACAGGTTGCGGCCCGATGTCGCCCCCGAAATTTCTCAGTTTCATCTCGTCTGCCGTGAGACGCAGCGCACGGAAAACGAGGTCTGGAGTGAGATTTTTCGGCCCGTTGAAACGCTTGCGGGCCGCGATGTCGCGTGCGCGCTGATCGAGCATGAGCGCCGCTACCGCCGCCACATGCGGCGCCGAAGCGGACGTCCCAAAGAAGTTTGGAAAGCCGTCCGGCTCGTTGGTTCCCGGGACTTCGAAACCCAGGTCAAAGATGAAGAAAGTGGTATTGCCCCCATCCGGCCCGGTGACGCCCGGTTTGGTGCGCACTTCGGGTGCACGCAGCCGGTTGCCGTTCAGGTCGAACAGGATGGGAACGCCGCCCGCCGAGGAGAAGGAATTGAGGCAGGCCGGGAAGCACTGCGGGCGCAGCGGGCTGCCCCACTCCTCCGTCTGGTACCAGGCCGAGGCGCCGACCGCCTCCGCGCCCTTCGCATTGGCGTGCCCGTACACGGTTCCGCTGTGCGTGTCGTATTCGTTCGGCTCGAAGACGCCTTCGCCGAAGTCGAACCACACGTACTTGAGGAAGTTAGGCGCGGGGCCCTCGAAGACCTCCATGCCGATCTGCACCTGGAGCTCGTCGTCGGTGAAGTTGATGAGCTCGGGGAACTCGACCGCGTCGCCGCCGATGTTCACGTCCCAGCCCGGAAACTGGCAGATGAGCGGCGCATCCTCCGGCAGGAAGATGCACGGGATGATGGGGTCGCCGTTCTGGTCGTAGTAGTAGATGTCCATGTCGGTGGTCGCGCCGCGCCGGCCATTCGATGACAGGAAGGGCTGATCCCACTGGACGACCAGCAGCGTGTCGCTTTGCGGTCCGACCGTGACGGACTGGAACCCGTCGATGCCCGCGCCGGGCGAGAAGTCGTGCAGCGGCCCCGAGATGCCGAGCGCACCCGAGCGGCGGAAGCGTGACTCGTAGGAATGGCGCGCGTCGTTGCCGGCCGCGGAGAAATACGCAACGCCGGCCTTGTACACGTCGTCCACCGCCTGCGCGATGATGCCGTCTTCGAACATCGGCTCGGCGAAATAGATGATGTCGTCGACGATCACCTTGGAGCCCGCGTTGGCGAGCGCACGGATGCCGGCGGCGAAATCCTCCTGGCTCTCGAACGCCGTGTAAAACGCCTGCGAGGCGCCCGGCGCGACGTCGTGGATGAGCTGCATCATCGCTCGGCCCTCATCCGAGCAGCCGTCGTTTGGCACCGTGTCGAGATCCTTGAGCAGGAGCACGTCGCGCGGCAGGTCGTTGTTCGCGATGTCCTGTGCGGCACGCGTGAAGGGCGCGCCTTCCTCGAACGCGCCGGGATTGCAGTCGTAGCTGTCCGAGAGCACGCCGACGCGGATGCCCTTGCCGGTGGCGCCACTCTCGGCGCGCGCGCGTTCGGCGCGCAGCGAGCGATCGCCCTGCGTTTGCACGGTGCCGGCCCGCGTCATCGCGAGCGTGGGCCGCGCGAACTTGAGCCCTGGGGTCTTCGCCATGTCGGCGAGCGCGCTGATGGGCGCGCGGCCGGTCACGGCGGTGGCATGCAGCTTCGCGTTCAGGAGCCCCTTGGCGACCAGCTGCGTGCGCAGCGCGGGCAGGTCATCGCCGTACGCGCTGATCGAGACATACCCGTTGCTGGCGCGCAGGCCCGGCATCCGGTGTGTGGCCATGCGCGAGACGGCCGCCGAGGAGCGGTTCGCCGTCGACAGGGTTTCGAGCGCCATGAGCTTCGAGCCCAGGCGTGCACCGTCGCCGCTCTTCACGGCGGCCCTGGCATCCAGTAATTCCTGGCGAGTGGCGCCGCTGGCGCCAAGTGAAAACACCATTGCGGCGGCCAGCGCCGCAATGGCTGACTTTCTATTGGTCATGAGATCCCCGAGTTATGTTGACTGCGGGCTCCGCCCGCGTGGCATTCGAGTGCGACCCGCGTGACGTTCCTCTTGATCGCGCGTGCGGGTTTTCAAGGAGGATGCGCCGCCAGTGTTTCGGCCGCAAGGCGTTGGACTCCGCCGAGCAGCAACTCGTGCAGACGCCTGTCGGCCCCGGCCGACGCGGCGTCGAGCAGCTCGCGCCAGATTGCGGGCTGCGCCGCCCAGCGTGGCCTCAGGCTGTCTCCCGCGCGTTCCGCCACCGCCTCGAGCCCCGCCAGGGAGCAGGCGGCAAGAGATTCGATGGCGTGGATGGGCGCGCCGAAAACCAGGCAGGCCGCGCGCGGCCGGCTGCGCGCCAGGTGCCAGCCATAGAGAAGCATGCGACGCGCGATCGAGCGCGCCGCGGCCGGGTCGAAAAACGCGGGTTCTACGCGCTCGGCGGAATCATGCACCGCACGCGCATGCAGCTCGAGCCAGCGCGGTGCGTGCGGGATGCCGACGTCGAACAGGCTGAACGGCGCCGCGGCCAGGCGCCGCACCGCCTGGGCGGACAACGTGGCCCAGGAATCGCGCAACGCTGCGATCAACGGCGGCACCGGGCCGGCCGGCATGCGACCTTCCGCGTACTGCCCGGCCCGAGTAGCTAGCAACCCGAGGCACTCGCCGTTGAGCTCGGCGAGCGGCGCCGGATCCACGCCCTGCGACGGCAGCCAATGGCGCGCATCTTCGCGCGCCCGCGATGTTCCGCTGTTTTTCATGTCATTCCTCCCTGTTCGCGCCCGTTATCTTGCCCCCGACCCCCTTGAAAGTCAGTTCCAAATTTGGGAAATTTTTCCCAAATTCAGGACCTCCGAGCACTCAGGGAAAGCAGGGAAAAACATGCGTATCTCCGACGACCGCTACAGCCGCGACCGGCTGAGACTCGACCTCGCACTGCGATTCATCCATCACGAGGCGCGCACGCACACCATTCGTGCATGGACCGGTCTCACCGACGACCGCATCCGCAAGCTCTACCGCACCTACCTGCACGAGGCGGACGGCTCGGGGGTCGCGCGGCATCGCGGCAAGTCGCCGCGCCAGGCGGCGTTCTTCACGCGCTCGCAGCGCATGCGGCGCGAGGCCGCGGTTTTCGCCAGCGTCAGCAGTCTGTTCGGCCTCATCTCGCGCGACACCATCACCGTGAGCCGCGCGGCGCAGCCCGGGCCGACGGTGGCGCGTGGCGCGCTGCTCTGCGAGGCGTTCGAGGCCTATCGCGCGCTGGTGTGCGAGCCGCAGATCTCGTTCGAGCACGCGGTCTATCTGCTGGGCGCGCTGCACGCGGGCGACGAATTGCGCGTCGCGCACTGCCGCGACTGCACCGGCGTGCTCGTCACGGACCGGCTGGCGCTGCGCACTCCGGTGTGCGGCGAATGCGCATCGGGCCCGCCGCCGGGGGCCGCGTCGGCCCGGGGTCTCACGACCAAGAGAGCCGGCGACGCCGGGCCGCGCAGCGGCGCGCCGCGCGGCTAGCCGGGGACGGGTGCGCGCCGGTGCGGTAGATTTGCCGCCCGTGACCATCCGTCCCACTTTCTTCGCCGGCCCGTTCCTCGACCGTCGCGCCGAGCTGCGCGACGATCCGCAGTGGCTGGCGGCGGCACGCGCGGATGTCACCACCCGCTACGTGCTCGCGGCCGGGTCGAAGCAGCTGGTGACCGTCGGCGAACGCGACGTCGCGTTCCTGCGCAATGGCGATCCGCTGCTGTCTGCGGAGCCGACGTCGTTTACGTTGTTAGGATGGTTTCGCGGCGAGCGCACCGTGCTGGTCGAGTGGCAGGTGCACGCGCCGGCGGCACAACCGCCGCTGCCCGGGGACACCGAGCTCGCCGAGCTGCGGCCGCTGGCGCCCATGCTGCCCGAGGACTCGGCCTCGCTGCTCGGGTACGTGCGCGCGCTGGTGCTGTGGCGCGCGCGGCACCGGTTCTGCGGCGTGTGCGGGTCGGTCAACGAGCCCACGCGCGCCGGCCACGTCATGCGCTGCACCCGCGCCGACTGCGCCACCGAATCCTTCCCGCGCCTCGACCCGGCCATCATCGTGCTGGTCGCGGACGCCACCGGCGAGCGCGCCCTGTTAGGCCGCGCGGCGTCCTGGCCCGCGGGCCGCTATTCCACGATCGCCGGCTTCGTCGAGCCGGGCGAGAGCCTCGAGGATGCGGTGGTGCGCGAGGTCGCGGAGGAGACCGGCGTGGTCGTCGGCGACGTCCGCTACGAGGCCTCACAACCCTGGCCCTTTCCCTCCTCGCTCATGCTCGGCTTCCGAGCCGTGGCGCGCACGCACGACATCACGCTGCGCGACGGCGAGCTCGAGGATGCGCGCTGGTTCACGCGCGCCGAGGTCGCGGCCGGCCACCCGGCGCTGCCGCCCGCGGGCTCGATCTCCGCGCGGCTCATCGACGGCTGGTATCACGCCGTGCCGCTGCGGCCGCAGCCGTGAACGATCCCCGATGTGTTTGTTAGTTCTGGCGTGGCGGACCCATCCCCGCCACCGCCTGGTGATCGCCGCCAACCGCGATGAGTATCACGCGCGGGCCGCGGCGCCGCTCGCGCCCTGGCCCGATGCCCCCGGGGTCGTGGGCGGCCGCGACCTGCAGGCCGGCGGCGCATGGTTCGCGGTGGATGCGCAGGAGCGCGTCGGCATCGTCACGAACTTCCGCGAATTCGGCCGGCAGCGCCGCGGCGCGCCCTCGCGCGGCGGGTTGATCCCGGCCTTCCTCACCGGCGGCGCCGCGGCGGAGGAATACCTGCGCGGCATCGAGACCGACGCACCCGGCTACGCCGGCTTCAACCTGCTGCTGGCCGATCGCGACACGCTCTGGTACGCATCGAACCGCGCCGACCGCTTCGCGCGGCCCCTGCCGCCGGGCGTCTACGGGCTGTCGAACGAGCACCTCGATACGCCGTGGCCGAAGCTGGTACGGGTGCGGGCGCGCTTCGAGGCTTTGCTCGAATCCGCGCACTCCGAGCGTCCGGAACCGCTGTCCGCGGCGTTGTTCGACATGCTGGCCGACCGCACCACCGTCCCGCCCGAAAGCCTGCCGCCGAGCGATCTCGCTCCCGAATGGGCCCGCAAGCTGTCCGCGCCATTCGTGCTCGACCCGGCCTACGGCACGCGCTGCTCGACGATCCTCACGCTCGGCGCCGAGTCGCAAATCGCCGAGCGCCGCTTCGATGCCGCCGGCAATTCGACCGGACAAACTGAACACGTCCTGAACGCCGCCGCGCGACGTTGACGGACATCTGCTTTCCGGAGAGGAACCCGCGCGTGAGACGTGGACTCTCATTAGAATCTTGAGTCTTTCTCCGCCCACAAGCGGTGTCATGCCGATCCTGCAGCCGAAACCTCCGCGCCTCGTCCTCTTGCTCGCGTTCGGCATGCTCCAGCTCCCGCTGCCGGCAGTCGCCGAGGTCAAGGTCGAGGTGCACGGCGTCGAAGAGCCGCTGCTCGGCAACGTGCTCGCCTATCTATCGTTCGAGCGCTACAAGAAGTCCGACGACCTGTCGCGCGAGTTCGTCGAGCGCCTGCAGGAACGCTGCGAGCGCGAGGTGCGCGCCGCGATCCGTCCTTTCGGCTACTACGAGCCCACCGTCACCTGCCCGGTGCGGCACGAGGGCAGCGGCAACAACCAGGACTATCACATCACCGTCAACATCGTGCGCGGCAAGGCGGTGCTGGTCGACCAGGTGGACGTGAAGGTGACGGGCCCCGGCGCCGACGACGCGATCTTCACGAACATCACCAGGCACCTGCCGATCCAGCACGCCGACCACCTCAGCCATCCGGCGTACGACAAGCTCAAGGGCGACCTGCTGCGCACCGCCGCCACCTACGGCTACCTGGATGCGCGCATGGTGCGCAACGAGATGCGCGTCGACCCGCAGAACTACACCGCGAACATCGCCATCGAGTTCGAGACCGGCGCGCGCTACTTCTTCGGCGCCACCACGATCACGCAGGACGTCATCGACGAGGCGCTGGCGCGCCGCTTCATGCGCTTCAAGGAGAACGACGCCTTCAACGCCGGCGAGCTGCTGCGCACGCAGTTCGCGCTCGACGACAGCCAGTATTTCTCCACGGTCGAGGTGCTGCCCGAAGATCGCAACCGCGAGACGCACATCGTGCCGATCACCATCACCGCCGAGCCGAACCGCCGCCACCGCATCCAGTACGGCGTGGGCTACGGCACGGACACCGAGGTGCGCGGCACGGTTTCCTGGGAAGACCGGCTCGTGAACCGGCGCGGACACCGCTTCCGCACCGAGGTGCGCGCGGCGGCGCTGGAGCAGGCGCTCGACGCGCGCTACATCATTCCGATCGGCGATCCGGCGGTCGAGAAATTCACGCTGCAGCTCACCGGCAAACACCGGCGCCTCGCCGACGTCGACGACCGCTCGCTCAACTTCACGCCCGGGTATACGCACCTGCGCCGCTTCGATGACTGGTACGGCAAGTCGTGGCTGGGCCGGCAGTGGTGGCAGCGCGTGACCTACGTCGAGCTGCTGCACGCGGAGTCGGAGCTGGTCGCATCCGGACGCAACGACACGCAGACGCTGCTGATCCCCGGCATGAGTTTCTCGCTGGTGCCGGACAAATACCTCGGCGAGGCGCTGTTCTCGCGCGCCCTGTTCTTCGAGGTGCGCGGCTCCAACAACGCGCTGGGTTCCGATTCGGACTTCCTGCAGGTGCGCCTGCAGGCCGAGCGCGTGTTCGACATCGCGCCCAAGTGGCACGTGCTGTTGCGCGGCGACCTCGGCGCGACCGCGCTGTCGAAGACCAGCGCGCTCGCGCCGTCGCAGCGCTTCTTCGCCGGCGGCGACCGCAGCGTGCGCGGCTTCGGCGTGAACGACCTCTCGCCCATCGAAGAGGTGTTCAACGAGGACGGCAGCTCGGAATTCGAGAAGACCGGCGGCAAACACCTGTTCACCGCCTCGGTGGAGCTCATCCGCGATCTCGACTGGCCGAAGAATTTCTCGCTGGCGGTGTTCGGGGACACCGGCAACGCGTTCGACCAGTTCGGCGATCCGCTCATGTATTCCGCGGGCATCGGCATACGGTTCCGGCTGCCGGTGGTCTCGGTGGGCATCGACGTCGCGCAGGCGCTCACCACTCCTCCCGGCAGCACCGAGCGCCCGGGGCCGCGCCTGCACCTGAATTTCTCGCCGAAGTTGTGATGAAGCGCCGGCTCAAGATCGTCGCGCTGATCCTCGGAACGCTGATCGCGGTCCTGCTCTCGTTCCTGGCGTGGGTCATCTACAGCGAGGCAGGCCTGCGCTTCGCGGTCGCGCGCCTGCCCGAGCGCATGGGCAAGGTGTTGCTGCACATCGAGGGCGTCAAGGGAACTATTGCCGGGGGCTTCAGCGCCACCCGCGTCGACGTCGACAGCGAGCGCGCGCACGTGAGCGTGCAGAACGGCACCGCGCGGGTGAACTTCTGGCCGATCCTCGTGGGGCGCATCGCGGTGCGCGACGCGCGCGCCGACGTCGTGCTCATCGAGGTCAAGCCCCGCCCGCAGGACGCGCCGAAGAATCCGCCGAAGTTCATGCCGCGGCTGCTGAGCATCAGCACGCGGCACGCTGCCGCGAAGAGCCTGGTCATCGTCGCGCCGAGCGGCAAACGCACGGTGTTCGACGACGTCAGCGGCGCCGGCATCGTCGGCCACAAGACCATCCGCGTCTTCGAGGGCAACATAGTCTATGGAGTGCTGGCCGCACGCGCGCTCGGCGAGCTGCAGGCCGCGGACCCGACGCAGCTGTCGGGCGAGGTGACCACGCGCATGCTGATCGCCGGGCAGCCCGAATGGCGCGCCGACGCGAGTTTCAGCGGCGACCTCGCCAAACTACCGCTGACGGGCAAGCTGCAGGCGCCGTTCCGCGCCGACCTGCGCGGCGAGCTGCTGGACCTGTCGAGCGCCTTCCACTGGACCGGCGTCGCCGACGTGCACAATTTCGACCTGCGCGCGTTCGGCGCGGGCGGCGCGCTCGGCATCATCACCGGGCGGCTCGACGTGGGCGGCGAGATGAACGCCTTTCACGCGCGCGGCCCGCTCGCGGTGCCGGGCCTCGGCGCCGGGCCGTTCGACACCTCGTTCGCGGGCTATTACGCCGACCGCGTCGTGAACGCCACCCGCTACGAGGTCACGCATCGCGCCACCGGCAGCCACGTCACGGGCGCCGGCACCATCGAGACGGCCGAGAACGGCCCCAAACTACTGCTGGAAGGCGACTGGCAAGGCCTGCGCTGGCCGCTCGCGCAGGCGTTCACCGCACAGACGCCGCAGGTCTTCGCGAGCCCGGCGGGCACCTACCGGCTCGAGGGACTGTGGCCTTACGCGCTGACTGCGTCCGGCGATCTGTACGTGCCGCAACTCGATCCGATGACGGTAGCGGTGCACGGCGCGCTCCACAAGGACCATCTCGCCATCGAGCAGCTCGATCTCGGCGCGTTCGGCGGCAGCGCACGGCTCGCGGGCGAGGCGCGCTGGACACCCGGGGAGAGCTGGGCTCTCAAAGGCAGCGTGCACGGCTTCGACCCCGCGACGCTGCGGCCCGGCTTCGCCGGCGCGCTCGACTTCGAGCTCGACGCCAGCGGCAAGCCGTTCGGCTCCGACGGCGACCTCGACGTGGCCTTCGGCCGCATCAGCGGCAAGCTGCGCGGCAGCGCCGCGTCGGGCGGGGGCAGCGTGCGCAAGCACGGCGAGGAATGGACCTTCGACACGCTGCGACTGCGCGCCGGCAACCTGGCCGTCGCCCTCGACGGCGAGCTCGGCGGCGCGCGGCCGCTCAATCTCGACTTCAGCATCGATGCCGACAACCTCGGGCTGCTGCTCGACGGCGCGCGCGGCGAGCTGCACGCGCACGGCCGCATCGGCGGCAGCACCGAGGCGCCGGTAGTCAGGCTCAGCGCCCAGGGTTCCGGCCTGGCGCGCGAGGACGTGAAGATCGACAAGATCGGCGCCAACATCGACGTCGACTGGCGCGGCCAGCGTGTCTCGCACGCCGACGTCGCCCTGTCGCGCGTCATGGTCGGCGAGCACGGCGTCACCCAGTTCAACCTGATGCTCGACGGCACCACCGGCAACCATGCGCTCAAAGTCGACACGCTCGCCGGCAAGACCAGCCTGCATCTGAACGGCAAGGGCGGGTTCACGAACGGCACCTGGACCGGCACCATCACCAACCTCGTCATCGACGACACATCGAACGTCAACCTGCGGCTCGACGCGCCCGCGGCGGTGGTGGCCAGCGCCGATGCCTTCAAGCTCGAAGCGCTGTGTCTGCTCGGCAAGGTCGCGAAGCTGTGCGCCGAGGGCAACTGGAGCCCGCACGGCTGGGCCGCGAAGGGCGATGCGCACAACCTGCCGATCAGCACCCTGACCGCCGGCTTCACGCCCCGCGTCGAATACCAGGGCACCGTCAATGCCACCGCCAGCGCGAGCGCGACCGGCGGCGCGCCGTTCACCGGCGAGGCGCGCGTTGACCTGGTCGACGCCGCCATCCGCCACAAGCTAGCGAGCGGGCGCACCGACGTCATCACGTTCGGCTCGGGGTTCGTCACCGCGCGCGCCGAGGCCGACCACGTGCTCGGCGAGCTGCGCCTCGACGCCGCGGCGCGCGGCCTGATCGCCGGCCGCATGCGCGCCGAGCGCACCGCGGGTGACGTGCGCGCCTGGCCGCTGCGCGGCCAGCTGCAGATGGCGATCGGCGAGCTCGGCTTCATCACTCTCTATCTACCCGCCGTCGACCGCGCCAGCGGCCACTTCGACCTCGACCTGAGCTTCGCCGGAACCGTCGGGCGACCCAACGCCAGCGGGCTCGTCCGGCTGTCGGGCGCCGAGCTCGATCTCTACCAGCTCAACCTCGCACTGCGCGGCGTCGAAGCACAGGCGCGCATCGCCTCCAACAACCTCGAGTTCAGCGCGGCGGCGAATGCCGGCGCGGGCTCGGTCGCGAGCTCGGGCAAACTCGCGTGGCGCGACAATCTCCCCTATGGCGACCTGCGCGTGTCGGGCAAGAACCTGCGCGTGGTCGACGTCCCGGAGGCGCGCATCGACGCGTCGCCGGACCTCAACTTCGCGATCGAGGGGCGCAAGATGCTGGTGACCGGCGAGGTCAAACTACCGCTGGCGCGCATCCGACCCGCCGAGCTCACCAACGCCGTGCTGTCGTCGCCCGACGAGAGGCTGGTCGGGCCGACGGAGGAAGCGGAGAGCGACCCGTTCCTGGTCGAGAGCAAGATCACGATGACGCTCGGCGACGACGTCAGCATCGAGACCTACGGCCTCTCGGGCCAGCTCACGGGCAGCATCACCGCCATCTCGATGCCCGACCAGCCGACGCGCGCCTCGGGCGAGGTGCAGGTATCCAAGGGCCAGTACGTTGCGCTGGCGCGCAAGCTCGACATCGAGCGCGGCCGGCTCATCTACAACGGCGGTCTGCTGGCGGATCCCGTCATCGACATTCGCGCCGTGAAGATCTTCCCCGACGTGAAGGCCGGCGTGAACGTGCGCGGCACGCTGCGCGAGCCGCGGCTGTCGTTCTTCTCCGAGCCGATGATCCCGCAATCGCAGATCGTCGGCATCATTCTCGCGGGCTCGTCGCTCGATTCGGTGCAGCAGTCCGACCGCGCCGGCACCGGCCGGCAGGAAGCGGTGGGCCAGGCGGCGGCCATCCTCGCCTCGCAGCTCGGAGGCAAGCTCGGAATTCCCGACATCAGCGTCGAGTCGGACCTGTCGAACGAAACTTCGCTGGTGCTGGGGCGTTATTTCTCGCCGCGCCTGTACGTGAGCTACGGCGTCTCGCTCGCCGAGGCCATCAGCACCATCAAGCTGCAGTACACGCTCGACGAGCACTGGACCATCAAGACCGAGGCGGCTGGCAAGGATCGCGGCGCCGATCTCGTGTTCACCATCGAGAAATGAGCACGCTCGAGCTGCCGCTTACCCGCCCCGGCGCGCCCGAAGTGGTGCCGCTGGACGCCGGCATCACGTTGCTGCGCGGCTTCTCGGACAGCGCGCGGCTGTTTCCACTCATCGAAGCCGTGGCCGCGCGCGCGCCGTTCCGCCATCTCGTGACGCCCGGCGGGCAGACGATGTCCGTCGCGATGACGAACTGCGGCCCGGTGGGCTGGGTCAGCGATCGCAGCGGCTACCGCTACAGCTCGCGCGATCCGCTCACCGATCGCGACTGGCCGGCGATGCCGGAAGAGTTCGTCGCCGTGGCGCTCGAGGCGGCGGCGCTCGGCGGCTTCCCGGAATTCGTGCCCGACGCCTGCCTCGTCAACCGCTATGTGCCTGGGGCGCGGCTCACCGCGCATCGCGACGCCGACGAGCAGAATTTCGCGCAGCCCATCGTGTCCGTGTCACTCGGCCTGCCGGCGAGCTTCGCGTTCTACGGCCTCACGCGCGGCGGCAAAGGCCGCAGCGTGGCGCTGCGCGACGGCGACGTGCTGGTGTGGGGCGGGCCGTCGCGGCTGGTCTATCACGCGGTGCGGCCTGTGAAGCCCGGCACCCATCCCGTCACCGGCGGCTTCCGTTACAACCTCACGTTCCGCCACGCGCGATAGCACAGGCTGACTACTGCCGCGCGTGCAGCATCTTGAAGAGCGGGTCTCCCTTGAAGCCGTTGTTCTGGCGCGCGAACGCGAACTCCCACAGCAGCGGCGTCGAATACAGCACCGTGCCGACGCCGGTCGCGGGATCGAGCGCGAGCGTCACGCTGGCCGCGCACGAGGTGTGAAAGCCGCGATCGCTCGCCGGACACCAGCGCCAGATGCTGAAGCGGCGGTCGCCGGCGTCACTCGACTCGCCTTCGAGGGTTTCGATGACCACCTGTCCGCGGCGCATGAAGCCGGCTGGCCGGCCGTATTTCGCCAGGAGCTTTTCCAGCACGCGGTCGTAGTTGGTCACGTGATCGGCCGGGAGCTTCTTGAGCTCTTCGCGCGTCTCGCTCTCGAACATGAGCTTCATGCCGCAGAACTTGTTCATCGCGTCGAAGTTCGGCGGCGGTTGGCGCTTGGGGTCGAACCAGTTGGCGCAGAATTGATAGATGACCGGGTGCAGCACCACGGGCTCCACTTCGCCGAAACGGAAGCCCTGCCCCTCGATGGAGTACTCGGACAGCACGTAGAAGCCGCCAGCCTCGTATTCCTTGCGCATCGTGTCCAGCGCCTGCTGGAAGTCGCAGCCGCCGAGCGCGCCGTTCGAAGTGGGACCCAGGAGCACCGAGGGATTGCAGGTGAAGCTCACAGCCTTCTCCGTCGGTCGCAGCCATGCCGCGCCGACGCCCATCGGCGTGTCGGGCAGCCGCTCGAAGCTGGTACGCAGGTCGCCCCACTTGTACGAGCCGAAGCCCTCGGGCGGTATGTACTTGATTTTCGCGGGCGCGGGTCCGGCCGCCGACGCGGCGGCGGCCAGCGCGGCCCAAAGCAGCAGTGAGACAAGCCTCGGCATTTTCATTGAGTCTCGATGGTTTGAAGGAGGGTGGAATCGAAAACGGCAGCCGGAGAGATTACGGGCTCTTCGAGCGGAATCAATTTTCCGTAGCGCTCGCGCAATTTCACCCGCACCAGCGGGTCCTGCAGAGCGAATTCGCGCAGCTTCTGCCGCGTACCGAGCTCGAGCCCGAGCGCCTGGCGGTACATCTTCCAGACCAGCTCCGAGCAGTAGATGCGCTCGTCGGACCATTCGAAGTACAGGTCATAGCGGCGGCCGGAGAACGGCGCGGCGCTGGCGCGCAGCTTCGCGGCCTGCGCCGGCGTGAGACCGCGTTTGAGCCGCTTCACCACGTACCGGCCCTGCGCGCCGCGGGCGATCCAGCGCGCGAGCGGCGTGTATCGCACGGTCTCGATGGCCTCGAACACGAAGGGCTGGCCGTCGCGGAACAGCACGATGCCGACATGGCTGTACGGGGAGTGCGTGGCGCGCTGGATCGCCTCGCTCTGGCGCGATCGCGAGGTCTGGAAAACCAGGTCCCCATCGCGCACGGCCGCGCGCGCCTGGGACACGGCCGCCAGCAGCAGGAGCAGCGAGGTGTGCGTTGCCAGTCGCGCGACGATTTTCATGTTCCTCCCGGGCCGTGCGCGAAGCGGCACTCCGCAAGACCGTTCGCTCTCTACTATGATTCGGGGCCGCTCCCCAGCCATTCGCCACGGCCGACCCGTACGTCACCGGCGGCCTGGTCACGAAATGGACGGTCCGGGAATGGACCACGGTGCTCGGCGAAGGTGCCGCGACTGCGCTGCCACCGGGGCTGTAACGCGCCCGCAATTTCCCACAGGTTGATTGGCCGGGCCCGCCCGGGCCGCGGGAAAAGAGCCGTTGACGCCTCGTGCATCTTTATGCAGTATGCGCGCTCTTTATTCACGGGTGGATTCGTTTCCATGCTGACCGACCATCACCGCGAGGCGCGTCGCACCGCCATCGTCCGGCTGCTGCGCCATGCCCCGGTGCGCCGCCAGCACGAGCTCGTGCGCCTGCTGAAGCGCGAGGGCCACGAGGTCACGCAGTCGTCCATCAGCCGCGACCTGCGCGAGCTCGGCGTGCTCAAGCACAGCGACGGTTACGTGCTGCCCGACAACGCGGAACTTGCTTCCCGCACGCAGGAAAAGTTCTCGGCCGTGGCCCAGTTCGTGCGCGAAGTGCGCACCGCCGGCCCGTCGATCACCGTGGTGAAGACCACCATAGGCTCGGCCGGCAGCGTGGCCGCCGCCATCGACAAGGCCGGCTGGAGCGAGGTCGCGGGCACGGTGTCCGGCGACGACACGATCTTCATCGCCACCGCCGACGCGCGCGCCCAGGCGCGCGTGCTCGAGCGGCTGCGCGAAGCTTTTGGAGTCTGAATAAAAATGCCCACCCCCATCGTTCTGGCCTATTCCGGCGGCCTCGACACCTCCTTCCTGGTGCCCTGGCTCAAGGACAACTATGGCCGCCCCATCATCACGGTCACCGTGGATACGGGCGGCATCGACGCGGCCGGTGCCCAAACGCTGCGCGAGCGAGCGCTCGCGCTGGGCGCGGTCGAGCACCACCAGGTCGACGCGCGTGCCGACTATTTCGAGCAGGTGCTGCGCTTCCTGGTCATGGGCAACGTGCGCCGCGGCCAGCTCTATCCGCTGTGCGTCGGCGCCGAGCGCGTCATGCAGGCTCAGACCATCGCGCTGATGGCGCGCAAGCTGGGTACGAACTCCATCGCGCATGGCTGCACGGCGGCGGGCAACGATCAGGTGCGCTTCGAAGTGGCGATGCGCACGCTCGCGCCGGAGCTGGAAGTCATCGCGCCCGTGCGCGACCGGGCCTTCAAGCGGCAGGAAGAGCTCGACTATCTACAGAGCCGCAAGCTCCCCGTGCCGCCGTTCGGCGCAGCGTATTCCATCAATCGCGGGCTGTGGGGCGTGACCATCGGCGGCAAGGAGACCCTGACTTCCGAGGGCAGCATTCCCGACGGCGCGTGGGTGCTGTCGAAGGACGCGTTCACGAACCCGCGCGCCCCGCAGAAGCACACCCTCGAGTTCGAGAAGGGCCGCCCCACCGGCATCGACGGAAAGTCGATGTCCGCCGTGGAAGTGGTCGAGCAGCTCGAGACGCTCGGCGCGCCGTTCGGCATCGGCCGCGGCATCCACCTGGGCGACACCATCATCGGCACCAAGGGCCGCGTCGCCTTCGAGGCGCCGGCCGCGGAGACCCTGCTGGTGGCGCACCGGGAGCTCGAGAAGCTCGTGCTCACGCCGCGCCAGCAGCGCATCAAGGATTCGCTCGCGGGTCCGTACGGCGACTGGGTGCACGAAGGCCAGCTGCTGGATCCCGTGTGCCGCGACATCGAGGCGCTGCTGCTGTCCTCGCAGGAGCGCGTCACCGGCAAGGTCCACCTGCTGTTCCGCCCGGGTAGTTTGTTCGTCGAAGGCGTCGAGTCGCCGCACTCGCTGATGGCGGTTTCGCGCGGCGTGTACGGCGAGGCCGCGGGCGAATGGACGCCGCAGGACGCGCTCGGCTTCTCCAAGATCGTTTCGCTCACGGGCATGTTCCATGCGCGCGCGGGAGGCAAGTAAATGCGTACAGTCGTAGTCGACAAGATCGCCTCGGTGACCCAGGCCTGCGGCCTCGGCAACGAAGTGCGTGTTTCCACGGACAACATCCCTTCCGAGGAAGGCGTGGTCGTGGTCGTGGAGATACTCACCAACAAGTCCACCTACAACACGCTCGAGCTCACGAGCGGCCGCATGGCGAAGGTCGGCAAGGGTGACATCGTCGCGGGCGCGCTCGGCCATCGCAAGGCGCTGTTCGGCTACTCCGGGCACGTACCCGAGAGCGTGAAACCCGGCGACATCGTGCAGATGCTCAACATCGGCGGCGTGCTCGGAGTGTGCGACTCGGTGAATCCCGACAAGGGCAAGCCGTTCGACTGCCGCGTCATCGGCGGCGTGCTGGATTTTCCCTATCTGGGCGAACGCATCGGCGTGCCGGCGCGCGTGGGTTATCGCAAGTTCGATCCGGACGCGCCGCTCGTCACCGGCGCCGTGCCCGTGGTGGCGCTCGCCGGCACGTGCATGGAGGCCGGCAAGACGGCCGCCGCCGCCGCCATCATCAGCCGCATGCGCCATCGCGGCCTGGTCGTCGACGCGTTCAAGGCCACGGGCGTCTCCCTGCGCCGCGACATCATGGCGTTCGAAGACGCCGGCGCGCGCAACACGCTCATTTTCACGGATTTCGGCATCGTCTCGACCACGCGCAAGGTGGGCCCGGCGCTCACGCGCACCATGTTGACGGAGCTGTGCGACAAGAAGCCCGATGTCATCGTGTTCGAGCTCGGCGATGGCCTGCTGGGCACGTACGGCGTGGACGCCATCCTCGAGCAGGAAGACATCCGCAAGGCCATCACCGGCCTCGTGCTCTCGGCCAACGACCCGGTGGCGGCCTACGGCGGCGTCGACATCCTGCGCGAGCGCTACGGCATCGAGCCGGTCGCGGTGACGGGGCCTTCGACCGACAACGCCGTCGGCGTGCAGATCATCCAGGACGTGTTGAAGGTACCCGCCTTCAACGCGCTGTCGGCCGGCGCCGCGCTCGGTGACTCCATCATCCAGTCCGTCGGCCTCACGCAGGCGCGTGCGCTGCGTGCGGCGAACGAGTAACGCGTGAACGTGCCTAACAAGATTCCCGCCGTGGTGCTCGGAGGCACCGGCTATGTCTCGGGCGAGCTCATCCGGCTGCTGCTCGGGCATCCGCATTTCGCGCTCGCCGGCATTCTCTCCGACAGCTCGCCCGGCGAGCTCGCCGGCAAGTCGTTCCCCCATCTCGCCGCGCTGCTCGGCGACATGGAGTTCAAGTCGCAGGCGCAGATCGCCGGCTTGATGGGCCGGGAGCCGACGTCGGCGGTGTTCTGCGCCGCGCCGCACGGCGCGGCCGCCGGCTTGATCGACTCGCTGCTGAAGACGGCGGAGGCCGCGGGCACCCAGCCGCGCTTCGTCGACATCTCCGCCGACTTCCGCTACGCCACGGCCGCGGCCTACGAGTCCGTGTACAAGCATCCGCACGGCGCGCCGCAGCGGCTCGCGCAGTTCACGTGCGCGGTGCCCGAGCACCTGAAAGCCGCGCCGACGCCGCACATGGCGCACCCCGGCTGCTTCTCGACCGCCATCCTGCTCGCCAGCGTGCCGCTGCTCGCCTGCGGCTGGATCGAACCGACCTTGTTCGTCAGCGGCGTCACGGGCAGCACCGGCTCCGGCCGCAAGCCCGTCGAGGGCACGCACCACCCGACGCGCCACAGCGACCTGTATTCGTACGGCGCGCTCGGACATCGCCACACGCCGGAGATCACGGCGCTCGCGAAGGCCGCGACCGGCATCGACGCCGACTACTCGTTCGTGCCGCACTCGGGTCCGTTCGCGCGCGGCATCCACGCGACGGTGCAGGCCAGGCTTACGACCTCGAAGGACGCCGCGGCCGTCATCGGCATGCTGCGGGAGTTCTACACGGGCGCGCCGTTCGTGCGCGTGCTCGACAGCGCGCCGCGCGTGAAAGACATCGTCGCCAGCAATTTCGCGCATCTGTCCGCAGCCGCCAACGGCCGCACCGTCGCGGTGATGAGCGTGGTGGACAACCTGAATAAGGGCGCCGCGGGCGGCGCCGTGCAGTGGATGAACCGCATGTTCGGTCTTCCCGAGACTTCGGGCCTGAGCGCCGCGGCGCCCGGCTGGACCTGAGCGGGACAGAGGCAATGAAAACCATGAACGCCGAACTATCCACTGCGCCGTCTTCCACGACGGGCTCTCCGCAGTCTTCTATGGCGGGCGCCCCGCAGTCTTCTATGACGGGCTCCCCGCCAGATGGCCTCGCGCCGGTCTACGCGCAATATCCGCTCGAAGTGGTGGGCGCCGACGGCGTCTGGCTGCACACGCGCGACGGCCGCAAGGTGCTCGACCTGTACGGCGGCCATGCCGTGGCGTCGCTCGGTTACGGCCACAAGGGCTGGACCGAGGCGTTGAGCCGCCAGGCCGCGCAGATGAATTTCCAGACCAACGCCGTACCCATGGAAGTCCGCGCGCGCGCCGCGCAGGCGCTGCTGAAGTTCTCCCGGCTGCCCTTCGACAGCGTGTTCTGGATCAACTCGGGCGCGGAGGCCAACGAGAACGCGTTCAAGATGGCCTTCAAGATGCGCCCCGGACGCACGCACGTCGCCGCGGTCGAGCACAGCTTCCACGGCCGCACGGCAGCCTGCGCCTCGACCACGTGGCAGGCACCGCAGAAATGGTTCTTCCTGCCGCGTGCGCCGTTCGACGTGAGCTGGATCAAGCGGCGCGACCTCGCGGACATCGCCAACCACGTCACCGAGAACACTGCGGCCGTCATCGTCGAGCCCGTGCAGGGCGTGGGCGGCGCGTTCGACATGGGCCAGGAATTTCTCGCGGCGCTGCGCCAGCGCTGCGACGCCACCGGCGCGCTGCTCATCTTCGACGAAGTGCAGTGCGGCGTCGGCCGCAGCGGCACGCCGTTCGCAGCCAACTACTACGGCGTGATGCCGGACATGATCACGACGGCCAAGGCGCTCGGCAACGGCTTCCCGGTCTCGGCGCTGCTGCTGACGCCGCCGATCACCGCGTCGCTGAAACTGGAAAATCTCGGTACCACGTTCGGTGGCGGGCCCATGGCCTGCGCGGTGGCCGAGGCCACCATCGATGCGATCGAGAAGGAAGGCCTGCTGGCGAACGTCACCCGCGTGTCCGCGTACTTGCGCGAGACCTGCAAGGTAGGGCCGGTGGTCGATTTCCAGGGTCTCGGTTTCCTGCACGGCCTGCGCCTGAACAAACCGGCGAAGGACGTGCAGAAGGCGCTGCTCGCCCGCGACATCCTCGCGGGCACCGCGGGCGATCCGGCGATCCTGCGCCTGCTGCCGGCGTTCATTCTCAAAGAGGAACACATCGACCGGCTGCGCGCGGCGCTCGTCGACTTATAACAATGAAACATTTCCTCGATCTGGCGGATCTTTCGCGCGAGCAGGTCGTCGAGCTGCTCGCGCTCGCCGACCGCCTGCACACGAAACCCGAGCCGCAGGCGCTGGCCGGCAAGATGCTCGGCCTGCTCTTCTTCAATCCCAGCCTGCGCACGCTCGCGTCCATGCAGGCCGCGATGGCGCGCCTCGGCGGCTCCTCGTTCGTCATCGCCGCCGGCCAGGGCACCTGGCAGCTCGAGACCCGGCGCGGCGCCGTCATGAATGGCGCTCCGGCGGAGCATGTTCGTGAAGGAGTGCCCGTATTGGCGCACTATTGTGACGCTCTTGGCATTCGCGCCTTCGCCGGCGGCCTCGACCTCGAAGCCGACCTGGCGGAAACGTCATTCAAGGAAATGGCCGGCCTGGTCTCGAAGCCGGTCATCAACATGGAGTCCGCCGCGAACCATCCCTGCCAGGCACTGGCGGATTGGAAGACGCTCGACGACCTCGCGGTGCCACGCAAGGCGCGCTTCGTGCTGTCGTGGGTGAACCATCCGCGGGCGCTGCCGCTCGCGGTACCCGCCGCGACGGTGCACATGGCGGCGATGCGCGGCATGGAAGTGGTGGTGCTGCGGCCCGAAGGCTTCGCCCTGCCCGCGCCCATCATGCAGAAGGCACAGGCCGCTGCGGCCGCGGCGGGTGGCAGCGTGCGCGAGACCCATGACCGCGACGATGCGCTCACCGGCGCGCACGTCGTCTATGCCAAGGAGTGGGGCTCGACGCAGCACTACGGCAATGCCGAGGCCGACGCGCGCGCCCGTTCGTCGCTCGCCGACTGGTGCGTGCGCGACACCTGGTTCTCGCGCGCCGCCGTCGATTGCAAGCTCATGCACTGCCTGCCGGTGCGGCGTAACGTCGCCGTGGCCGACGAAGTGCTCGATGGCCGGCGCAGCGTCGTGCAGCGCGAGGCCTTCAACCGGATGGTCGTGCAGGCGGCGGTCCTGCACCGCCTGCTCTCCACGCCGCATCACTAATCACGGAATCATTTCATGATCATGCATCGCCCCGACCCTTCCGCCGCCATTCGCAGCCTGCGCAGCGCGGCCCCCTACATCCGCATGTACAAGGGCAAGACCTTCGTCGTGAAGGCGGGCGGCGGCGTATTCGCCGACGCCGCGGCCGTGAAGGCGCTCATCGAGCAGATCGCGATCCTGCATTACTTCGGCGTGCGCGTGGTGTTCGTGCACGGCGGCGGCCCGCAGCTCACGGAGGTCACCGAGGCGCTGGGCGTGCCCACGCGCATGGTGCAGGGACGGCGCGTCACCGACCAGAAGGCCATCGACGCCACCGCGATGGTGCTCAACGGCCTGATCAACACCAAACTACTGGCGCTGTGCCGCGAGATGAACATCGACGCGGTGGGCATCTCCGGCGTCGACGCGGGGCTCATCCGGGCGCACAAGCGCCCGCCCGTGAAGCTCGCGGACACCGGTGAGACCGTGGACTACGGCTTCGTCGGCGACATCGACGCCGTGGACACCAACGTCATCAAGAAACTGCTCGACAACGGCCTGATGCCGGTCGTGAGCCCGCTGTCCGCCGACGAGAACGGCACGCTGCTCAACATCAACGGCGACACGGTGGCCGCTGCGCTCGGCGCGGCGCTCTCGGCCGAGAAGCTCATGTTGTGCACGGGCGCGCCCGGCATCCTCGAGCGCGTCGACGATCCGACGTCGATCATTTCGTACACGGATCTCGCCGGCCTCAAGCGCCTGCGCGAGGAGAAGAAAATCGTCGACGGCATGCTGCCCAAGGCGAAGGCCATCGAGGACGCCATCCGCGGCGGCGTGCGGCGCGTACACGTGATGTCGTACAAGTCGCAGGAAGGGATTCTCGCCGAGGTGTTCACCAACGAAGGCGCGGGCACGCTCATCGTCGCCGACGTGAACGCGCTGACCCCGGCCGAACAGCAGGTCGGCAAGTAGCAGCGCATGAGCCGTCTGTGGGACAAAGGCGTGGAGCTCGACCAGCGGGTGCTCGCATATACCGCGGGCGACGACTATGCGCTCGACGAGCGGCTCGTGAAGTACGACGTGCGCGCCTCGATCGCGCACGCCGAGGGTTTGCACGCCGCGCGGCTGCTCGATGCCGCCGATCTTGCCGCCATACGGGACGGGTTGACCGCGCTGCTGGCCGAGCACGCGGCCGGCCAGTGGCGCATCGAGCTGGCCGACGAGGACGGCCAGACGGCGCTCGAGAAGCGCCTCACGGCGCGCATCGGCCCGGCGGGCGGGCGCGTGCATCTCGGCCGCTCGCGCAACGACCAGGTGCTGACGGCGCTGCGGCTCTATCTACTCGACGCGGGCCGCGAGCTCGCGGCCGCCGCGGAAGCCTGCGCCGCCGCCCTCGATGCGCTGGCGCGGCGCGACGGCGCCGTGGCGCTGCCGGGCTACACGCACATGCAGCAGGCCATGCCGAGCAGCGTCGCGTTGTGGGCCGGCGGATTCGCCTCCGAGCTGCGCGACGACGCGGCCGGGTTCACGGCGTGCGCGCGGCGCAGCTCACGCTCGCCGCTCGGCTCCGCCGCGGGCTACGGCACGCCGGGACTGCCGCTCGACCGCGAGCTCACGCGCGAAAAACTCGGCTTCGCGTCGGTGCACGCGCCGGTCACGGCGGTGCAGCTGGCGCGCGGCAAGGCCGAGGCCGGGCTGCTGTTCGAATGCGCGCTGTTCATGCAGGATCTGGGGCGCCTCGCGAGCGACCTGCTGCTGTTCTACACGCAGGAGTTCGCCTTCGTCGCGCTGCCGGCGGAGTTCACCACCGGCTCGTCGATCATGCCGCAGAAGCGCAATCCCGACGTGTTCGAGCTCGTGCGCGGCCGCTCCGCCGTCGCGGCGAGCTGCCTCGACGAGGTGCTCGGCATCGTCGCGAAGCTGCCGTCGGGTTACCAGCGCGACCTGCAGCTCATCAAGCCTCCCCTGTTCAGGGGCATCGACCTCGCCAATGCGACGGCGGCCATCATGGCGATGGCCATGGACGGCGTGCGTTTCCGCGCGGATCAGATCAAACTCGACCCCTCGATTCACGCCGCCGAAGAGGCCAATGCGCTGGTCGCGCGCGAAGGCATCCCGTTTCGCGAGGCGTATCGCCGCATCGGCGAGAAATACCGCAAATAACCTGGGTTCGCGACGCAAGGCCTGCGCGCAAGGGGTGTCGATGGCCATCTGGTTCGCCAATCCGGCCGCTCCAACCGGCCCCACTTTGGAGGATGCGCGCGCGAGCCAGCAGGGCCTGCTCGCGCCGCACCTCGGCATCGAGTTCACCGAATGGGGCGACGACTACCTGCGCGGCACGATGCCGGTCGAGCCGCGCACGCGCCAGCCCATGGGCTACCTGCACGGCGGCGCGTCGCTGGTGCTGGCGGAGACGCTGGGCAGCGTCGCGGCGAATTTCGTGGTGGACCGCGCGAAGTTCCGCTGCCTCGGGCAGGAGATCAACGCGAACCACCTGCGTCCGGTTGCGGAGGGCCTGGTCACCGGCACGGCACGGCCGTTCCACATCGGCGCGCGCAGCCAGGTCTGGAGCATCGAAATACGCGATCCCGCGGAACGACTGGTGTGCGTCTCGCGTCTGACCATCGCGGTGGTCGACTGGCGGCCGCGCACCGACGACAAGACATCCTGGAAATGAACATGAACATGCGCAAGTTTTCCGCCGCATCCGCGGCGCTCCGGATCCTGCTCACGGCCTCGGCCGCGCTGCTGGCCGCCTGCGGGCAGACCGGCGGGCTCTATCTACCCGATTCGCGGCAGGGCACGGTGGTCACGCGCCCGGCCGGCGCGCCGCCGCCGGCCGGCGACGACGCCGCGGGCAACAGCTCGCCGACCACGGTCGATTCCCCGCCGCAACCGCCGTCTCCGGCGCCCGAAGTGACGGCGCCGCAGGGAACGGAACAGGATCAGCGCAAACCCGACAAGAAAAACGGCGCGCCACCGCGCCCGCAGCAGTGAACGGCCAGCGATGAACCAGCGTCCGGATCTCGTCCTCGTCGACGGCTCGTCCTACCTGTATCGCGCGTTCCACGCGCTGCCGCCGTTCACCACCTCGCGCGGCGAGCCCACGGGCGCCGTGCTCGGTGTGCTCAACATGCTCGCGAAGTTCCTCAAGGACTACGACCCGGCGCGCATCGCGGTGGTGTTCGACGCCGCGGGCAAGACCTTTCGCGACGACCTGTTCGCCGAATACAAGGCGCATCGTCCGCCGATGCCCGACGACCTGCGCGCGCAGATCGAGCCGTTGTTCGAGGCGGTGAAGGGCATGGGCCTGCCGATCCTGCGCGAGACCGGAGTCGAAGCCGATGACGTCATCGGCACGCTGGCCTGCCAGGCCGCGCGCCAGAATCTCTCCGTGCTCATCTCCACCGGCGACAAGGACATGGCGCAGCTCGTCTCGCCGCTGATTACCCTCATCAACACGATGAGCGGAACGGTGCTCGATCGGGCCGGCGTCAAGACCAAGTTCGACGTCTATCCCGAGCAGATCATCGACTACCTCGCGCTGGTGGGCGACAGCTCGGACAACATCCCGGGCATAGACAAGGTGGGCCCGAAGACCGCGGCGAAGTGGTTAGGCCAGTATTCGACGCTCGACAAGCTGGTGGCCGACGCCGCGAACGTCGGCGGCAAGGTCGGCGAGAACCTGCGCGCCGGGCTCGGCACGCTCGAGCTGGCCCGCAAGCTCGCCACCATCCGCACCGATCTCACGCTGCCGGTGTCGCTCGACGGCCTGGCGCGGCAGGCGCCCGATACCGCCGCCCTGCGCGCGCTGTACACCCGCCTCGAGCTGCGCACGCTGCTGCGCCAGCTCGACGGGAGCGCGCCGGCCGGCGAGGCGACCACGCCGGATGCGCCGCCCGCGAGCGGTCAGACCCCCATCGCGGGCGTGCCCGCCGCCGCGGGCGTGAGCGAGGCCGCGCAGGTCATCGCCGCGGCCGCGCGCCACTACGACACCATCGTCAGCGAGGCGCAGCTCACCGATTGGCTGGCGAAGCTCGCGGCCGCGCCGCTGTTCGCGGTGGATACGGAGACCACCAGCCTCGAGTACATGAAGGCGGAGATCGTCGGCGTGTCCTTCGCCGTCGCGCCCGGCATCGCGGCCTATCTACCCCTGAAGCACGATTACGCCGGCGCACCCGACCAGCTCGACCGCGAGGCCAGCCTCGCGCGGCTCAAGCCGCTGCTGGAGTCCACGGAGCACGCCAAGGTGGGGCACCACCTCAAGTACGACGCGCACGTGCTCGCGAACCACGGCATCCGCCTGCAGGGCATGCGCTTCGACTCCATGCTCGAGTCGTACGTGTGGAACAGCGTCCTGCGGCACGACATGGATTCCGCCGCCGAACGCTATCTCGGCATCCGCACCATCCATTACGAGGACGTCGCGGGCAAGGGCGCCAAACAGATCTCCTTCAGCCAGGTTCCGGTCGACAAGGCGGCGGAGTATTCCGCCGAGGATTCCGACGTCACGCTGCGCCTGCACCAGGTGCTGTGGCCGCAGATCGCGGCGCACGAGCCGCTGCGCAAGCTCTACGAAGACATCGAGCAGCCGCTCGTGCCGGTGCTCACGCGCATGGAGGAGCACGGCGTGCTGCTCGATCGCGAGATGCTGCGCAAGCAGAGCCACGAGCTGGCGAAGCGCCTCATGGAGGTGCTGGCCGCGGCGCACAAGGAAGCCGGGGCGCCGTTCAACCTCGACTCGCCCAAGCAGCTCGGCACCATCCTGTTCGAGAAGATGAACCTGCCGGTGGTGCGCAAGACGCCCACCGGCCAGCCGTCGACGGCCGAGGACGTGCTCGAGGAGCTCGCCGAGAGCTACGCGCTGCCGAAGCTGATCCTCGAGCACCGCAATCTCTCCAAGCTCAAGTCCACCTACACCGACAAACTACCCGAGCAGATCAACCAGAAGACCGGCCGCGTGCACACCTGCTACCACCAGGCGGTGGCGGCGACCGGGCGCCTGTCGTCGCAGGACCCGAACCTGCAGAACATCCCGATCCGCACGCCGGAAGGCCGGCGCATCCGCCAGGCGTTCGTCGCGCCGCCGGGTCACGTGCTGCTGGCCGCGGATTACTCGCAGATCGAGCTGCGCATCATGGCGCACCTCTCCGGCGACGCCGGGCTGCTGGCGGCGTTCGCCGCCGACCTCGACATCCACCAGGCGACCGCGGCCGAGGTGTTCGGCGCGACGCTCGACACGGTGACGGCCGACCAGCGCCGTTCGGCGAAGGCGATCAACTTCGGCCTCATCTACGGCATGAGCGCCTTCGGCCTCGCGGCGCAGCTCGGCATACCGCGCGGTGCGGCGCAGGAGTACATCGACCTGTACTTCGCGCGCTACCCGGGCGTGCGGCGCTACATGGAGGAGACGCGCGCCGCGGCCAAGGAGCGCGGCTACGTCGAGACCGTGTTCGGGCGCCGGCTCTATCTACCGGACATCAACGCGCGCAACAAGCAGTTCCAGCAGGCCGCCGAACGCGCCGCCATCAACGCGCCCATGCAGGGCACCGCGGCGGACATCATCAAGCGCGCGATGATCTCCGTCGACCGGATGTGCACCGAGGACGCCGGCGCGCGGCTCATCATGCAGGTGCACGACGAGCTGGTGCTCGAGGTTCGGGCCGACCGCGTGGCCGCGGTGTCCGATGCGGTGCGCGACCACATGATGTCGGCGGCGCAACTGCGCGTGCCGCTCAAGGTGGACGTGGGCACCGGCGCCAACTGGGACGAGGCCCACTAGACCGGTTCGGGGGTAGTTGGGCTCACCCTGGTCAACGCACTAGTTGGAACCTAACATCCGATACCGCGGGGCTCATCCTCCGCTACCGGTCACGGTCCGCTGCCCGCAAACGAGCGACGCGTCACAATTTCGCGTTCGATTCAGGAATTGTTAAGGGTTCCCCCACTCTAATCTGGCTTCCAACCGAAGGAGAGGTCTCACACCATGAACACGAAGTTTGCCGCGCTCGCAGTGCTCGGCACGTTCTCACTACTCGCCGCCGCACCGCAGGCCGAAGCCGCCGACAACGGCTTCTACATCGGCGCCGGCATCACCGATTCCGAGTTTCAATTCGATGATTTTGGCGATGGCAATCTCGACGACAACAGCTTCAAGGTCATCGCGGGCTTTCGACCGCTCGACTGGCTGGCGGTCGAGGCCAACTACATCGATCTCGGTGATGACGAGGCCGATGGCGACAGCATCGAAGCCCGTGCGTTTACCGCCTCGGCGCTGTTCATCAAGGAATTCCAGGTCGTAGACCTGTATGCGCGGGCCGGATTTGCCAACTGGAAAACGGACATCGACGTCTCAGGCGGCGGCCCCGGCAGCGTCTCGGATGATGGGTGGGAACCAACATTCGGCGCTGGAATCGGACTTCACTTCGGAAGCCTTGGTGTCCGTGCGGAGTACGAGCAGTTTTCCGCCGAGCTGTTTGACGCGCTGGACGTCGACGTCAAGACCGTGTCGGTGAGCTTCACGTACACATTCCTGTAGCACCGACGCCACAGGTCGCATCGTAACCACATGATTTACGACCAATCTTTTTGAGAATTTTTGGAACCTTTGCCAGGTCTCGCATGTCTCATTATCCGAGTGGGTAAAACCACTCCCCGCTTCCCTCCCTGAGCGGGTGACCCGGTTCACGAGACCTGTGCCGGGTTAGTCTGGCCCCGGTGGTTCATTCCACCGGGGCTTTCTTTTTCAGGCGCAAGCGCCACTTTTAATCGTCGCCGAAGCGGCGGCGTACGTGGAATGCAGCGCATTCCATGGCTGCCAATCCTTCACTCGGTCAGCATCTGGATCAGCCGCTTCTGGGCGGGCTGAATGCCGGTCCTGTCGTGGGCCGAGAAAAGCTGCACGGTCATGTCCGCGTGGAGCTCCTCGCGGGCCGCTGCCAGCGCGGCCGCGCGCTCTCTTTGATTCAGCTTGTCGGACTTCGCAAGCAATACGTGTACCTGCCATCCGGCGGACTGCGCCCACTCGAACAGCTGCCGGTCCTGGTCCGCGATGCCGCGACGGATGTCCACGATGAGGAACAGGCCGACGAGACTGCTCCGCATCGGCAGGGCTTCGATGAGGCCGATCCACTGCTTTTTCTCGACCGGCGATGCCTCGGCGTAGCCATAGCCCGGCAGGTCGATGATGCGCTGGCCGGGCTCGATCTCGAAGAAGTTGAGCAGCCGCGTGCGGCCCGGCGTCTTGCTAGTCCGCGCGAGCCCGTTGCGGGCCAGCGTCGCATTGATGGCGCTCGACTTGCCCGAGTTCGACCGGCCGGCGAACGCGACTTCACGCCCGGAGTCCTCGGGAAACTGCTCGATGCTCGCCACCGAGAGCAGAAAGCGCACGCTGGGGAACAGGCTCATCTTGAAATCGGGCTCATCAGATCTGTGGCGCTCTGCTGCACGCGGGCAATATCCCGTAGTGTACAATTCGCGGCCTCTCAGGGAGCCCGCAAGACCATGATTGAAAGCAGATTTTCTTCACCGTTCGCCGCCCTGCTGGCGTGCGCGGCCCTGGGGCTGGCCAACAGCGCCGCCGCCGACGAGGCGGTAAAAGGATCCGCCGACGCCGGCGCGACGAAAGCAGCCGTATGTACCGCCTGCCACGGCGTGAACGGCAACAGCGCGAATCCTGAGTGGCCGAACCTCGCCGGACAAAACGCCGCGTACCTGCGTGAGCAGCTCGCGATGTTCAAGTCGAAGCACCGGAACAATCCGATCATGGAGCCCATCGTCACGCCGCTCACCGAGCAGGATTTTGCCGACGTCGCAGAATTCTTCTCGCGGCAGACTCCGGCGGGCCTCGAGGCCGACCCTTCCTATTGGAAGGCCGGCGAAGCGCTGTACCGGTCCGGCGATCCGGCGCGCAGCATTCCCGCCTGCACCGCGTGCCACGGCCCCGCGGGCCAGGGCAATCCGGCGTCGGGCTATCCGGCGCTGCGCGCCCAGCATTCCGTCTACACCGTGAAACAGCTTCAGGATTACCTCACGCGGAATCGCTACCGTGATCCGGCCAACCCGGCGACGGTCCACGCCACGCGCAACAGCGTGATGATGACCACCATCGCGGCGCGGCTGACACCCGAGGACATCCGCAACGTCGCTTCATACCTGCAGGGCCTGCGCTGATCGCACGCACGGCCGGAGCCGAATACCAATGAACCGAGCGAGCCATTCCACCGCCATGCTCGCGCTCGCCATCGTCGCGGGCGCGCTGTCGCTGAACGCCTGCGCCGAGGACAAGCCGGGCTCGCCGCTCGAGAAATGGTCGTCCGGCACTAACTACATGCTGCTCGAGGAGCCGCAGCCCACGCGCGTCGAGAAGGGCAAGGTCGAGGTGGTCGAATTCTTCTGGTACGGCTGCGGCCATTGCTACGCGCTCGATCCGTCACTCGAGGTGTGGAAGGCCTCCAAGGCGCCGTACGTCGAATTCGTACGCATCCCGGTCGTCTGGGGTCCGCAGCACCGCCAGCATGCGAAGCTCTACTACACCATGCTCGAGCTCAAGAAGCCGGAGCTGCATTCGAAGATCTTCGACGCCATCCACAAGCTGGGCAAGCCGCTGGCCGCGGCCTCCGACGCGGAAGCCCGTGCACAGCATCTCGCATTCTTCAAGGATCAAGGCGTCACCGAGGCCGACTTCAACCGGGCCTACGATTCCATGCCGGTCGCCGCGAGCGTCACGCGCGCGGATGATCTCTCGCAACGCTACGCCGTGGCGAGCGTCCCGCTGATCTTCGTCAACGGCAGGTACCAGACGGCCGTCGGCATGGCGGGCTCGACCGAAGAGCTGCTGTCGCTCATCAACGATCTCGCGGCCAGCGAGAAGGGCCGCTAGCCGGCTTCGGCACGCCGCGGGCGGGCTGCGACTCTTCGAACATGCTCAGCGCGTTCGTCCCACAGCCGCAGGGCCTCGCGCGATTCGAGTTGCGCTCCGGCGCCGCGATCCCGGGGGAATCCATCTGGCTCGACCTGCTCGAGCCCACTCCCGGCGAGGAAAAACAGGTCGAGAGCTTCCTGTCGATCGACGTGCCCACGCGCGACGAGATGCGCGAGATCGAAGCGTCGAACCGGCTCTACGAGGAAGGCGGCTCGCTGTACATGACGGCCACCGTCGTGACCAAGCTCGATTCGGACCTGCCCGAGAGCACGCAAATCACCTTCATCCTCTCGGCCGTCAAACTGGTCACGAACCGTTATGTCGACCCGCTGCCGTTCCGGCGCTTCATCGCCTACGCGGAGCGCCACCCGGCGTCGTGCAACACGCCGCCGGCGGTGCTCGCGGGTCTCGTGGAATCCATCATCAATCGCGTCGCCGACGTCATCGAGCGCGTCGCCACCGATCTCGACGGGGCCTCGGTCGAGGTGTTCAGCGCTTCGCGCCGCAAGCGTGGGGTGATGCGCGATTTCCGCAAGGTGCTCGAGCGCCTGGGCCAGAACGGCGAGCTCATATCGAAGGCGCGCGAGAGCCTGGTGAGCCTCAGCCGCCTGTTGACGTTCGTGCAGCAGAGCACGGCAGTGCCCATGTCCCAGGAAGTGCGGGCGCGCTTCCGGACGCTGACGCGCGACGTGACCGCGATGAGCGACCACGCCTCGTTCCTGGGGACAAAGGTATCTTTCATCCTCGACGCCACGCTCGGGCTCATCAACATCGACCAGAACAACATCCTCAAGATCTTCTCGGTCGTGACGGTCTTCCTGCTGCCGCCGTCGGTGATCGGGGCGGTTTTCGGCATGAATTTCTCGAAGATGCCCTGGTTGCACGAGTCCTGGGGCTTCTGGGCCGCCATGGGGGTCATGCTGGTCTCCGCGATCGGCCCGTTCGTCTTTTTCAAGCGGAAAGGCTGGCTCTGAACGGCTAGAATTCGCACTTCCGCGCGCCCGTAGCTCAGCTGGATAGAGTGGCAGCCTCCGAAGCTGCAGGTCGTTGGTTCGAATCCAATCGGGCGCGCCAATTACTTCGCAGACACCTACAGATATACTCCGCGCCCATGAGCAAGCAGGACTCGCATTTCTTCAACAATTTCAGCCTCGTTCTCGGCATCTTGTTTGCCGTGACCATCGGCTTGTTCGCGTTCGCCCGCCACGTCGGCGCCGAACATCAGGGCAAACAGGTCAAGACCGATCCGCGCTACATGGCCAGCGTCGATGAACGCCTGAAGCCGGTGGCCAGCGTCGCGGTGGCAGGCCAGGACAACTCCAAGCTCACCATCGAAAGCACCGCGCCTCCGACCGCCGCGGCCGCCCTGCCCGCCGATGGCGCGGCGGCATACGAAACCGCCTGCATCGCCTGCCACGGCGCCGGCATCGCGGGCGCTCCCAAGGTCGGGGACAAGGCCGCGTGGGGCCCGCGCATCGCGCAGGGCAAGGACACGCTGTATCAGCATGCACTCAAGGGCTTCAACGGCAAGACCGGCGTCATGCCACCGAAGGGCGGCCGCACGGACTGGCCGGACGATCTCGTGAAGCTGGCCGTCGATCACATCGTCGATCTCAACCAGTAAGGCCTGGCTTCTTCGCGCCGCGCCGGGCCTCGTGCCCGGCGTTTTCATTTTTGCAACCTGCGCGCGCGATCGCGACGCCGCTGTCAATCGACCACGCGCCGTAGCTGCAGCGCTTCGGCGAGTTGGGCGGGCCCGATGGAGCGATCCTGTGGGCCGGCGCGTTTCTCGGCCGGCGATTCCAGCTTCTCGAGGTCCATTTCCAGATCAACAATAGTGCGCGCCACACGCAGCACCCGATGGATGCCCCGCGCCGACAGGCCGAGGCGTTCTCGCGCGTGATTGATCAACGCGCGACAGGGACGGTCGAGCTTGCAGTGCCGCTGGGTCTCCGGGCCCGTGAGCTCGGAATTGAGCTTGCCCGCGCGGGACAGCTGCAGCGCGCGTGCGGCGCGCACGCGCTCGGCCGCCTGCGCACTGGTGAGGACGGCGGCTCCCGCGGGAAGGTCGTCGAGCAGTTCCTCCTGTGGCAGGTTCGGCACCGCCACGCGCAGGTCGATGCGGTCGAGCAGCGGCCCCGAGAGGCGGGCGCGGTAACGCGCGATCTGCGGCGGCGCGCAGCGGCAGCGTCCGGAGGTGTCGCCGAGGTAGCCGCAAGGACAGGGGTTCATGGCGGCGACGAGCTGGAAGCGCGCCGGGTATTCCAATTGCCGCGCCGCGCGCGACACCGCGACGACGCCGGTCTCGAGCGGCTCGCGCAGGGATTCGAGCACCGCGCGATTGAACTCGGGCAGCTCGTCGAGGAACAGCACGCCGCGATGCGCGAGGCTGACTTCGCCGGGCCGCGACTGCGGACCTCCGCCGATGATGGCGCCCGCGGAGGCGCTGTGATGCGGTGAGCGGAACGGCCGCACACCGTAGCTGCGTGGATCGAAGCCGCGCGTGCTGACGGAGGAAATCGATGCGACCTCCAGCGCTTCATGGTCGGCCAGCCGCGGCAGCAGGCCGGGCAGACGCTGCGCGAGCATGCTCTTGCCCGTGCCCGGTGGACCGACCAGCAACAGGCTGTGCGCACCCGCGGCGGCGACGATGAGCGCACGCTTGGCGGCGGCCTGGCCGCGCACGTCGGCGAGATCGGGCCCCGCGCCGGCGAGGCGCGGCGGGAGCGGCGGTGTTTCGTCGGCAGGCAGGGCGTCCGCCAGCCCGCACACGGCTAACAAAGTGGCGGCACCGTGCGTGACGGAGCACGCCGCCAACCGTGCTTCCGACACGTTCGCGGCCGGCACCACGACGCAACGCGCCTCGCGCGCCGCGTGCGCGGCGGCGAGCAGCATGCCCTTCACCGGCTTCAGCTCGCCGGCGAGGCCGAGCTCGCCGTAGAACTCCGCCCCCTCGAGCAGGGAATCCGGAATTCGGATCTGCGAGGAGGCCAGCAGGATGGCGAGCGCGATGGGCAGGTCGTAGCGGCAGCCTTCCTTCGGCAGGTCCGCGGGCGAGAGATTCACGGTGATGCGGCCGGCGGGAAATTCGAAGCCGGAGTTCTGCACGGCCGCGCGTACGCGGTCTTTGCTCTCCTTAACTGCAGTCGCAGGCAGGCCGACGATGGAGAACTGCGGCAGCCCGCTGCCGAGATGCACCTCGACGTCGACGCGCGGCGCGGCGAGCCCGAGCTGCGCGCGGCTCGCGACGCGCGCTATTCCCATGGTCGGAGCCTGTCCATGTGCTCACTCCTCGAGGCGACCGGCGTCCCTGCCGGCGATGCGGGCGCTCAGCGTCCGGAAGACCTGGCGGCGTCGGCCTCGAGCTGCGCAACGCGTTTCTCGAGCTCTTCGAGGCGCGCGCGCGTGCGCTCGAGCACCTTGCGCTGCGCGTCGAATTCCTCGCGGCCCGCCAGATCGAGCTTGCCGAGATTTGCGCGCAGCACGGCGCGGAAGTTGTTTTCGAGGTCTTCGCGGAAGGCCCCCGCACTCGCGGCGAGCCCGGGCGGCAGGCCCTGCATCAGGCCCCGTAGCAGCTCTTCGACTTTCGGAATCTCCACCGACGCCTCTCCTGGCGAATTGTTAGAGCAACGCCCCGTTTTGTCGCGCCCCCCGCCCTGACGCCCCAATTTTGGGCGCCTTGGCGAAAGCCCTGCGCTCTTTCGCGCCGCAGCGGGCCGATCCGCCGCATAGGGGCGCTGGCATGGAACCTGCACTTTGATCACAGGCCCAGAACGCTGGGCAAGAACAAACGAGCAATCGGGAGCATACGCGCGGGCCGCGGGCGCGATCCATCGGATAACGATGCCAAAGCGATGAAAATGATCACTGCCATCATTCGCCCGTGGAAGCTCGACGACCTGCAAATGGCCGTCGCGCGACTCGGCGTGCAGGGGATCACCGTCACCGAAGTCACCGGTTACGGCCGGCAGCGCGGGCATTCGGAGCACTACCGCGGCTCCGAGTATCAAGTGGAGTTCGTACCGAAGCTGCGCGTGGAAATCGTCTTGGACGACGCCTCGGCCGAGGCCGTCATCGAAGCCATCAGCAATGTGTGTCGCACGGGAAAAACCGGCGACGGAAAGATTTTCCTGGCGTCCGTCGGGGAAGCGGTGCGAATTCGCACGCGCGAATCCGGCGCGGCGGCAGCCTGAGATGTAGTTGAGGAGCTTTTACATGCATCAAGATAAGAAGAGAACGAAGGGTAGCAGCCTGATGCGCGGTCTCGGCGCTGTGCTGCTGATGATGTTGCCGGTCCTGGCATTCGGCCAGGACGCGCCGCCGCCTCCTAACAAAGGCGACATCTCCTGGCTCATGACGAGCACAGTACTGGTCATCCTGATGACCATACCGGGCCTGGCGCTGTTCTACGGCGGCATGGTCCGCAGCAAGAACGTGCTGTCGCTGCTCATGCAGGTGTTCATCATCTTCTGCGTGGGCGTGCTGATGTTCGCCATCTACGGCTACAGCATGGCGTTCACCGGCGGTGAGACACAATTCTTCGGCGGCTTCTCGCGCGCCTTCCTGAGCGGCCTGAGCGGCGGAACCGCGGGCGACTCGGTGGTGGCCACCTTCAGCAAGGCAACGAACATCCCGGAGCTGGGATTCTTCTGCTTCCAGGCGACGTTCGCCGCCATCACGCCGGGGCTCATCGTCGGAGCGTTCGCCGAGCGCATCAAGTTCAGCGCGATCCTGGTGTTCGTCATCCTCTGGCTGACGTTCGCGTACTACCCGATCGCGCACATGGTGTGGTTCTGGTCGGGACCGGATGCGTACACGACCGCGGAGGCCGGCACGGCGGCCAATGCGAATGCCGGATTCCTCTGGAGCAAGGGAGCCCTGGACTTCGCCGGCGGAACGGTGGTGCACATCAACGCCGGCATCGCGGGCCTCGTCGGCTGCTTGCTGATCGGCAAGCGCATCGGCTTCGGCCAGACCGCGCTGCCTCCTCACAACCTGCCGATGGTCATGATCGGCGCGGCACTGCTGTGGGTGGGCTGGTTCGGCTTCAACGTCGGGTCGAATCTCGAAGCGAACGGCTACGCGACGCTGGTGTTCACCAACACGCTGCTCGCCACCGCCGCCGCGACGCTCGCCTGGATGCTCGGTGAGTGGATCGTCAAGGGCTCGCCCACGATGCTGGGTGCCGCCTCGGGCGCGGTCGCCGGACTCGTCGCGATCACGCCGGCCTGCGGCTGGGTTGGTCCGATGGGATCGATCGCCATCGGCGCCATCGCCGCGGTCATCTGCCTGTGGGCCTGCTCGGGCCTCAAGAAGATGCTGGGCTACGACGACTCGCTCGACGTATTCGGCGTGCACTGCATCGGCGGCATCGTCGGCGCCATCCTGACGGGCGTGTTCAACGCGCCGGCGCTCGGCGGCACCGACGTGTACGACTACGCCGCCAACGCGTTCCCGGACCCGGCTGCATACGACATGGGCGCCCACGTCGTCTCGCAGCTCTGGGGCGTCGGCGTCACGCTGCTCTGGTCGGGCATCGTCGCCCTGGTCGCGTTCAAGCTCATCGATCTGACGATCGGTCTGCGCGTGAACGAGGAACAGGAACGCGAAGGCCTCGACACCGTTTCGCACGGCGAACGCGCCTACAACGGCTGATACGCAGGTATCCGGCACGGCCCGACCGGGCCGTGCCGGATTGCTCTCGGAACTGGGGCCTCCCGGAATGCCGCGTCGCAAGGCGGTCATCCGGGGGGCCCTTTCCTTGGAGGCCTATTTCCGTCGATTTGGGACGCTTTGGGGGGCTTGTCTGTGATGGGCGTCAAAGGTTCTCATGGGCAGACCCTGCGATAATCGGGCCCATTCGGAGGAACCCCATGCGCCACTCGACTCTCCTCGTCATTGCCAGCGTTCTCGCCTGCGCTGCCGCGCAAGCCGGCGATGTCTACAAGTACGTCGATGCGCAGGGCCGCACCCTTTACACCGACAAGCCGATTCCCGGCGCGCAGCGCGTCAGCACGGGCACGCAGCGGCCTCCTGAAGCCGCCGCGCAGGCCTACTCGCAGCAGCAGAACAACCAGAATCGCCAGCTCACCGAGAGCAACCAGCGCATCGCCACCCAGCAGGGCGACGCACGCGCGCAGGAGAAAGTGGCGAAGGATCTCGAAGCCACGCGCGCCGAACGCTGCAAGAAGGCTCGCGCGGACTACACCCAGACCATCGAATCGCGCCGCATGTACAAGGAAGCTCCGGACGGCAAGCGCACTTATTTGTCCGATGCCGAGCTCGCAGCGTCGCGCGTCGAGGCCGCGAAAGCCGTCGAATCCATCTGCGGCCCGCAAGGCTGAGCCGACCAGGGCTGATCAGGCCAGTGTCGATCGAACCAGCGCTCATTCCTCGCCGGGCACACTGAGTCCCGCGGAGCAGCTTTGATAGAGTCGCGCGCTATGCAGCGCGTCGGCTTCGTCGGACTCGGTGCCATGGGAGCTCCCATGGCGAAAAACCTCCATCGAGCGGGACTGTTGCGGGCCGTCTGGAACCGCAGCGCCGACAAAGCGCGCGCGCTCGCCGCCGAGCTCGGCTGCGAAGCCCCGGCGACGCTCGCCGACCTCGCACGCAGCTGCCAGACGGTGGTGCTGTGCGTTTCGGCCGATGCGGATGTGAAGACCGTGGTCGAGGCGCTGGCGCCCGGCCTGTCAGGCGAGAAAGACGGAGAAACCAAACTGGTCATCGACTGCTCCACCGTCAGCGCCGAGACCGCACGCTGGGCCGAGCAGCATCTCGCCGCCCGCCAGGCGCGTTTCGTCGACGCGCCCGTGAGCGGCGGCGTCGAGGGTGCGCAGAAAGGCACACTGGCCATCATGGCCGGTGGCACCCCCGAGGCCTTCGACGGCGCGCGTCCGATCCTCGCCGCCATGGGAAAGACCGTCGAACATTTCGGCCCCTGCGGCAACGGCCAGGCGACGAAGGCCACCAACCAGATCATGTGCGCCGGCATCATCCGCGCATGCGCCGAGGGCATGGCGTTCGCCGAGGCGCACGGGTTGCCGCTCGAGCGCGTCGTCTCCACGCTCGGGGCCGGCGCGGGATCCAGCTGGTACTTCGTGCACCGCGCTCCGAACATGGTGCGCGGCAGCTACCCGGCCGGCTTCCGCGTCAAGCTGCACGCCAAGGACCTCGGCATCTGCCGCGACATGGCCGCGCGTTTCGGCGTCCACCTGCCGGTCGTCGACGCGATGCTCGAGGAGTACGCCGAGTTGATGGCGCTCGGCTACGGCGACGAGGACATCTCCGCCACCCACCGCCTCAAGCAGGCGCTCTTCAAGCGCACATGAGCTCGCCCGCACCCGATTTCATGCGCAACGACGTCGGGCCGACGAAGCAGCTCTATCTACCCGATTTCTGCAAGGCGCGCGCGGTGCTGGCCATCGTGCTCATCTGCGAGTTGACGGCCCTCGTGCTGGCGCTGGCGCGCAACGAGGCGGCGCTGGGCTTCTGGCCGGACCTCGGTCGCACCTCGATGTTCCTGCTGTGGGTCGGCCTGTGCGGCGCCGGCATGTTCTGCCTGCTGCGCGGCTACCTCAACCGCCTGTCGATCGCCAAGGGCTCGACCATCGTACTGGCCCTCACCGCCATGCTGGTCGCGCTCACGACTTCGTTCGCGTTCCATTTCGGCAACCTCGGCTGGCTCATCGCGAGCGGGCTCGCGCCGTACGACTACGGTACCTTCCTGACGCGCAACGTCGCCATCGCGCTGGTGGTCACCGGGCTGGCGCTGCGCTACTTCTACGTGACCCACGAGTGGCGCCACAACGTCGAGCTGCAGGCCAGGGCGCGCGTGCACGCGCTGCAGGCGCGCATCCGCCCGCACTTCCTGTTCAACAGCATGAACACCATCGCGGCGCTCACGCGCTCCAATCCCAGGCGCGCGGAGGAAGCGGTGCAGGATCTGGCGGACCTGTTCCGCGCGAATCTCTCGGAGAAGCGCGACCAGATCTCGCTGGCCGAGGAGATCGACGTGGCACGCACCTACCAGCGCATGGAGCAGCTGCGGCTCGGCGACCGGCTGAGCATCGACTGGAAAATCGACTCCCTGCCGAGCGAGGCGCTGGTGCCCGGTCTCACGCTCCAACCGCTGCTCGAGAACGCCATCTATCACGGCATCGAGCCGCGCTCCGACGGCGGGGTGGTGACCGTGGTCGGCGAATTCAACAAGGGCATGATCACCATCGTCGTACGCAACCCGTTGCCCGCCGCCAATCTCACCGTGCGCGACGGCAACCGCCTGGCGCTCGCGAACATCAAGGAGCGGCTCGACCTGATGTATGGCGAGCGCGCGACCGTGAAGGCCGGGCGCTTCGACGCGGAATACATCGTGACGCTGCGGTTCCCGTACTCGCCGCGCGCGGGAGGGGCGGGGTGAGTCTGCGCGTGCCTATCTTCTACACGACGCAGACATGAGCCTGCGCGTGCCTATCTTCTACACGACGCAGATATGAGTCTGCGCGTGCTCATTGTCGACGATGAGCCGCCGGCGCGCGAACGCCTGCGCTCGATGCTGGCCGAGGCCGAGTTCGAGGTGGTCGGTGAGGCGGCGAACGGCGAGCAGGCGCTCGGCATGGTGGACAAGCTGCTGCCCGACATCGTGCTGCTCGACGTGCGCATGCCCGGCATCGACGGGCTGGAAGTGGCGCGCCAGCTCGCGGCCAGCCCCGAGCCGCCGGCCGTGATCTTCACGACGGCGTTCGACGAATATGCGCTGCAGGCGTTCGAATCGGAGGCCGTTGCCTACCTGTTGAAGCCGATCCGCGCCGAGAAGCTGCGCTCCGCGCTCGCCAAGGCGGCGCGCCTCACGCGTCCGCAGCTGCAGCAGATCGCGAGCGCGGCGCGCGAACCCACGCGGCGCTCGCACATCGGCGTGCGCGGGCGCGACGGCCTCAAGCTGATCCCCATCGACGAGGTGTTCTGCTTCCAGGCGGACCAGAAATACACCACGGTGAAACACGTGAAGGGCGAGGACCTCATCGAGGACTCGCTCAAGATCCTCGAAGAGGAATTCGCGCCGGGCTTCGTGCGCATCCATCGCAATGCGCTGGTGAACACCCGGTTCCTGGAGCGCATCGCGCGCGATGCCAGCGGCCAGCACTTCGTACACTTGCGTGGGTTTCCGGACGCGCTCGAGGTCAGCCGCCGCATGGCGGGCGATCTCAAGGACCGCTTCCGCATCTAGGGACCCCGGCGTCAGTGCGCGGCCGGCCTGCCCCGGCGCTGCAGCCCGAGCACGTCGAAGTGCCGCTTCATCGCCACTTCGTACACCGAGGCGGGCGATTGCAGGCAGTCGGCATATACCGCCTCGTAGAAGGCCGGCAGCTTCGCCATGATCACCGCGCGCTCGGATGGGCTGCGGCCGGCAGCCGCACGCTCGACGATCGCGACGGTACTGCCGAAGGTCTTGCCCTCGCCGAGCGCCGCCGCGGGCTTGGCGGCGCGCATCGCGGCGATTTCCTCGACGAGCCTCGCGCAGGGCTGCGCGAGGTAGGCCATTGGATCGTCCGACACCCTGAACTCCAGGTGCTCCTCGAAGATGGCATCGAGCACCTGGCCATCGGCGTCCGTGGCGGGTGCAAACTTCCACTGCCGCGCCCCGTCGAGCGCGGCCGCGTCGAGCACCGGGTAGCCGCTGCTGGTCTTCACCCGCAAGTCTTCCGGGACCCCGGCCTTGCCGACGCGGAAGGTGATCACCACGGTGCCGGCGTGGCCGGCCCGCTTCTCGGCCTCGGGATATTCCGGCGCCCTGCTCGAGAGTAGTTTGGCCGGCGTGCCCATGCGGCCGCCTCGATCCTGGCCTTGCTTCCCGCCTTCATCCTGCGCCGCGAGCGCCGCGCACGCGGCGAGCAGCAGCCCGCCCAGCCATGGCGTCGTTTTCATGTCGATGCCTCCTTCAACGCGGACGATCGAATGGCCCGCTGATGCTCACCGTCGCGCGCAGCGCCGCTGCGCCGCCCAGCCACTCGCGCAGGGTGCCGCCGTCCGCCGCTTCCAGTCCGAGCTCGTTCGCATCCACCGCCACCACGGCGAGGCGCGCGGCGTCGCCCGTGTCGTTGCGCACGTCGACCCATTGTCCGGGACGCACCCCGATCGAGCCGGCGGCGATCCGCACGCGCAGGTGCAGGCCGCCGAACGGCAGTGGACCGATCGTCAGGATGTCGCCGGTGTAGTGCGCGGCGGCGCGGGCCACGAGCTGGCGCGTCTCGACCACGAGATCGGTCCGCGGCCGCGCCTGGCAGAGCAGCACCTCGCCGCGTGCGGCCTCGGCGGCGGCGATGCCGGGCGGCAGCGCGCCCGCCGGATAGGCGATGTCGCCCGAGAGTAGTTTGGCCTTGCAGGTTGCGCAGCGGCCCGCCCGGCAGCTGTGCGGCAGCGATATGCCGGCGGCGAGCGCGGCGGCCAGCACGTTCTCGCCCGGCGGCACGCGCAGGACGTGGCCGCCGGGTTCGATGCGGACGGTGTACGCCGCGGGCTGCGGCTGACCGGTCAGGCGGCTTCGTCCTTCTTCTTGCCGAAGAGCTTGGCGATGGCCGCGCCGATGGCGATGATCACCGCGAAGATCACCTTCTTGGCCGCGAGCAGGATGGCGAACAGCTTCCCGAACAGGCCGAGCTTCGCGGCGGCGGCACCGGCGATCAGCGCGCCCAGGCCGTATTCGGCCATGCGGTCGGTCTTCTTGTTGAACTCGGCGTAGCGGTAGCCCTCGTTGAACTCCGCGGTTTCGATCAGCGGGCGCATGTCCTGGCGTACCTTGCCGAGCTGGTCCATGCCGGCGACGGCGTTCATCGACAGCACGCCCTCGCGCCCGAGCACGCGCACGTCGTAGTTGAGCCCGCCGCCACCGCTTTCGCCGCGCAGCTCCTTGGCCCAGTACAGCTTCTTGGTGGCGGAGTCGTAATGCGGATTCTCGGCCCAGCCCACCAGGTGCAGCTCGGGGTATCCGGCCTTCTTGCGCTCCGGGTTCGCGGCCTCGGTGCCCTCCTGCAGGTCCTTGAGCAGGTCCGCGTAGTCGATCTCGGCGGCTTCGGAATCGTCGACGTGGCCGTCGTCCTTGTAGGTCAGGAACACGGCCCAGCCGTCGGCGGTCAACGGGTCCACGTCGGCCGGCACGATGGCGCCCTGAGTCTCGTTGCCCGGCGGATTGTGCCAGGCGACCAGCAGCTTCTCGGCCTCGGCCGGATCCAGGTAGCGGTATTTCTCGCCGAGGTGCAGCGTCGCCACCTTGTTAGGCAGCACGATGTCGCCGCCGCGGTAGGTGAGCGCCGGGCCCTCGACTCCCGGTTCGTCCGCGGCCTTCGCGGGCGGGGCCAGCGCGGCAGCGGCGATGGCGGCGCAGGCGAGCCACGCAGCCGCTATATTGGTAACTCTCATAGACCCTCCCAATGACGGGAGAACGCTAGCACAGGCGAGGCGAAATCATGTTCGAGAATCCCGGAAAAGCGGAAATCGACACACTCCTGAAACGCATCCGCACCATCGCCATCCTGGGCCTGTCGGAGACCCCGGGGCGGCCTAGCCACAACGTGGCACGGGCGCTGCAGAAGTTTGGCTATCGCATCGTGCCCGTGAATCCGACCGCGGCCGAGATCCTCGGCGAGAAATCCTGGCCGGATCTCGAGTCCGCGCTGAAGGGCGCCGGGCCCGTGGACGTGGTCGACGTATTCCGGCGTCCCGAGCACGTCGCAGCCATCGTGGACGATGCCATCCGCCTGAAAGTGCCGGCGCTGTGGCTGCAGGACGGCGTCATCGACGAGGCCGCGGCCGCGAAGGCACGCGCCGCCGGCATCTTCACCGTCATGAACCGCTGCATGTTCCGCGACCGCGCCACGCTTGCGTGAGCCGCGGACCGGGCGAGCGTGGCCCAACTACCGCGGCGTGACGCCCGCCAGCGGCACCAGCCGCACCGGCCCGAGCAGCCCGGACGGTGCGATCTCCCAGGTCGACGCGTCGAGCTTTCCGTAGCGCAGCGACGCCAGGTTGATGTCGCGCATGATCTTCCACTGCACCTTGCGCCGGTCGAGATCGCGCACGCGGTTCGCCGGCAGGTTCGTCACCTCGATCTCGAGCACGTTGCCGCGCGGCTGCAGGCCTCCCAGGCGCACGGCGAACGGCAGGCTCCATGCCATGCCCACGTCGCGGCCGTTGAGCCGCACCAGCGCCGACTCGCGCACGTCGCCGAGATCGAGCAGCCACTCTCCGGCCGGTGCCGGCGCGTCGAACTCGATGCGATAGCGCGCGGTGCCGGCAAAGCTCTGTGCCGGCTCGCCCGGCAGGCCGGTCCAACTACCGAGCGTGGCCAGCTCGGCGCCGGCCGGCAGCGCCGGCCCGCCGCGCAGGAACTCCACGCGCCACGGGCCGCGCAGCTCGGTGCCGGTCGAGGCACGCGCCACGTAACGCCACGGCGCCGCCGCCCGCTGCTGGGCGCGCGGCCGCTGCGTGCGCAGCAGCAGCGACTCGCCCGACGCGAGCTGTAGATAGACCTGGGCGTTGCGGCCCGCGCCGCGCCTGATGGCCGCCATGCCGGCCCGGCCCGACAGCGGGTCGAGCAGCATCGCGGCGTCGGCCGCGGTGCCGAGCTGCAACCAGCCGTCGAACGGCTTGCCGGTCAGGTTCACGAAGAAATAGTCGTGTCCGTCGGGGCGCCCGCGGCGGACGTACCCCAGCCCGGCGGCGGCCGCGCCTTCGCGCGCCAGCGGAAGTCTGGCGAGCGCGGGGCGCACGTCCCCGACGGCGGCCTTGCGCAGCCCGGCGTCGGCGCGCAGCGCCGCGAGCTCCGCGCGCCGCCCGGCGAGCGAGCCCAGGCCCGGCACATCCTCGGGCAGCGCCTCGAGCAGCACCGGCGCGCCGCGCGCGAGCAGAGCCTGGAGCGTGCGCAGCGTGGCGGGCGCCATGCGCCAGGTGCGCGGCACGACCACCGCGCGGTAGCGTCCGCCCGGCGCCACCAGCGCGCCGTCGCGCCACTCGAGCGCGGCGAGCTGCGCGTCGGAGACGAAATCGAACGAGTAGCCCGCCGCGAGCAGCTCGAGCGCCACGCGCGCGAAGGCCGTGTCCTTCAACCACTCGTTCTGGTGCACACCGTACTGGCGCATCATTCCTTTCGCGTCGTCGGACAGCTCGTCGAAGGGCCAGTAGAGCAGCAGCTCGTTGTCGGGGCTGCCGGCCTGGAGCACGGACTGCACGCGCGCCACGTAGCCGTTCATCGCCGCGAAATCCCGCCACAGTGGGTTGTTAGGCCCCATCTGCGTCGCGGCGTAGAAGAACCAGCCCGGCCAGCCCGCGTCCGCGGGTGTGTAAGTCATGCCGTGATAGAAGATGTGGTTGATGCCGCCGACGAACAGCCGGTCGATCTGCGGCTTGGCCTGCCACGGCGCCTCGCGGAAATTCTCGCGCAGCCAGGTCAGTGTTTCGCTGGAGGCGAGCGCGCGCCCCGCCACGTGGGCGGCGGAGGAGGCGAAGCGCCCGACCAGGCCGAGTGGCGGGTCCGGGTCCACGGTCGAGCCGGCCGCATCGGCGCGCATGCCCGCGATGGACAGCGCGGTCTGGCCGAAGGATTCGGTCTCCGGGATGTCCGCGATCGCGTACAGATCGAGCAGGTTGCCCGGCGCGCCATGCGCCTGGTTGCGCGCGATGAAACCTTGCGCACGCGACCAATCCACCCAGTGACGCACGTAGTCGAGGTGCAGCCGCGCCAGCGTGCGGCGGTAGTCGCCTTTCAAACGCGACAGCGTGTCCTCGTCGACGGGCTTCTCGCCCACGAGCTCCGCGGCGAATTTCTGGATGTCGTAGCCATTGAGCTGCTCGAACACCGCGGGCAGCGATGAGGTCCAGGCCGCGTTGTAGTACTCGAATGAATCGTGGAACTGGGCGCGCAGCAGGCCGCGTGGCAGCGTCGCGAATGCGCGCGTGAAAGGCTCGAGGTACCGGCCCAGCGCCTCCGTGGAATAAGGATCGAGCACCAGGCCCTCGCCGCCCGGCGCCGCGCGCTTCACTTTCATCACCGTCGGCACACCCGCGAGCCTGCCGTCCGCCAGCCGCAGGTTGCTCGACGCATCGCCGGCGCTCACCCATGGTCCGCCGAACGGCCAGCCCGTCCCGGTGGCCATGTCCACGCCGAGATCGAGCCGGGCCGCTTCGCGCGCGCTGTGCTCGAGCATCTCGACCCAGCGCGGCGAGAGGAAATCGAGGTAGCGGCTCTCGGCGCCCTGCGCGCCGTAGATGGGGGTGATCTCGACGCCGCCGATATTGGCCGCCGCGAGCAGCTCGAGCTGGCGGCTGAGCTCGCCGCGCTCCACCGCGCTGCCGGGCCTCCACCAGCGCGTCCATGGTTTCGCCGTGCGCGTGAGCGCCGGCCAGGCGGACGGTTGCGCTTCCGTTTGACCCTCCTGGGCCGAGGCCACCGTGCCCAACAAACAACCGCGCACCACGAACAGGGCGCAGAACGTCCACAGTAGTTTCATCGCGTGTCTTCCTGGGTCGCGGGGATGAGAGAGTCTAACCGGCGGCGATCTCGACGCGGTTGCCTTCCGGATCGCGCGCCACGCATTCGTAGTAACCGTCGCCGGTGCGCCGCGGACCGTCGAGGATGGCGACACCGTCGGCGCGCAGCCTTGCTGCCATGGCATCCACGTCGGCCTCCGTGCCGATGACGATGGCCAGGTGCGCGAGGCCCAGCTGCTCCGCCGGCGCGGCCGCGTTCACGTCCACGCGCGTCATGAGCTCGAGCCGCGCGCCCGCGCCGAAGTCGAGGAAGCGCGAGGCGAAACCCTTGCGCGGGTTTTGGTAGCGGTCGCCGACGCGGGCGCCGAAATACTGTGCGTAGAAGGCTGCGACTGTGTCGAGGTCGCGGACCCACATGCCGACATGGTCAATGCGCGCGTTGCCCGCGCAACGTTCGATGCGCGCGCTTCCCGCGCGAGGTTCGTTGGGCGCGCTCACAGCCGATGCAGCATCACGTCATCGGTCTGCGGGTCGCTGCCGACGACGAACGTCTGGTTGCCGACCTTCTCGAAGCCGTGCTTGCGGTAGAACGCCAGCGCGCGCGCATTGCGCTCCCAGACGCCCAGCCACAGATGCGCCGCTCCACGCCCGCGGGCGCGCTCCTTGACCTTGTCCATGAGCCGGCCCGCGATGCCGCCGCCGTGCCAGGGCTTGTCGACATAGAACCGCCACAGCTCGATGCTGCGCTCTGCCGGTACACCGTTCGAAAGCTTGCCGCTGCGCAACTGCGCGAATGCCATCCAGCGTCCCTGCTCGTCGTGGACGACCATCGTGTCGATGTTGGGATCGTCCAGCTCGGCACGCTGGCGCTCCGGACTGAACGAGGCCGCGAGATGGGCATGCATGTCGTCGGCGTTGTTGTCAGCGCCGAAGGATTCGTAGAACGTACGGGCGGCGAATTCCGCCAGCTGCCCCGCCTCCTCCGGAGCGGCGCGCCGAAACACCGGGTATTCGTCGCCGGTGGTCGAGGCCTCGACGGTCACCATCTGTGCGGTCCCGGATAACTCATTGGCGTGAGTCCAAATTGCTCATTTGCGTGTTTCCACGACTCGCGCGGCCGAAGCCAGCAGTATCTCGCAGGCGCCCGCGCCGGTGTCGTTGCGCGTGAGCGAGGTGGTGCGCCCGCCGCTGCGGCCCTCGATATCGACCAGCCGCCCGCGGAATTCCACCACGCTGCCGACGCGCAGGCGGTCGAGCGCCGCGCGCACCGCGTCGTTTTCCGGGATGACGTGCCAGTTCGCCGAATGCGACTCGATGTCGGAGCGGTCGATGGGCCACTGCTGCGTGCGCCAGAAGTAGAACCGGTTGCCCTGGCTGATCTCGACGTCGGCGAGCACCGCGCTGTCGGACATCGGGCCCCAGCCGACCGCGAAATCCGTGGGCACCAGGTCCGACAGCTCATCGAAGGTGTAGTCCTCGCGACGCAGGATGCGCACGGTGGCGCTGAAATCTGCGCGCGGCTTCAGGCGGTACGCGCCATGCTCGATGTAGCCGTCGCCGCTCAGGTTCTGCTGCCGGGGTTCGGCGGCGGCGACCACACCCGGCCCGTGTGCGATGTCACGGTGCGTAAACGTGCGCCAGCACCAGAACAACAGGAATGCCGCGACTAACCAGGGAACGATGCGCATCGCCCCCCATGGTAACGGCTACGGTATTCTTCGTGCCATGCAGCTCGATTTCACGAAGATGCACGGACTCGGGAACGATTTCATCGTGTTCGAAGCGCCGCGCGACGGGGTATTGCCGACGGTTGCGCAGTGGCGCGCGCTGTCGGCACGTCATACCGGGATTGGTTTCGACCAGGCGCTGGTGCTCGAGCCGCCGAAACGCGCCGGCACGCAGGTGTTCTACCGCATCTTCAACGCCGACGGCGGCGAGGTGGAGCAATGCGGCAATGGCGTGCGCTGTCTCGCCGCATTCCTGCATCGCCGCGGCGGGATTGGCTCGTCCGACCAATCCGGGGAGGAATTCGTGCTCGACAGCCCCGCCGGGCCCATCCGCGCGCGCGTGCACGACGCAAACCTCATCTCGGTCGACATGGGAGTGCCCAATTTCGATCCGAAGTCGCTGCCGTTCGACGCTTCGGCGGAGGCGCACGTCTATCCGCTCGCCGTCGCGGGCACCGAAGTCGAGATCGGCGCGGTGTCGATGGGCAATCCACACGCCGTGCTCACCGTCAATTCGGTCGCGAGCGCGCCGGTCGACCGTCTCGGGCCCGCGATCGAGAAGCACCCGCGATTCCCCAAGCGCGTGAACGTCGGGTTCATGGAGATCGTCGATCGCGCCAGGATTCGTCTGCGCGTCTTCGAGCGTGGCGTCGGCGAGACAATGGCCTGCGGCACCGGCGCGTGCGCCGCTGTCGCGGTAGGCAGACGACATGGACGACTCGATGCAGTCGTCGAGGTCGAGCTACCGGGCGGAAAGCTGGAAATTTCTTTTCCCGGCCCCGGCGAACACATTTGGATGAAAGGCCCGACCGCTGTATCTTTCACCGGACGAGTCGAGTTCTAGACAACGAGACTTCAGGGGAGTGAACAACGAGATGAGCACGCAAACCGTACGTGGTTTGGCCGCCGGGCAAACGGATGAAGAGCGCATCGAGCGCTATCTGTCGCTCAATGCGGATTTCTTCGAACGCCACCAGGCACTGCTCGCGCGCATGCGGCTGCCGCACATGCGCACCGGCTCCACCGTCTCGCTGGTTGAGCGCCAGGTCGAGGTACTGCGCGAGCAGAAGACCGACGCCGACCGTCGTCTCGCGGAATTCGTCGCCGTCGCGCGCGCCAACGATCAGCTCGCGGACAAGATCCATCGCTTCACGCGCCGCCTGATGCGCGCGCCCACCGCGCTCACCGCGCTGAGCGCGCTCGAGGCCAGCCTGCGCGAGGACTTCGACGCGTTCCATTCCGTGCTGCTGCTCACCGCTCCCTTCGAGAGCCTGCGCAACGCCAACTACGAGCCCTTCCTGCGCGCGGTCGCGTCCGACGACGCGAACATGCGCACCTTCGAAGCGCTGCTCGCCACCGGCAAGCCGCGCTGCGGCCAGGTGCGCGACACGCAGCGCGACTTCCTGTTCGGTCCCGAGGCGCCGAGCATCGGCTCCGTCGCGCTGGTGCCGCTGGGCGAGCACGGCTCCGTCGGCCTGCTCGCGCTCGGCAGCGCGGAGCGCGAGCGCTTCCACCCGGGCATGAGCACGGAGTTCCTGAAGCGCATGGGCGAGCTGATCACCGACGCCCTTTCGCGGCCGTAGTCGAGTGGGGACAGACGGAAGTCTGTCCCCTCACCCGTCATGCCCGATCGCACGCTGATCGACGGCTACCTGGCGCACCTCTCGAAAGAGCGGCGGCTCTCGCCGCACACCTCGTCTAACTACGCGCGCGACTTGCGCGCGCTCGCGGACTTCCTCGAGCGGGGCAACGTCGCCGACTGGAAACGCGTCGACAGCCAGCACGTGCGCGTGTTCGCGGCGCGTTCGCACGCGGCGGGCCTGAATCCGCGCAGCGTGCAGCGCCGCCTGTCGGCGGTACGCGGGTTCTGCAACTACCTGGTGCGCGAGCGGGTCATCGCGGCCAACCCGGCCGTCGACGTGCGCGCGCCCAAGGCGGCGAAGCGTCTGCCAGGCACGCTCGACGTCGACCAACTCAACCACCTGCTCGACATCCCGCCCGAAAATGCGCTCGCGGTGCGCGACCGGGCCATCATGGAGCTGTTCTATTCCTCGGGGCTGCGATTGGCGGAGCTGGTGGGCCTCGACCTCGCACACGTGGATCTCGCCGACCGCACGGTGCGCGTCACCGGCAAGGGCGCGAAGACGCGCATCCTGCCCGTGGGCCGCAAGGCCATCGAGGCGCTGCGCGCCTGGCTGAAAGAACGCGCCACCATCGCGGCGGTCGCAGCCCAGGCCTTGTTCGTCGGCAAGAACGGCGCGCGCGTCGGCCCACGCGCCATCCAGCTACGCATCGCAATGTGGGCGCGCCGCAAGGGTCTGCCGAGCCACGTGCATCCGCACGTCTTCCGGCACTCATTCGCCACGCATCTGCTTGAATCGAGTAAAGATTTGCGCGGCGTGCAGGAGCTGCTCGGCCACGCCGACATCTCCACGACGCAAATCTATACGCACCTTGATTTCGCCCACCTGGCCCGCACCTACGACGCTTCCCACCCTCGGGCGAAACGCAAAACGTAGGTTCACATGTCGGAGAGTTTCAATCCGCACGGCACGACCATCCTTGCCGTGCGGCGTAATGGCGCCGTTGCCATCGGCGGCGACGGGCAGGTCACGCTCGGCAACACGGTGATGAAGGGCAACGCGCGCAAGGTGCGGCCTCTCGGCAATGGCAGGGTGCTCGGCGGCTTCGCCGGCGGCACCGCCGACGCCTTCACCCTGTTCGAGCGCTTCGAAGGAAAGCTCGAGAAGTTCGGCAATCTCACGCGCGCGTGCATCGAGCTCGCGAAAGACTGGCGTGGCGACCGCTACCTGCGCCGCCTCGAGGCACTGCTGCTGGTCGGCGACACGAAGAACCTGTTCGTGATCTCCGGCAACGGCGATGTCATCGAGCCCGAGCACGACCTGGTCGCCATCGGCTCGGGTGGGCCGTTCGCGCAGAGCGCGGCGCGCGCGCTGGCCGAGAACACCCCGCTCGACGCGCGCGCCATCGTGGAGAAGGCGCTGAACATCGCCGCCGACGTCTGCATCTATACGAATCGCAACCTCGTGATCGAAGAATTGAAAGGCCAGCAATAAAGATGACTCCCCGCGAAATAGTCTCCGAGCTCGACAAACACATCGTCGGCCAGGCCAACGCCAAGCGCGCCGTCGCCATCGCGCTGCGCAATCGCTGGCGCCGCATGCAGATCGGCGAGCCGCTGCGCCAGGAAATCACGCCAAAGAACATCCTCATGATCGGCCCCACGGGCTGCGGCAAGACCGAGATCGCGCGCCGTCTCGCGAAGCTCGCGAACGCGCCGTTCGTCAAGGTGGAGGCCACCAAGTTCACCGAGGTGGGCTACGTGGGCCGCGACGTCGACTCCATCGTCAAGGACCTGGCCGAGGTCGCCGTGAAGATGGCGCGCGACGAGGAAATCTCCAAGGTGCGCGAACGCGCCAGGGACTCGGCCGAGGAGCGCGTGCTGGACGCGCTGCTGCCGAGCCCGAAGAAGATGGGCTTTTCCACCGATGCCGAGGAGTCGCCGCGCGACGCCGAGACCCGGCAGAAATTCCGCAAGATGCTGCGCGAAGGGCAGCTCGACGAGCGCGAGATCGAGATCGACGTGCGCGCCATCCCACCCGGCGTGCAGATCATGGCGCCGCCGGGCATGGAAGAGATGCAGGAGCAGCTGACGAGCATGTTCGCCAACCTCGGCGGACAGCGCACGAAGCCGCGCAAGATGAAAGTGAAGGAAGCGCAGAAGCTGCTGGTCGAGGAAGAGGCCGGCAAGCTCGTGAACGAGGAAGAGCTGCGCGCCCGCGCGTTGATGAATGCCGAGCAGAACGGCATCGTGTTCATCGACGAGATCGACAAGGTCGCGCGGCGGCAGGAGAGCTACGGCGCGGACGTGTCGCGCGAGGGCGTGCAGCGCGACCTGCTGCCGCTCGTGGAAGGGTCGACCGTGTCCACGAAGTACGGGCAGATCAAGACGGATCACATCCTGTTCATCGCCTCGGGCGCGTTCCACATGAGCAAGCCCTCGGACCTGATTCCCGAGCTGCAGGGCCGCTTTCCGATCCGCGTGGAGCTCGAGTCGCTGAAGGTGGAAGACTTCGTGCGCATCCTCACCGAGCCCGACGCGTCCCTGACCACGCAGTACAAGGCGCTGCTCGACACCGAGAAGGTCGACGTGAAGTTCGACTCGAGCGGAGTGCGGCGCATCGCCGAAATCGCGTTCAGCGTGAACGAGAAGACCGAGAACATCGGCGCGCGGCGCTTGCACACCGTCATGGAGCGCCTGCTCGAGAGCGTGTCGTTCGATGCGAACGAGAAAGGCGGCTCCGCCATCGAGATCGATGCCGCGTACGTCGAGCAGCATCTCGGCGCCCTCGCGAAGGATGAGGATCTGTCGCGCTACATCCTGTGACGGTGGGTGGTGCCTGGTCGGGGTTTTCGGGATTGTGCCGCCAGGAAGAAATGGTACCGGGAAGGCGTTTGCCAGGGTTGGATCGATCCGGGAGCGAAGTGACACTATTGCGCCAGTGCCGCTGAATGGTCGGCGCCCGCTCCAACCCTTGTAAAACCCTTCCCGGTACCACCACTTCTCCTTAGTCAATCCCGAGAATCCCGACCAGGCACCACCTCTGTTCCCATGAAGATCGCCAAACCCATGCTCTTGACGATGACTCCCATCGGGGTCGCGTGGGGCCTGGTCGAGGCCTGGCGATTCCACTGGTGGCTGGCGCTGCTCATGGGCATCTTGTTAGGCGTCATCTCGCTGTTCGCCTGGAGCATCGTGCGGCGCGTCCGCGCCGAGCGCCCGCCGTCGTGACCGACGCCCCGCTGTTCTCCGCCGCCGCCGAGCGGAACAAAGACCCCATCCTCACGGTGCTCGAATCCGTGCTGCCGGCGCAGGCCGCCGTGCTCGAGATCGCGTCGGGTTCGGGCCAGCACGTGTGCTTCTTCGCCGCGCGGCTGCCGCGCACGCGCTGGCAGCCCACGGAGCCCGATGCTCCGGGCCGCGAGGCCATCTCCTCGCGCATCCGCGAAGCCGGGCTCGCCAATGTCGATGCGCCCGTCGCGCTCGACGTGCACGCGCCGCGCTGGCCCGTGGCCGCCCGCTACGACGCCGTGGTCTGCATCAACATGATCCACATCTCGCCGTGGTCGGCGACCGAGGCACTGTTTGCGGGCGCCGCTCGAACGCTCCGGGAAGGCGCCACGGTCTATCTATACGGCCCGTACCGCGTGAAC
>JBIOZI010000376.1:0-7964 GCA_044871085.1 Steroidobacteraceae bacterium | reverse complement strand
TGTCGGGCGGCCCAGCGGGGCCGCCCACCTTCGCGCAGGTGCGCAGCTCGACATCGACCTATCTTGCAACCGTATTCCTCGGATCGGTTGCGTACGTGTTGGCCTGGCTCGCCCTCGTGTCGCTCGTGGTCGCCGTGACGTTTACGCGGTATGTACCCGCTGGCGCTCCCGCGCCCGGGCCGGACGCGGACACGCAGCACTCGTACGACTTCATCGCGCTCGGGGTCAGCATTCCGCTGCTCTACTGCGTTGCGCGGTTCATTCTCGTGCTCCCCGCGGTCGCGCTCGGGCAGAGGTTGGACCTGCGCGCGGCCTGGGAGCATTCGCGCGGCAACGGTTGGCGCCTGGTGGTGGCGACGGTGCTGCTGCCGCGGCTGTTTCGCCATGCGCTCGACCTGCTCGGCGGCTTCGGCACTCATATCGCGGTGATCGGCGTCGTGGTCGTGCTCGCGGCAGTCGTGACTTCGCTCGAAGTCATTGCGCTGTCCCTGTCGTATCGCGAACTCGTGGGCCCGCCCGCCTGATGCGCGCCGGGCCGGGCGTGAGCCCGAGCCACCGCCCACACGTCCACGCGGCGCACTCCCGCCGCGAGCAGCACGGCGCGCACCTCGTTCACCGTGCTGCCGGTGGTGATGACGTCGTCCACTACGGCCACGTGCCCGGCCTCTAACAACCTGCCGAGGGCGCGCGTTCCGCGCACCGCGAACGCGCCGCGCACGTTGGCGCGTCGCTGCGCGACGTCGAGCGCGGTCTGCGACGGCGTGTCACGCAGGCGATGCATGGCGTGAGGCGCAAAGGAAACCTCGAGCAGCCGCGCGGCGTAGCGCGCCAGAGCGGCGGCCTGGTTGAAGCCGCGTTCACGCAGCCGCGCGGCATGCAGCGGCACGGGCACGAGCAAGCGGGGCAGCGGCATTCCCTGCTCGCGCACCGTCTGCGCCAGCAGCACGCCGAGCACGCGCGCCTTCGCGAGGTCGCCGTGATACTTGAGGCGGCGGATCATCTCGTCGACGGGATGCTCATAGGACAGCGCGGCCAGCGTGTCGCGCGACCTTTCCGCACACCACGGCAGGTCCACGCGGCAGAACGCGCACAGATCGAGATCGACACTGGCGCCCGGAAACCCGCACAGGCAGCAGCGCGGGGGAAACAGCGTGGCCGCCAGCAGGCGGGACACGGCTCGCGGCGTCGTCAACCTGAGCTGACGGAGGCGGTTGACAATGGTGGTGCGGCTCCCGAACATGCCCGAAGTTTCACCCGCACCTGTTCCGGCGCCCAGCCGGAAAATTGATGCGAATCAACAGATAAGGTGGTAGATGGCGAGCATGCACACCGCAATCCGGCACGACTGGTCCGTGGCCGAAATCGAGCAGTTGTTCGCGCTGCCTTTCGGCGATCTCATGCTCAAGGCGCAGGAGATCCATCGCGCCAACCACCCGGCGAACGCCGTCCAGATGAGTACGCTGCTGTCTATCAAGACCGGCGCGTGCCCCGAGGACTGCGCCTACTGCCCGCAGAGCGTGCGCTACGACACCGGCCTCGAGCGCGAGAAGCTGGTGCCACTCGATGAGGTGCGCACGCGCGCACAGGCCGCGAAGGACGCGGGCGCGACACGCTTCTGCATGGGCGCGGCGTGGCGCTCGCCGAAGAAGAAGGACGTCGAAGCCGTGGCCGCGATGATCCGCGAAGTGCGCGCGCTCGGCATGGAGACCTGCGCGACACTCGGCATGCTCTCGCCCGACCAGGCGCGCGAGCTGAAAGACGCCGGGCTCGACTACTACAACCACAACGTCGACACGTCGCCGGAGTTCTACGGCGAGATCATCACCACGCGCACCTACCAGGACCGGCTGGACACTCTCGCCGCGGTCCGCGAGGCGGGCTTGAACGTGTGTTGCGGCGGCATCGTCGGCATGGGCGAGACCACGCGCGACCGCGCATCGATGCTCGCGACGCTGGCGAATCTGCCGCAGCATCCGGAGAGCGTGCCGATCAACCAGCTCGTGCGCGTGCCGGGCACGCCGCTCGCGGGCAAGGAGCCGGTGGATCCGTTCGATTTCGTGCGCACCATTGCCGTCGCGCGCGTCGTGATGCCGAAGGCGTTCGTGCGCCTGTCGGCGGGACGCGAGTCGATGGCGGACGAGCTGCAGGCGCTGTGTTTCCTCGCCGGCGCGAATTCCATCTTCTACGGCGAGAAGCTGCTGACCACGGGCAACCCCGACGTGGCCCGCGATCGCGCGCTGCTCGACCGGCTCGGAATCCAGCCGCTGGTGCCCGAGGGGCTCGCGGCACCGAGCGGTGCGCAGGGCGGCGAACACGTGCATGGACCGGATTGCGCGCATGGGCATCCGGCGCCGCGACCGGGGGCTGCTTGCAACGCGACGCGGCAGCGCTGAGGTCCGCGCTCGCCGACCTCGAGCAGCGCCAACTCACACGCACGCGGCGCGTGATGCCGCGCGCCGGTCTCGTCAACTTCTGCAGTAACGATTACCTCGGCCTGTCGGCACATCCCGAGGTGGTGCGCGCGTTCCAGGACGCCGCCGCGAAGCACGGCGTCGGCAGCGGTGCGTCCCATCTGGTCACCGGTCACGGAGTCGAGCACGAAGCGCTGGAGCAGGAGGTCGCGGCGTTCACCGCCCGCGAGCGGGCGCTGGTTTTCTCCACCGGCTACATGGCCAATATGGGTGTCATTGGAACGCTGGCGGGCCAAAAGGCGCTCATAGTCACGGACAAGCTCAATCACGCGTCATTGATCGACGGCTGTCGGTTGTCTGGAGCCGAGGTGCGGCGCTATCCCCATGCGGATGCCGCCCGCGCGGCGGAGGTCATCGCGAAGGCGGAGCCCGGCGCGACGAGCCGCCTGGTCGTCACCGACGGGGTGTTCAGCATGGACGGCGACGTCGCGCCGCTGCCGGAGCTGGCGCGCGCCGCGCGCGAGTCGCGGGCGTGGCTGATGGTCGACGACGCGCATGGCCTGGGCGTGGTCGGCGCGACGGGTCGGGGCTGCTGCGAGCACTTTGGTCTCGGCGCGGCGGACGTGCCCGTGCTGGTCGGCACGTTCGGCAAGGCCTTTGGCACCTTCGGCGCGTTCGTCGCGGGCGATGCGGATCTCATCGAGTTCGTGCTGCAGAAAGCGCGCACGTACATCTTCACGACGGCGCTGCCGCCCGCGGTGGCCGCGGCCACGCGCGCCGCGCTGGTGGTGAGCGGGCGCGAGTCGTGGCGCCGCGAGAAAGTGCTCGCGCTCGCGCGGCGCTTCCGCGCGGGGTTGAAGGAGCGCGGTGTCGCGCCGGAGACGGACTCCCGGGAATCCCGACCAGGCACCACCGTCGGCGCCACCGTCACTGCCATTCAGCCCATCGTGCTCGGCAGCGAGGCGCGCGCGCTCGCGGCCAGTCGCGCGCTCGAGGCGGAAGGTTTCCTGGTGAGCGCGATCCGCCCGCCGACGGTGCCGGCGGGCACGGCGCGGCTGCGGGTCACGCTTTCCGCCGCGCACGAGGAATCGCAGGTGGATGCGTTGCTCGACGCGCTCGCGCGGGTGCTGGCCGCATGAGCACGCACGACCCCCGCGAGGTATTCGCGCTCGATCGGCACGCGGTGGCGCGCGCCTTCGATCGCGCGAGCAAGGGCTATGACGCCGTGGCGGAGCTGCAGGCACGCGTGCGCGCCGAGCTGCTCGCGCGGCTCGACGAGCTCGCGGTCACGCCGCGCGCGGTGCTCGACCTCGGCGCGGGCACGGGCCATTCCACGCGCGCGCTGAAGCGCCGCTACCCCAAGGCGCTGGTGGTCGCCGCGGACATCGCGCCCGGCATGCTCGAGCAGGCGCGGCAACAGTCGCGCTGGCTGCGCCGCTTCGAGCGCGTGCGCGCCGACGCCTACACACTGCCGTTTCGCGATGCGTCGTTCGAGCTGGTGTTCAGCAGCCTGATGCTGCAGTGGTGCGATGACCTCGATGCCGTGTTCGCGGAGCTCGCGCGCGTGCTGGCGCCGGGCGGGCTGCTGCTGTTCAGCACCTTCGGGCCGGGCACACTCGCGGAGCTGCGCGAGGCCTGGGCCGCGAGCGGTGCGCCCGGCAATCACGTCAACCACTTCTTCGACCCGCACGCGCTCGTCAGCGCGCTCATGCACGCGCGGCTGTCCGAGCCCGTGCTGGACGTCGACCGCATCGTCATCGGCTACGACGACGTGCGCGCGCTCATGCGCGAGCTCAAGGCCATCGGCGCGCACAACGTCACGCAGGGGCGCGCGCGCGGGCTCACCGGCGCGCGCCGCCTCGCCGCGATGACGCGCGCCTACGAGGCGGCCCGCCGCGACGGCAAACTACCCGCGACCTACGAAGTCATCCACGCCAGCAGCTGGGGCCCGGAGCGCGCCGCGCGCGGCGACGCGGCTGATTTCCCGCGCGAGACGGTGATCCCGGCGAGCGCCATAGGCCGGCGTGGCGAGAGATGACGCGCGGACTATTCGTGACCGGCACCGACACCGGCGTCGGCAAAACTCTGGTCGCCGTCGCCCTGACGCGCGGCTTCGTCGCGCGCGGCCTGCGCACGGCCGTGATGAAGCCGGTGGCCGCGGGCGTGGTGAGCACGCCGGATGGCCCGCGCAACGACGACGCGCTCGAGTTGTTAGGCGCGAGCAACGTCGCGGCGGCCTACGAGGACGTGAACCCGTGGCTGCTCGCGACGCCCGCGTCGCCGAACCTCGCGGCGCGCGCCGCCGGCGTCTCGATCAGGCCGGAGAAGATCGTGCGCGCGTACGCGCGGCTGGCCGCGGTCGCCGACGTCGTGGTCGTGGAAGGCGCGGGCGGCTGGCACGCGCCGATCTCGGCCACCGAATCCATGGCGGACATCGCCGAAAAGTTGACGCTTCCGCAGATTCCCCTGTCGATCATCCTCGTCGTGGGCATGCGCCTGGGCTGCCTGAATCACGCCTTGCTCACGCGCGAGGCGATACGTGCATGCGGCCTGCCGTTCGCAGGCTGGGTGGCGAACAAATTGCTCACGGAAATGCCGCTGGTCGAAGCCAACATCGAGACACTGTCGAGCCGCTTCGGGGCGCCGCCGCTCGCGGTGGTTCCGGCGGGTGTCGGGGCCTTGCCGACAGGCTGTCCGCCATGGCTGGAGAACGCCGTCGATTCTCTCGTCAGGCACTCGTAAGCCCTTGAGTGATCCCGCAAATTTGCTGGTATAGTCGCGCCCCGTGCGCGCCCCCGCTCTCCACATCGAACTTTGCCCTCATTGCTCGTTGAGCACACGCGGCGCGGTGGTGTTCTTCGCGCTGATTTGTGGCGCCACGCTCGGCATCGCGGGCACCGCGACGGTGCTGGGTTTCTGGCCGGTGCTGCCCTTCGCCGGGCTCGAGATGCTGCTCCTCGGCTGGGCACTGCACGCGAATATGCAAAGACGCGAAGACCGCGAGCACATCGCCGTCACCGAAAACGAGGTCGTCATCGACTACGCGCGCGGAACTCCGCAGCACATCGTGTTCCCGCGCCACTGGGCCCGAGTTAAAATCCGCCGCCCGAAATCGCCCCTCCACCGCGGCCATCTCGTCATCGAGTCGCACGGCCGGGCCTACGAGGTCGGTAAGTTTCTGACAGAGGAGGAGCGTCGCCAGCTTGCAGCCCGTCTCGGGCAATTGATTGGCGGCATGAGCCAGTCGCCGGCACTGCCGTGCGCCGGCTCTCACGACAAGTTTTCTTGAGGTCATCGATGAGCTTTCACATGAAGAACGCCAAAGCGCGCCGCCTGCTACAGGCTGCCGCAGTCCCGCTGCTCGCCTTGCTGGCAAACGTTGCGCACGCCGATTGGGGCGGGCTCAACATGCCCAAAGGCGTGACGATCCTGAGCAAGGAAATCCACTGGCTGCACACGGTCATCCTGATCGTCTGCGTGCTGCTCGCAATCGTCGTCTTCGGCGTGATGATCTACTCGCTGGTGAAGTTCCGGAAGTCGAAGGGCGCCGTGCCCGACACGACCCTCGTGCACAGCACCAAGGTCGAGATCATCTGGACCGTCATCCCCATCTTCATCCTCGTCGGCATCTCCGTGCCGATCGCGAAGACGCTCATCCAGATCGAGGACATGGGCGCGGTCCAGCTCAACATAAAGGTGACCGGCTACCAGTGGAAGTGGGAGTACGAATACCTCGGCCACGACGTGAGCTTCTTCTCCACGCTCAAGCGTGACAGCGACGCCGCCCGCCGGCTCGGCTCGGGCATCGACCCCAAGAGCATCGAGCACTATCTACTCGACGTGGACAACGCGCTGGTCATCCCCGCGGGCACCAAGATCCGCTTCCTGCTCACGGCGCAGGACGTCATCCACGCCTGGTGGGTGCCGGATTTCGGCATGAAGAAAGACGCCATCCCCGGATACGTGAACGAGATCTGGGTGCAGGTCGACGCCGACAAGATCGGCACGTACCGCGGCGTGTGCGCCGAGCTCTGCGGCCGCGATCACGGCTTCATGCCGATCGTCGTCGAAGTGAAGTCGCCGGCGGATTTCGACACCTGGCTGCGCGCCAAGCAGACCGAGCAGAAGGTCGCAGGCATGGTCTCGCCGACCGCGCCGGTCGAAGCGGCCACGGTGGCGTCCACCGCCCCCGCGACGCCCGCCCAGTAACCAGTTTCCAGCGAGAAGTCAGACATGGCACACGAACACACAGCCGACGATTCACACGCCCACGATGAGCACGACCACGGCCCGGCCCACGGCTGGCGGCGCTGGGTTTTCGCGACGAATCACAAGGACATCGGCACGATGTACCTGATCTTCGCGTGCGTGATGTTCTTCATCGGCGGATTCATGGCGATGATCATCCGCGCGGAGCTGTTCAAGCCCGGCCTGCAGCTCGTCGAGCCCGAGTTCTTCAACTCGATGACCACCATGCACGCGCTGGTCATGATCTTCGGCGCGGTCATGCCGGCCTGGACCGGCCTCGCGAACTGGATGATCCCGATGCAGGTGGGCGCGCCGGACATGGCGCTGCCGCGACTCAACAACTTCTCGTTCTGGATCCTGCCGTTCGCGTTCACGCTGCTGCTGTCGACCCTCTTCGTTCCGGGCGGCGCACCGGCCGGCGGCTGGACACTGTATCCGCCGCTGTCGCTGCAGGGCGGCGACGGCTTCCCCATGGCCATCTTCGCCATCCACCTGATGGGCGCCTCGTCGATCCTGGGCTCCATCAACGTGGTCGTCACCATCATGAACATGCGCGCGCCGGGCGTCGGCCTGCTCAACATGCCGCTGTTCTGCTGGAGCTGGCTGATCACGGCCTATCTGCTCATCGCCACCATGCCGGTGCTCGCGGGCGCCGTGACGATGCTGCTCACCGATCACTTCTTCGGCACGACGTTCTTCTCGGCGTCGGGCGGCGGCGATCCGGTGATGTTCCAGCACATCTTCTGGTTCTTCGGCCACCCCGAGGTGTACATCCTCATCCTGCCGGCCTTCGGCATCATCTCGGAGATCGTCCCGACGTTCTCGCGCAAGCCGCTGTTCGGCTACGACGCCATGGTGTACGCCACGGCCGCCATTGCCTTCCTGTCGTTCATCGTGTGGGCGCACCACATGTTCACGGTGGGCATGCCGCTCGCCGGCCAGCTGTTCTTCACGCTGTCGACGATGATGATTTCCATCCCGACCGGCGTGAAGGTGTTCAACTGGACCGCGACCATGTGGAAGGGCTCGCTGACCTTCGAGACGCCGATGCTGTTCGCGCTCGCGTTCCTGTTCCTGTTCACCATCGGCGGGTTCTCGGGCCTGATGCTCGCGGTGGTGCCGGCGGACTTCCAGTATCACGACACGTACTTCGTCGTGGCGCACTTCCACTACGTGCTGGTGCCCGGAGCCATCTTCGCCATCCACCTGATGGGCGCCTCGTCGATCCTGGGCTCCATCAACGTGGTCGTCACCATCATGAACATGCGCGCGCCGGGCGTCGGCCTGCTCAACATGCCGCTGTTC
>JBIOZI010000375.1:0-10461 GCA_044871085.1 Steroidobacteraceae bacterium | reverse complement strand
TCCACTCGCTTCACCTGAACTCTTGTTTCCCTTATCCGAAGAGATTCATCGTCCAGCCTTAGAGCCATGCTGCGGCCTCCCAAGCTTCCGACCAGAGTCTCGCAACCCTTCGCGTCAGGCGCGCAAGCAACTTCGGAAAGTTTCAGCAGGCCAAGCGGCTCGTCGTTGCGCCGTGCAAGCAGAAGCGAAGTAATCCAGTAAGCGCTCCCCGCGCTCAATCCGCTCATTCCGCGAATGATGTTCATCGCCTTGGGAAGGTTTTCAAGAGAACCCCATCCTCGAACGACGCTCCACTCCTGATAACTCGCCTTCTCCATGATGATCGCACTTCGAAGTTCATCACCTGCCGAGAATTGGATACAGAGACCTGCATTCGCGTCGTACGCGATCCAGCTTTGGTGTTGGAACGTTACGGACAAGCTTTGTACCGTCGCCCGTGTGTGGTCAACATACCTGTTCGCGTCGGCGTACAGGCGCATTACGGAGTCCCAGCGTTTCTTCGCGACCTCGTCCGCCGGTGACGCCGAGGCGACACGCCACGCCGGCGCAACTGCGCAAGCCAACAGCGACTTGAGTGTGTTTCTCTTCGAGATCGTCATTTCTTGCTTGTATCGTGAGCAGGCGAAGTCTGCAAATGTTCGCGGAGCAACTTCACGGCGCGAACGATTTCCACCAGTCGATAGGCGCCGTATCCCACGAACGACCAGCCGAAGGTCATGGCCGGCCACATTTCGCTTTCCCGGCCGATGTCATAGGCGCTGCCGCCGCCGAAAACTTCAATCGCCGTGACGACGAGCAGCAGCGGCAAGCCGAACAGAACAGCGCTCACGGGCAGGCCGATGCCGACGCTGCGTACCTTCGTTTCGCCTTCGAAAGCAAAAGCGAGGGCGACGGAACCCCAGATCGGCAGGAATCCGCGCCTAACTACGAGCGAGATGACATCCCCGTCGCCGACCGGGCTGTGCGCTCCGCGCGATACGAACTCGACATCGTGCCCCTCGAGCTCGAACGAGACGGACGCTCGCGAACGTTCGGTTCTGCCGATCTTGCCGTGCAGGACTACCATGGGTCGAAACCATGCCAGGGGCATGGCTAACCAGCCGGCAGGCGATCGATGGTTCGCTGCAAAGCCGGGAGCAGGGCTTCGATTTCCTGCTGATGCAGGCGCCACTTGTCGGGCGCAGCGGGTGTGTTTGTTTGCTTTGACGGAGGCAGCGGCGCCGACAAGCGCCGCTCGAGTCCCGCATCCATCTCGATTCCGATGAACCTGGTGAGCCGCTCCACGACGGCGCGCGGCTGCGCGACCAGATCCTCGTATGTCACCGTCGTCCAGCGACTGCGATCCAGCTTCTCGAGATCGTCGAGCGCGATGCGATTCGCGCTCTCCCATTGAAACGCCGCGATCTCGGGCAGCGGCTTGTCGCGCATGGCCTGCCAGCCCGGCGGCAGCAGCAGCGACCACGGATCGGCGCGCGCGTCGAGGCCGCGATACGTCACCCACCTGCCCGCCTTCCAAGCCTCGATGATGCTGGCGAGGTTCCCGCGCGGCTCGCGCCACAGGAATATGAACTGCGCGTCGGGGAAAGCGGCGTCGAGAAACGGAATGCGCAGCGCGTTCTTCGGTGTCTTCTCGAGAAAACGCAGGCTTGCGACCTCCGCGCCGGCGGCACCGGCCGCGGGACGACTCTGCGCCGCGAACTCCTCGTGAAGCTTGCGGATCACATCGGCAGTGGCGTGCCGGCGCTCGAGCCGGTTCGAATCGACGCCCGGCGCGCCGGGGCTCAGCTCCGGTTGTGCTCCCTCGATGGCCCCGTGCGATTCGCGGCCGAGCGTGCGCAGCGAGTGGCTCTCGGCAAGTGTCTCGTACAACAACGTACTGCCCGAGCGCGGCGCTGCGATGATGAACACCGGCCGTTCGATCCGGTTCGCCGGGCGACCAGGGGAAACGGCAGCACGCGTGGCCACGTCCGCCGGCTTCTGCGGCAACACCGCCCGCAGCACCCGCCCTTCGAGCACCTTGTGTGCGGCGACACGGTTGGTACGCATCATCAGCCCTTCGCCGAGCTCGCGCGAGCCGGCGCGCACGGAATCGCGCAGGTGCTCGAATTGCCCGCGCGCTTCGGCACGCTCGCCGAACAGCGAATAGACCTGGCGCCAGTCGCGCGTGAACCCATCCAGCAATGCGTGGTAGCGCGCCAGGCGCGCGCGCAGCTCCGGTGTATCGGCCGTCGGCGTGAGCTCCGTGCGCAGGTCGCCGACCAGGTAGTCCACTTCGCCCGGCGACATCACGGGACGCAGCGCGGTCTGCTCGGTGAGCAGCGCGTGTTCGCGCGCGGCGTCGAAGCGATGCTCGCGATCCGCGGCACCGGGCTGCGCGCCCAGGCCCGCGAACTGCCAGAAGCTCGCGCTGCCGGAGGTGTCCGCCACCAAGTGAATACGCGCGTCCGGTGTCGGGTTCTCGACGCGGTGCAGGCGCCAGTTGTCGAACAGCCAGGCCTCGCCACCGCTCATGTGCACGGTCTCGCCGCCGCAGTGGAACAGCACCTCGGGCCGCGTGACGATGGGAATGTGCACGCGCACGCGATAGAACCAGTGGTAGTTGATGTCCGCGTGCTCGGGCACGTCCGCGCCGGGGTCGAGGCGCAGCAGCCGCGAGCGGCTCCACACCACGCCGAAGCTCGCGAGCACCTGGCGCAGGTACGGTAGTTTGGCCAGGTGCGGCGTCGGCCGCATGACGCCGTCGACGTCGTCGTTCTCGCCGCCCTCCGCGCTGATGAGCCGCAGCGAGGTGTTGCCGGCGATGTGGTTGGGATGCGGCGCCCAGGCGTCGGGCGGCACCGTCGCGATCTCGGCGCGCAGACGCTCGAGATCGAAGCGCACGGGCAGGCGGATGAACGGACGCGGCAGCCGCATGGTGGTTAGAGTGCCTCGACGGCGCTGTTGAACTCGCCCATCGCGACCACGAGCTCCGCGAGCACGGCGCGCTCGGCTTGCGAGAGGAAGGGATTCCACAGGTCGAAGATCATGACGACGCGCGGACGGTCGCTGCGGTTCCATGCCTCGTGGTCGTAGGTGTCGTCGAACACCACGACCTCACCTTCGCGCCAGCGGTGCTCCTCACCGCCCACGCGCAGCGCGCAGTTCTCGGGGATCAGCAGCGGCAGATGGCCCACCACGCGCGTATTCGTGACTCCGCAATGCGGCAGCAGGTGCGTGCCGGGCGAGAACACCGAAAACAGCACCTCGGGCCCGTGGCCGCGCACGCGCGTGAGCGGTAACGCGTCGAGCGCTGCCGCGGTGTTCGGGCAGGCCGCGCAGTTGTCCGCGCGCCGCTCGCCATGACGGAAGAAGTAGTAGCCGTTCCAGCTCGGCGGCTCCGCGAGGCCGCGCAGGTTCTGCTGCTCGAGCTCGCCGTTGTGGAACACACGCTCGCGTCCCGCGGCGCCCGGCAGCAGCGCCAGCAGCTCCGCGCGGATGGCGCCGGTGCGCGCCTCGAGCGCCTCGATCTCCGGAATGAGTCCCGTGTCGAAGTACGGCGTGGGGGGAATTCCCGGAAAGAACAGGAATGTCGGCTTCTGGCGCGGATCCGGCCGCACGGCCGGCTCCAGGTGCAGGTAGATGCGCACGGCCTGCTCCACGCGGCGCAGCGCTCCGCGGCCGTGCTGTTGCACGAAAGGCTCCATGAGCTCGGCGAAACCGGCGAGGCGGCGCTCGCGCACGAATCGGAAGGCATGCTCCACCGCGGCTTGCAGCGGCGCCGGCGTGGTGGCGGCGTCGACCCAGCGCCCCTCGGCCTGGGCGCCGTTGAGCGCGCGCGCGTACGACAGCACCGCGCGGGCCGTGTCGCCGCGCTTCTCGCTGAGCTCCGCGAGATGCAGGCGCGCGGCGTGCAGCGTCGGCTCGCGGGCGAGTGCCGCGGCGTAGGCCTGCCCCGCGGCCTCGAACTCGAACGCGGCTGCATGTGCGCGCCCCAGATGCAGGTGCGTCAGCGCCTGCCCGGCGTCCACGGCGGCGGCGTGTTTGAGCAGCGTCAACGCGCGATCGATGTCGCCGTCGCGCAGCGCGCCGAGACCGACGACATTGAGCGCCTCGACGTGATCCGGCTCGGTCTCGAGCAGGCGACGAAAGGCGGCCTCGGCCTCGCGGGCCTTGCCTTGCTTGAGCAGCGCGTGCCCTTGTTCTGCGGCGTTCATGGGCGTGGAAAGATAGGATACGCGCGATGTTCCCGAACCCGCACCAGGACCTGCGTGCCTTCATCCGCGTCTACGACGACGCGCTGCCGGCCACCTGGTGCGCGCGCCTGCTCAAGGGCTTCGATGCGCTGAGCGCGCACCATGCGCGCAACGGCCGCGAGGTGCGCGCGGGACTCGAGGATTCGGCCTGGACGGAGCTGAATCTCACGAAGCACGGCGATCCGGCGACGGCCGCGTTCTTTCGCAATCGCATCGACGAGGCCCTGGCGCGCTACAACGCCGACGTCAGCCTCGACATCCCCGTGCCGAATTCGCAGGCGTCGGCCGATCTCGTCCTCAAGCGCTACCGGCCCGTGGGCCGGGCTGGCCCGGTCGAACGCTTTCAACTGCATTTCGATGCGATCAATCATCTGGCGAATCGCTATCTCGTCCTGCTCTGGTATCTCAATGACGTCGCCGACGGCGGCGGCACGCGCTTCCCGAGGCTCGGTGTCGAAGTCATGCCGCGCGCCGGGCGCCTGCTGATGTTTCCACCGTACTGGATGTATCAGCACGAGGGCCTGCCGCCCGAGTCCGGCGACAAGTTCATTCTCTCTACCTACCTGCTGTTCACCGCGGCGCCGGCATAAGCCCAGCGCGCGAAGTACGGCTCGAGCGGCGGCAGCGCGGCGGCAAAGTATTTCTCGTAGCGCCGCCAGCGATCCACGGATTTCTGGTTCACCGGCTGCGTCACCTGCGCGTAGCTGGGCGTGCTGATGTAACCCTTGGCCTGCGCGCGTTCCGCCGGACGCAACATGGCCTCGTCCCACGGCAGCTCGAGGAAATCGGTCACTGCGCGCATGCCGGCGTCGAAATTGCGCACCAGCTCCTCGTATTTCAGCTCGTGCACCGCGGGCCCGACCAGGGCCGCCTGCGCATACCAGTAGTCAAACGTGCGCCGGAAGCCGTGCGCCAGCGACTCGATGCTCCGGCACAGCAGCGCGAAATCCGGCGCGCGGAACTGCTGCATGTAGCACGACAGGATCACGTCGCAGGGGTGACGCACCGCGAGCAGGGTGCGCGCGTTCGGAAACACGCGCCGGATCACGGGCAGGCGCAGGATGTTCAGCGGATTCTTGTCCACCAGTCGCTGGCCGGGCGCGAGCGTGACTTTCTTCGCCACGCGCTTCCAATAGTGGGCTCGTACGCGGTCGAGCGCATCGCGCGACAGGTCGCGCAAGTGGCGTGGGTAGGTGGCGCCTTCGGCCACGAGCTCATCGAGCGCGTCCTGCACGAAGCGCTGCTCGTCCATCGACTTCAATTGCGGATGCGCATCGAGCGCGAGCTCGAGCAGCGTGGTGCCCGAGCGCGGAAAGCCGACGACGAACACCGGGCTCTCGGCGGTGGACGGAGCGCCGGTGTGATCCCAGGCTGCGACGTCGCCGGCCTCGCAGCCGAGCTCGGTCACGGCCATGTCGGGCATGGCTCGGAACGACCACTCCGGCGAGTGCCGCTGAATTGCTTCCACCTGCGAGGCATGTGCCTCGGCGAGCACGCGCCAGGCGTCATCGTAGCGGCCCAGCGCATCGAGAGAGCTCGCGATGGGAAAAAGCAGGTGATGACGGCGGTGGAAATCCTCCTTTCCGGGCAATGCACGCGTGAACAGCGCTTCCGCTTCGGAGTGTCTGCCCTCACGCTGCAGGATCTGGCCCTCGAGCGCCATGCGCTCCGGCATCAGGATCTCGACCTTCGGATCGGCGAGCAGGCGATCCATGAGCTCGCGCGCCTCGACCAGCCGATTGGTGCGCTCGAGCAGCGTGATCACCGTGAGCATCGCCCCGGCCGGCGCCGCCTTGTCGGCGCGCGCCTGGCGCATCGCGACCTCGGCCCTGCGCGTCTCGCCGAGATTCATGAGCAGCAGGGCAATGTTCGCAATCTGCGTGGTGTCGAGTCGTTGCAGAGTCTGCCAGTCCGCGAGCGCCGCGCTGGCTTCATCGAGACGCAAGGTTTCGTAGCAAACCTGTGCATAGAAAATACGTATCTCGCCGTCGAGCGGGTCTTGCTTCGTCGCGCCCTCGAGCAATGAGCGCGCGGAATCCAGGTCCCCACGCTGGATGTGCGTCAGCGCCACGTTGAATGCGAATTCCGGGCCCGATGCCCCGAGCGTGGCCGCGCGCGCGTACGCCTCCAACGCCGCGTCGTGCTGCTTCACGCCCCGCCGCGCCGTGCCGAGATTGACCCAGTGCGCGGGCTCCTGCGGCGCGCTCAGCACCAGCGATTCGGCCACGGTGACGGCCTCTCCGAAACGCCGAGTGAGCTGCAGGCAGGCGTTGAGCACCACGCGCGCGCCGACGTCGCCCGGCGAGCGCGCGAGCACCGCGCGCGCCTCGGCTTCTGCCGGCGCGTACTTGCCCTCGGCCAGCAGCGATCCGGCGCGTTCGACGGAGGCGTAAAGATCCGCGGAAGAGTTCACGGCAGCGACCCTACGAAACGAAGGGCCGCGTGGCAAATGCCACGCGGCCCTTGGAGGAGGCCGATCGGCCTCGCGGCCGGATCAGAACATGTACGAGGCCGAGACCGAGAATCTGCGGCCCAGGGTGTCGTACGTGTTCACGTCGGTGTTCGCATTGGTGACGTTGTTCTGGAACAGCAGCGGCGGCTGCTTGTCCGTCAGGTTCGTCCCCGACAGCGACACCTTCAGGTCGTCACTGATCTGGTAGCCGACGAAGAGGTCGAAGTACGTACGCGAGCCGACCACCCACGGCACGTTGTCCTCTTCTTCGATCAGACCGCCGATGGGCAGCAGCAGCGAGATTCCGTCGATGTACCGGGCCGAGAGCTGGGCATCGAAGGAAGCCATGTTCCAGCCGACACTAGCCTGGGCGCGGTTCTTGGCGTAGTTGCCGAACTGGCGGTTGTAGGTACCAACCGTGTCCACCGGATCCGCGTTCGGCGCCGTGTTCACGTACTTGTTGATGTGCGTCCAGTCGACCTGGAATGCGAAGTCGCCGATGCCCGTGTCCTTGAACGAGTACCGCGCGCCGATGTCGACGCCGTCCGTCTCCAACGTGCCGAGGTTGATGGTCGGCTGACGGAACACGAGGATCGTGCCCGCGTTGTTGGCGTCGTTGAGTCGCGTCACGAGACCGCAGTACGTCGGATCCCCGGTGAGTACGCACACGCGAGCGCTGTACGTGGTGTCGAGCTGCGTGATGACTCCGTCGATCTCGTAGTTCCAGTAGTCGACCCGGATCGAGAAGTTGTTGTTGAGGAAGCCCGGCTGCCACGTGAGACCCACGGTTGTGACGTCGCCCGTCTCGGGATCGAGATCCGGGTTGCTCTGCAGCAGGCCTGTGACCTGGCCGTTGGGCTGTGTGAACGAGCCGTCCGTCGGCACGTCGATGCACATGGCCGCCAGGTTCGGGTTGGCGTTGATACGGGGCACCGTCAAACCCACGCAGGGATCGGCGAAGGTCGACGAGTTGTTGGTCGGCGCCGCGTACAGGTCGAGGATGGTCGGCGCGCGGAACACTTCGGCAAACGTGGCGCTCAGCAGGATGTCGTTCACCGGACGGTACTCGAGCTTGACGGTCGAGTTCGTCGTGTTGCCGAACAGCGAGTAGTCGGAATAACGCGAGCCGATGGTCAGGTTCAACGCCTGCACGCCCGTCATGTCCTTCACGAGGGGCAGGAAGATTTCCGCCGAGAGCTCCTTCACGTCGTAGCCGCCGCCATTCGGTCCCGAGCAGGTTTCCTGCGCGAGATAGCAGTTCAGGAAGTTGGGCGGCGTCGCCGTGATCAGGAAGTCGACGTTGAAGTCACCGCGCAGGTCGAGGTAGTCGGCCTGCACGGACATGAGCGCATCGCCCGCCGGCATGCTGAATATCTTGCCGTCCAACGCCAACGATGCCTGTTTCGAAGCGAAAACGCGCTCGGTGGAGTACCCGGAGGAGATGGTCTTGAGTGCCTGGACCTGCGCGGGGTCCTGCAGGTTGAAGATGTTCACCGGCGTGCACTGGCCGCGCGGAATCGGATTGGCCGACGTGCCGCACTGGACGAAGTCGTCGGCCGGATTGCCGGCCGTGCCGTTGTCGTTCAAGAAGGACGGACCGAACGCGCCCGCCAGACCCGGCTGATAGAGGTAGCCGAACACCGAATTGACCTGATCGATCCGGCTGTAGCCGGCCATCACGTCATAGTTCCATTCCGTGCCAAACAGCGGGCCACGCATGCCGGCCTTTGCCACCTTGGAATCCGACGAGGTCTCGCTGCGGCGATTGCCCAGGGCTTCCATGCGCACCGTGAGGTTCGGATTGCCGGTCTGGCCGCCGAAGGCGTAGCCGAACGGGTTGTAGTAGCTCTGCGCCGAGATGATGACGTCGTCGGCCTGCGAGTCGAACGGCAGCGGCGCGATCTGGAAGCCCGAGCTCGTGCGGCTGTAGAGCAGCTCGGTGTAGAGCTGCATGGCGTCGTTGATGTCGTACTCGTAGTTCGCGAAGACCGAGCCGCGCTCCTGCGGCGTCATGATCAGGTTGAACGGCTGGTAGTTGTACGCGTCCTGCGAGCCGACGTAGCAGCGGAAGTTGGCCGCGGTGAGCGCGTCGCCGGCGGCGCCCTCGACGCGGGTCACGCTGCCGCAGCCGGCGAGGCCGGCGGGCACGTTGCCCGGAACCGTTGCCGGCAGATAGAAGCGGCCGGTCGGCACGCGGCTCGAGCCGCCGGGGAAGATTTCGCCACCGGGCGCGGTGCCCGTGCCCGAATAGTAGTAAATCGCGAAGCGCGAGAAGTCGCGGTCGCCCGCGGAGACCTTGTCGGCCTTCTGATAATTGCCGTTGATGCTGAACCGGAAGTTGTCGCCCGACGTACCCCACAGCAGGTTGATGTTCTGCGTGGCGCCGTCGCCTTCAGCGGTCTGGCCGTAGGTCGCGGAGAGCTCCGCGCCTTCCACGTCCTTGCGCGTGATGAAGTTCACGACACCCGCGATGGCATCGGAGCCGTAGATGGCGCCCGCGCCTTCCTTGAGCACGTCGACGCGCTCGATGAGGTTCACGGGGATCAGGTTGATGTCGGTGGCGTCGCTGGCGCCGACGAGTCCGAGCCGGCGGCCGTTCAAGAGGACGAGAGTGCGCTTGGCATCGAGGCCGCGCAGCTCGACGTTGGCTTCACCGAAGCCGCCGCCGTTGTTCACCGCCGGGTTGACGGCGGAACCGGAAATGGTGGGCAATCTCTGCAGCAGGTCGCCGGCGGATGTCACGCCCGCCTTTTCGATGGCGGCTTGGTCGATCGTGAGGATCGGGCTGGCCGATTCGGCGTCCACGCGGCGAATGCGCGAACCCGTGACCATGACCTCGTCCATCTTCCCTTCGGTGTCCGAAGCACCCTGGTCTTGCGCCATCGCTGCCTGCTGCGTCATCGACGCGGTGGCGGCTGTGGCTAATGCAAGACGTACTGAATTCTTGAGAGAGGAATTCAACATCTTTGACTCCTGAGATTAAGTTCGATCGACCTTGCACGCTTCATTACGGAGCGAACCCCTTGCCGACCAATAATTTTAGTTGTGTGTCCGCGTCAGCATCTGGAAGCAGATTTGCGTCCGCGCGACCCACCCTTGCGCCGGATCATATCAACGGTTCCGAGGTTTCCCAACACCCAAGACGGCTTTGTTGCATAAAATCCACATGAGTTAAATTGCTGCCGCAACAGGGAATACATCGGGTTCCGGGGCCCTCTGCGTGCGATTCGGTTCAGCGTGGAATATTGGTATTCGTCGCAGTGTCCGTTTTTGAGCTTTTTCGGTGACACATCAGCGCGTTGCGACTCTGCAACAGCGATTTTTTCGGCCCGGACCCGGGACGAAGCCGGGGATATGGACCATTGGAGCCTCGTGGCGGGGACGCCTCGCCGGCAATCCCGGGCCGGCGGCACCCGGTCGCGCAGCCGTTTCGGGCGCGCCGCGGCGCCCGCGTCTAACTACTTCGAAGCGGCGTAACGGCGGCGCTTTTGCTTTACGCTTGCGGCCATGATTGCGGTGCTCAACGACGTGCAGCGGCTCGTGACCGCGGGCAGGCCCGCGGAGGCGGAAGCCCTGCTGCGCGGCCAGTTGACGCGCACGCCGGCCGACGCCCAGCTGCGCTTCGCGCTTGCGCGGCTGCTGGCCGGCACTGGGCGCAAGCCGCAGGCGCTTTCCGAGCTCGAAGCGCTGGTCGCGCAGGCGCCGGCGGCGCGCGATGCCCGCCTGCTGCTCGCGCGTCTCGCCAACGAGCTGCGTCAATCGACCCTCGCGGCATTG
>JBIOZI010000374.1:0-6625 GCA_044871085.1 Steroidobacteraceae bacterium | reverse complement strand
AAGAGGTTCATTTCAGCACCGCCAGCAGTCGATTGAGGGTGTCGTCGAACAATCCGAACAGGTCCTTCGCTACGGGCGACCCGCCCACGGAGAACGGCAACACGACCGCTGGCGCGTGAACGCGCTGCGCCAGCCAGTTCGCGGGCTTCGCATCGTTGTAGGCATTGAGCAGGATCAGCCTGGGCGGCGCGCTGGTCAGCTTGCCGACGAGCTGCCCCAGGTACGCCGCCGTCGGCGGCACGCCCGGCTTGGGCTCGATGGAGGCGACCTCGGTCAGGCCTAACCAGTGGCACAGGTACGCCTGGTCGCGGTGCATGATCACGACCTGCGCGCCCTCGAGCGGCGCCGCCCTCGCTTCCCAACGGCCGATGGCCGCCGACCAGCGCGCGTCGAAATCCCGGCCGCGCGCGGCGTAGAACGCGGCCTGCGCCGGCTCGAGCGCGCTCAGCCGCTCGGTGAGTCCATGCGCAATCGCCGCGATGTTGTGCGGATCGAGTTGCACGTGCGGATTGCCCTGCGGGTGGATGTCCCCCATGGCGCGGTCGAGCTTCGTGGGCACTTCGAGCTTGTGCACGAAGGCGGAAGCTTCGAAGAACCCGCTGGCACCGGGTTGAATGCGCGGGTTGCCGGACTCCTGTATGAGCACCGGCAGCCAGCCCACCTCGAGCTCCGCGCCGGTCGCGACGACGAGATCGGAGGTGCGGGCCCGCGCCACCAGCGAGGGCTTCGCCTCGACACGGTGCACGTCCTGCAGCGCGGTGGTGGCCACGTACACGTCGACGCGCTCGCCGCCGAGCTCGCGCGTCAGCGCGCCCCAGTCGGAGGTGGTCGCCAGCACCTTGAGCGCCGCCTGCGCGGGCAGGGCCGCGCCGGTCGTGCACAGCGCAATCATCAGGCCTAACAATTTCTTCATGGAGGAGCCCTCAATATTTGTGCGCGCCGTGAGCGCCGATGCCGTAGATGTATTGCAGGCGCAGCACGTCATCACGCCCGCCTTCGTCGCGCGCGTCGTCCCAGTCGTACTGCGCGCGCAGCCGCGAGAACTCGCTCGGGTTCCAGTCGAGCATCAACGACAGGCGATCGGGGCCGGCATCGAGCAGGCCATCCGGTGACAGCGTGAAGCGTGGAGTGCCGGCATCGAGCGAGTCGTACCGCGCGCCCACACGCCAGCGTGGCGCGAATTGATAGACGCTCTGCAGGTACCAGCCGGAGCTGGAGTTGCGGTAGTCATCCGCCAGCAAGAACCCCGTGGCGTCGGCTATCTCGCCGCTCTCGCGCCGGCGCATGTATTCGCCCTGCACTTTCAACTGACGCCGCGGCGACGGCGCCCACTTGAGCACGCCATCCACCACCCAGGTGCGCGCATCGCCCGTGAAGGCATCGAACAGCGGCGCGCCGGATTCCTCGACTATGCCGCCGGCGCGCCGCTCGGCCTTCTGTGCGAGGTACGAGGCGCCGACCCGCCAGCTGGTGTAGTCGCCGGCATCGCCACCGACGTGGGCAAACAAACTTGCGCCGTTCATGCCGTTGCCGGCGCGGCGCGTGGCTGGAAATCCGCCGTTGCCGGTCTCGGCGCCGACCTCGACGAACAGGTCGGCGGGTGCCAGCCACTTCACCTGCACGCCGTCCTGGCGGAGCTGGCCGCCAAACAAGGCTTGATAGACCAGCGGCTGATCGACGAAGTCCCAGGCGTGCGCATGCACTTCGTTGAGATAGCCGAATGCGGACAAGAACCGGCCCAGCTTCGCAGTGAAGCCCTCCGGCAGCGCAGTAGTGCGCACGAACGCCTCCTCGACTTCGATCTCGTCCTCGCTGGTAATTGCTGCGGTGAGCTGCCCGGAGAAATACGGATCGATGCTGGCGCTGAAGGTGAGCTCGGACTCGCCCAGGTTGAAGCTGCGCTCGCCCGGACCTGCCTCGCCACCGTTCGGCGGGAAGCCCGCGATGTGCCAGTCCGCCGGATCGCGCGAGGTGTGGGTGTAGCTGCCGCCGAGGATCAGCGAGATCGCCGGATTGAACGCGGATGCGCCGCCACCGGATCCGCCGGCCGGCATGGGCGCCGGCGCCGGCGGCTCGGGCGCCGCGGCGGGAGCCGTTTCGAGTTGCCGGATGCGCGCCTCGAGTGCGTCGACGCGCGCATCGTAGTCGCTCTTCAATGCCTGCAATTCCGCACGCAAACCCGCGGCGTCGTCCGCGGCCGGTGCGATGGCAGGCAACAGGGCGAACGCGCACAGCGCCGCCACGGGCCTGAAACTCGACATGGGTTGTCTCCTCTGAAGCTAACAAACACGCGGACGCTCGCGCGCCGGCGTGAATCTCAACGCGTCAGAGGAAGGTGGGCGGTGCTCGCGAGCGGAAAGCGCAGAACGCGCGTGTCAGCGGCGCGACGATGGCCTGCGCGTCGTCAATGCGATGCGGGAGCGCCTTGATGGCCAACACGATCGTGGGCGCGCCGCCGACCATGCTCAGCAGCGGCGCGGACGAGAGGCATTCGCCGCAGAGCTGGGTGGCGGGGACCCCGTGCGGGTCGGCCTTCAGGTGGGTGCTGGCGTGCGCCAGGATGCCGAACTGGGCGCACAGGAACGCCACGGACAGCAGGTGCACCAGCAGTTTGCGATGTCGGCGGATCAGATCGGCCTCCGCGGCGGAGTATCTTCGCCGCGCGGAATATCGACAAGCTCGACCCGGCGAAATTCCCATCGCCGCGCCGAATTCGCCCGTCCCCTCGCCGCGTTGCCGATCGGATCGCGGGTTTCACCGCGCCGACGTCGGTACTCGCCGCGCACGAACGGGTGGAAAGTGCGCGGCGCTGCCTTACAGCCGCCTCGGCGAGCTGACACCCGTCATCTTCGTCGGGACGGGCGATGGGCAAAACTTAACGCGGCACGAGCTCGCGCGGACGCGGCGCAGGGACAAGAAAGCGGCAGGCGACGGCGGCAAAGCTCATCGGCCGGCTCCGACAGGTCGCGCCGCCGACCCCGGGAAACCCCTTCCCGGTACCGCCTTCAGTGCGAGTCGCGGGTGACGGTGGTGCCGCTGCCGCCGACGAGGAAGTCCAGGTCCGCGCCCTTGTCGGCCTGTTGGACGGTCTCGACGTACAGCTTGTAGTAGCCGCGCGTGGGCGGCGACGGCGCAACCCAGGCCGCCTTGCGCTTCGCCAGCTCCGCATCGCTCACATCGAGATGCAGCCGGCGCGCCGGCACGTCGAGCTCGATCACGTCGCCGGTCTTCACCAGCCCCAGCGGTCCGCCGGCGGCGGATTCGGGCGCCACGTGCAGGACGACCGTGCCGTACGCGGTGCCGCTCATGCGCGCATCGGAGATGCGCACCATGTCGGTGATGCCCTTCTTGAGGATCTTGGGCGGCAGCGCCATGTTGCCCACCTCGGCCATGCCGGGGTAGCCCTTCGGGCCGCAGCCCTTGAGCACCATGATGCTGTTCTCGTCGATGTCGAGATTCGGATCGTCTATGAGAGCCTTGAACTCTTCGATGCTCTCGAACACCACGGCCTTGCCGCGATGCTTGAGTAGTTTGGGAGTGGCCGCCGACGGCTTGATGACCGCGCCGTCGGGCGCGAGATTGCCGCGCAGGATGGCGATGCCCGCGTGCGCCTTGAACGGATCGTCGAAGGCCTTGATGACGTCGCGGTTCCAGCACTGCGCGCCGGCGATGTTCTCGCCCATCGTCTTGCCGTTGGCGGTCAGCGCGTCCTTGTGGAGCACCTTCTCGATCTCGCGCAGCACGGCCGGCAGGCCGCCCGCGTAGTAGAAATCTTCCATGAGGTACTGGCCGGAGGGCTGCAGGTTCACGAGGCAGGGCAGCTGCGAGCCGAGCTTGTCCCAGTCCTCGAGCGTGAGCTTCACCCCGATGCGTCCCGCGATGGCTAACAAGTGCACCACGGAGTTGGTCGAGCCGCCGATGGCCGCGTTCGCCTTGATCGCGTTCTCGAATGCCTGGCGCGTGAGGATCTTCGACAGCACCAGGTCTTCGCGCACCATCTCGACGATGCGGCGGCCGGACAGCTGCGCCAGGCGATAGCGGCGCGAATCGACCGCCGGAATGGCGGCATTGCCCGGCAGCGAGACGCCGAGCGCCTCGACCATGCTGGCCATCGTCGACGCCGTGCCCATGGTCATGCAGTGGCCCTTGGACCGGTGCATGCACGACTCGGCGGCGGTGAATTCCTCCTGCGACATCTTCCCCGCGCGCACGTCCTCGGACATCTGCCACACGCCGGTGCCCGAGCCGATCTGTTTGCCGCGGAAATGCCCGGTGAGCATCGGCCCGCCGGAGATGCCGATGGTGGGCAGGTCGCAGCTCGCGGCGCCCATCAACAGTGAGGGCGTGGTCTTGTCGCAGCCCATCAGCAGCACGACGCCGTCCATCGGATTGCCGCGGATCGACTCCTCGACATCCATGGACGCCAAGTTGCGAAACAGCATCGCGGTAGGCTTCAACTGGGTCTCGCCCAGCGACATCACGGGAAACTCGAGCGGGAATCCACCGGCTTCGTAGACGCCGCGTTTCACGAACTCCGCGATCTCGCGGAAGTGGCCATTGCAGGGGGTGAGCTCGCTCCAGGTGTTGCAGATGCCGATCACCGGCCGGCCGTCGAACAGGTCGTCCGGATAGCCCTGGTTCTTGAGCCAGCTGCGGTGGATGAAGCCATCCTTGTCCTGCTTGCCGAACCAGTCCTGACTGCGCAGCCGTTTCCTAGTCACCCGTGTCTCGCCGTGTTGTAAAGGGGCGCACTATACTGCAACGGTTTTTAATAATTCCCACACTTTCTCGGAAGATGTCGTACATGCTCGATCGCAGAGATTCCGCCACCGCCCTCAAAGGTGGCGCCACCTACCCTTCCCTGCGTGGCCGCAGTGTCTTCATCACCGGTGGCGGGTCGGGCATCGGCGGCTGTCTCACCGAGGCATTCGCGCGACAGGGCTGTCTCGTGGCCTTCGTCGACACGGCTCAGGGGCCCTCCGAGGCCTTGGTCGACAAGCTCGACACCGCGGGGCTGGCGCATCCCTGGTATCGCAACGTCGACGTCACCGACATCCCCGCCTTGCAGGCGGCGATCCGCGACGCCGCCAAGGCGCTCGGGGACTTCCACGTACTCATTAATAACGTCGCGAGCGACGACCGCCATACCTTCCTGGACGTCACGCCCGAGTACTACGATGCGCGCATCGCGGTGAACCAGCGACCCGCGTTCTTCGCCATCCAGGCCGTGGTGCCCGGCATGAAGAAGATGGGCGGCGGGTCCATCATCAACTTCGGCTCGAATTCGTATGGCGCCAAGGGTCGCAATTTCCCGGTGTACACGACGGCGAAGTCATCGGTGATCGGGCTCACGCGCGGCCTCGCGGCGGAGCTCGGCGAGCATCGCATCCGCATCAACGTGCTGACGCCGGGCTGGGTCATGACCGAGCGGCAGATCCAGAAATGGCTCACGCCCGAAGGCGAGCTCGAGATCCAGCGCAACCAGGTGTTGCCGGACAAGGTGCGCCCCGAGGACATCGCGCCGATGGCGCTGTTCCTCGCCTCGGACGACGGGCGCGCCTGCTCGGCGCAGGAATTCATCGTCGACGCGGGATGGTTATAGCCACATGCGACTCCTCCAGTTCCTCGATCAGGGCCAGGTGCGCGTCGCCGTGGCGCACGCCAACGGCGTCGTCATGCCGCTCGCGGGCTTCGAGACCATGTACGAGCTGGCGCGCAAGGCCATCGGGGAGCGCCGCACGCTCGAGCACTTCATCGCCGGCGAGACACTGGACGCGCCCATCAACTACGCCGACCTGCTGCGCGACGGGCGCCTCCTGCCACCGCTCACGCATCCGGACCCGGCCCACTGCCTGGTTTCCGGCACCGGCCTCACGCATCTCGGCAGCGCCGCGGCGCGCGACTCGATGCACCAGAAGTTGAAATCGGACGAGCTCACCGACTCCATGAAGATGTTCAAGGCCGGAGTCGAGGGCGGCAAGCCCGGGGGACCGAAGCCGGGGGCGCAGCCCGAGTGGTTCTACAAGGGCAGCGGCCGCAACGTGGTCGCCTGCGGCCAGCCGCTGCGCTCGCCGGACTTCGCGGAGGACCACGGCGAGGAGCCCGAGATCGTCGGCCTGTACGTCGTCGACGACGACGGCCGGCCGCACCGCCTCGGTTTCGCGATCGGCAACGAGTTCTCCGACCACGTCACCGAGCGGCGCAACTACCTGCTGCTGGCGCACTCGAAGCTGCGTCAGTGCGGTATCGGCCCCATGCTCAACACCGGCAAACTACCCGCGCACCTCGAGGGCACGAGCCGCATCCGGCGCGGGCAGACGGTGCTGTGGCAGAAGCCCTTCCTCACGGGCGAGGCGAACATGTGCCACACGTTCGCCAACCTCGAGTATCACCACTTCAAGTACCGGCAGCACCGCGTGCCGGGTGACGTGCACCTGCACTTCTTCGGCACCGCGACGGTGAGCTTCGTGGACGGCATCACGGCCCAGGCCGGGGACGTGTTCGAGGTGGACCTGCCGCCGCTCGGCGCGACGCTGGTGAATCCGCTGGTCATCGAGCCCGCCGGCCACGCGCTGCACGAGACCGCGTCGCTCTAGATCGCACCATGAGGAGTTGACGATGACAT
>JBIOZI010000373.1:0-2679 GCA_044871085.1 Steroidobacteraceae bacterium | reverse complement strand
ACCACCGACGAGTGGATCCGCACGCGTACCGGCATCGAGCGACGCCACATCGCAGCCGAAGGTCAAACTACTGTGGACATGTCCGAGGTCGCCGCGCGCCGCGCCATCGAGGCGGCCGGCGTGACCCCGGCGGAAATCGATTTCATCGTCTTCGGCACCACCACGCCCGACCTCGTGTTCCCTAACTGCGGCACGCTGTTGCAGGCGCGGCTCGGCGCGCGCGGTTGCCCGGCGTTCTCCGTCGAGACGGCCTGCAGCGGGTTCATCTACGCGCTGTCGATCGCCGACAAGTTCATCAAGGCGGGCGAGGCCAAGTGCGCGCTGGTGGTGGGGGCGGAGACGCTCTCGCGCATCACGAACTGGAGCGATCGCAACACCGCCGTGCTGTTCGGCGACGGCGCCGGCGCGGTGGTGCTCAAGGCCTCGATGGAGCCGGGCGTCATGAGCACGCACCTGCATTCCGACGGCGCGTACAAGGATCTGCTGTACGTCGAGAGCGGCGTGTCGAAGGGGTTCAAGGTGGACCCTGTCACCCACAAGGTGGACATCGGCATCAAGAGGGCCGGCAGCGAGGTCTTCAAGGTGGCCGTCACCAAGCTCGGCGGCGCGGTCGACGAGGCGCTGGCGGCCAATGGCCTCGAAAAATCCGCGGTCAACTGGCTCATTCCGCACCAGGCGAACATCCGCATCATCGGCGCGATGGCGAAACGGCTCGACCTGCCCATGGAGCGCGTCATCGTCACCGTGCAGGACCACGGCAACACCTCCACCGCGTCCGTGCCGCTGGCGCTCGACGTCGGCGTGCGCGACGGCCGCGTGAAGCGCGGCGACCTGCTGCTGCTCGAGGCCTTCGGCGGCGGCTTCACCTGGGGCAGCGCGCTGGTCCGCTTCTGACCGCGCCGAGGAATGGAAATGGGGCCAGGAAATGGGAATAGCCCTCGTTTCCTGGCAAAAGGGGACAGGCCTGTGCGTGCCCGCCGGGCGGGAAACGAGGACTGCCCCATTTCCCGCCCAACGGCCGCCCTTCTCCCCGGCGTGAATTAGTTAGTCGTCGCGAGCGGCGTGCCGCCGGCCTGCAGCGTCGTGATGGAGCGGGCCGGCAGGCTGAGCGCCGTGCCAGTCGCATAGTCGCCCGCGCCCACGGCGTTTTCAGCGGCCGACGTGCGGATGATGGCGAACGAGGCGGGCAGGCCGGCACCGCCCACGGTGACGGTCTGCGCGCTCGCCGAGGTGTTCGCGAGCACGACGGTGTGCGTGCCCGCGCCCGCATGCTCGTACGCCGAGACGAACACGCTGTTGTTGACGCTGGTTGCGCCGACGCGCACCGCGCCCGGCCGCACGTAGCGGTAGAACTGCTTCGAGACGTGGTACTTCTTGCCCTTCACGAGGCCGTTCATCAGCGCGAACTCGCCGACACCGGCCGTCGAGCCGGGGTTTTCGCTGCCCTGCCACCACACCCAGCCGGCGACGTTGCCGTTGTTCAGCGCGGACATGATGTCGAGGCCCAGGGCGAACGCGCCGGGCTTGTCGGTGGAGCCGAGCCAGGCATCGAGATAGCCGGAGGTCTCGGTCATCCACTGCTTCTTGTTCATCGGGTCGGCGAAATGCAGCTTGTGGCTGTCCCAGAAGTGGCCGAGGACGCTGCCCGAGGTGGGCGCGACTCCGTTGCTGTACCCGTGCACCGCGAGGATGTCGACGTTGGCGCGCGCCTGCGCGTTGTCGAGGATCTGCTTGTGATAGAACCACTGCCAGTTGTTGTCGGCGGCTTCCATCTCGAGCATGCCCTCGCTGCCGAACACCTTCACGGCCGGGTAGTTAGCCTTGAGGATCGACATGGCGCCGGTCAGCATCTGCGGGTACCACTCCTGCTTGTACCAGCAGCTGTTGAAACCCTGCACGAAGAACGGCTCGTTCTGCGGGCTGACCGCGTAAGGCTCTATGCCCTCGGCGCGGTACTGGTCGATGCCCGTGCCCATCCACGCGGCGAATTCAGCGTACTTCGTGGGGTCGAGCGCGCCGCCCTGCTTGGTGCCGAACGGGTGCGGCACGCCGATCTCGCGCGTGTTGTTCGTCACCCGCACCTTCATCGAGGCCGGCGGGCTCCACACGGTGAAGATGTACTTGAGGTTCACGCCGTACTGGTCGGCCTTGCGCTTGAGGCCGCGCACCACCGGCAGCTGCTTGGTCCAGTTGGCGTCCTGCTGGTTGAGGCTGTCCGAGGGCGGGAAGTGTTCGTTGCGCCAGATGGTGATGCCGAGGTCGCTGATGACCTGGTCGCCCCAGGCATCGCTCCACAACGAGGTGGCGCCCGCCCACCAGTTGTTCTGCGCGCCGAAGAATCCGAAGCCGTCGATGACCTGGTTGCGCGCGCTCTTGTTGATGGTGACGTCGAAGCTCGTGGATGCGCCGGCCGTCGTCACGTTCAATGCCGCGCTCTGCGCGGACCAGTTGCCGGCCGCGTCGCGCGCGCGGACGCGCATGGCGTAGGTGGTCGCGGGCACGAGCCCGGTGACGCTGAACGACGTGCCGGCGCTCGTGCCGAGCGACGCGCCGTTGCGGAACACCTCGTATCCGGTGACCGCGACGTTGTCCGTCGACGCGTTCCAGCGCAACGTGAACGCGGTCTGCGCGACCGAGTCGGCGCCGAGCGCGGCGGGCACGCTCGGCGCCTGCGTGTCG
>JBIOZI010000372.1:0-5100 GCA_044871085.1 Steroidobacteraceae bacterium | reverse complement strand
CGAGCTGGCCGCACTACTCGAGGAACGACAATCACGAATGGCTGGTGATCCTTCGTTCCGTACATGTTCACCGACTTGCAGAAGAATTTTGCGTTCGAGCAGTCGGTAAGAATCAGTCCCATCGTCTGCAAGTCGCCCTCGCCGAGCCCAATTGCCGCTGAAGATCGAGGAAAGGATGTTGGTCGATCGGCCGAAGCAGTCATCGTCAGCTTTTCAGGCGCATCTGGATTTCCACCGGTGGCCGTTTGAATGACGAAGTTCGCTCGCGGACAAAACATCTGGGTTGCGGACGCATGCGGAGCAATCAATATGCTGGCGGTTGCGACCCCGAGCGATGCCGCCTTCTTTGCCACCACTGACAGCCTCAAATTTGGAAGCTGCATCGTCGTACGAATCTTGGTGCTCGTCTTGGTCACCTGTCTCCTGTCGCCGTTGGGATGAGGCGCTGACTCGCGGCTCCCGGATGTCGTGACGCACCGCGAGTTGAGCTACGCGCTCTCAACGGCAGCAAGTAAACGTGTGCCAGAGCACGCCGCCGCCCGCGGCATAGACGACCACGTTTCCGTCGCTCTGCACCTTTAGATAGGCCCCCGGATTGCCATAGCTGCTCGTATGCCAGACGGCAGCACCGCTGGCGTTGTAGATCACCAGGTTGCCGTCGGCCTGCATGGTCAGGCGGCCCACTGAGGATCCGGCGGTGCCGGACGACCAGATGGCACCCACGCCACTCTGATACAGCACGAGATTGCCGTCTCCCTGATAGGTGAAGGTGAAGCGGTGATCGCCGGATTGGACGGAGTCGCCCGCGAACAGTGACTGGTCGGGCGAGAGAGTGTCGGCCCCGCCGGGCGGAGGAGGCGGCGGCGGTGGGTTGCCGCCCGTTCCGTAGATGCTGTTGCGCCAGGCTCCCCCGCACATTTGCGATGGTGAGGCGTTGCACGGCGTGTTGCACTCGGCATCGCCGACCCTGGAGTAGCCGAGGGAATTGCCGGCGAAGCATTGACCGTACCACTGCAGGCCCGCGTACGCGTACCCCTGTCCTCTCGCCGCCGCGGTGCAGGTCTCGATCGTATGACCGTCGCCCAGCCACGCGGGCAGCGCGCGGTTGCCATCATCCGTGAAGCAGCCTTGATAGCCCGAGCTCGGGGGAGGAGGCGCAGCACGGCAAGATGCCGGCTCCCAGTTGATGTTGATGGGCTCGGGACCCGAGTTGCCGTGGTTGCTGAGGTAGGCGTCGAGAGCGTGGCCGCACAGTGGGTTTGAGTCGTGTTGCAGGTTGTAGTCCTGGTCCATCTCGATCATGTACGGGTCCGTCAGCCCTTCCACTCCCCGGCGCCACACCTGCTGATACGCCGGTTGAACCGGGATGAAATAGCCCGTGCGCTCGGCATTGAGGCGCGGCAACCAGAAGTGCACCTGGCCGCGTGGCGAGCCGTAGCTGGTCTCGTCACTCACCGTGAAGGGCTCGTGAGCCCCGCCAAGGTCGGTGGTATCTCGCCAGGAACGGTTGTTCGCCGGATCGACCAGGGGTCCGCTATAGCCCACGGATCCCGTCGTCGCGTTGGACAGACCGAACGCGAGCCACAGTTGGTGACTCATCGACATGAAGAGGCGGTTGTTGTCGATGCCCCCGCACGAGCCCGCGCCCGAACCACGGACCGGACCATTGCCGCCCGCGATCGCCCACACCACGCTGATGTGGTCGAGCGGAGTCCGGTAGTCGGGCACGTACGCCTGGTGGATAGGGAGGTAGATGGAGGTGGGCGCGACGGCCGACGCGCCAAGGCGGCTCGTGGTGAGCCGATGGGTGATGGTGAGGAACACCATCCTCTGGCTCAGGTCCAGCGACTGCCTCCAGGCCGTGCACGCATCGAGCTGCGGCGCGTTACGCGCCCGCCAGGTTTCGAAGAGACGGTTGAGATTGCTGTCGAGGCTGTCGGCGGTCGCCGCCGTCGAGAGCCCGCATAGCAGGGCGGCCACGAAGGCCGGGAGGTGGGTGCGCGTGCCCTTGTTCATGATGAATGACCCCCTTCCTTGTCGGGCAACTTTCGATCAGCAACGGTAAAGGCGTTCCGAGGATAGCAGAGGCTGCTGCGGCCTGCGTAGTGGTCCCCCGCATGCCACGCGCCTTTTGCTAACTACATGGAATGCACGCCTGGATACGCAGTTGCGTCTGGGCGGCATTGCGCGCGCGCGGCGATTCGCAGATCGGTTGATGAAAATGCCCCGCCATCGACGGCTTTCGCGACGCTGCGCGGCAGCAGGAGTTCACGAATCCCCTCGGGAAACCGATGGGGGTTTTTTAGTTTCGGGCGGCGGAGTATGTTGCGAAACAGCCGGTTGACCGACTGTCCGAGGACTCCCGGCAGAGGAGAAATCGATGCGCACGGTTCTGACTACTGCGGCGGCGCTGTTCCTGTTCGCGTCCGGCGCCGCGCGCGCCGACTGGCACGAGGCCAGCAGCGATCACTTCGTGATCTACGCGGATGAAAGCGAAAAGGAGATCCGCAAGTATTCCGACAGACTCGAACGGTACTACAGCGCGATGAGCGTCGTGCTGCCGTCCAAGAACACCAAGCCCAGTCCGTCCAATCGCGTGACGATATACGTCGTGCGCAACGAGCGCATCGTCCGAAAGCTCTATGGGGCCGAGAATTCCCGCTTCGTACGAGGCTTCTACGTGCCGCGCGCCGGCGGTTCCCTGGCCATCATCCCGCCCATCGACGCCGCGAGTGGCAGCAAGACATCGGAGTCTGAGCTCGTGCTGCTGCATGAATACGCGCACCACTTCATGGCGGAGAACACGGACTATCTGGTGCCTCGCTGGTACAGCGAAGGATATGCGGAGTATTTCTCGACGGCGAAATTCGAAGCCGGCGGCGCGGTCGGGCTCGGGCTGCCGGCTCAGCATCGAGCGTACGAGCTATTCGAAGCCAGGGACGTGAGCATCGAGCGGCTGTTGGATTCGAAGCGCTACGCGGCCCAGAAATCGGGGGGCTACGACAACTTCTACGGCCGCAGCTGGCTGCTGTTTCACTATCTCATTACCGACAATGAGCGCCGCAAGCAGCTCATCGACTATCTGAACCGGCTGAACAGAGGAGAGGCGGAGCTCCCGGCGGCCACAGCGGCTCTCGGCGATCTGAAGGTGTTGGACCGGGCGCTGGATGCCTATCTTCGGAAACCGCGAATGCAGTACATCAAAGTGCCTCCCGATCAGCTGAGCGTCGGGCAGATTACGGTGCGACGGTTGAATGAGGCGGAAGGCGCCAGCATGCCGATTCGCATTCGCTCGAAACGCGGTGTGGATCAGCAAAGCGCGGCAGAGGTGGTGCTGGAGGCGCGGGCTGCCGCGGCAAAGTATCCGGACGAACCAGCCGTGCAGGCGGCGCTGGCCGAAGCCGAGTTCGACGTGGACAACGATGAAGCCGCCATCAGTGCTGCCGACAAGGCCATTGCCAAGGCTCCTGGCAACATGACGGCGCTCATTCAAAAGGGCTATGCGCTGACACGAATCGCAACCAAGACGAAGACCGAAGAAGCGTGGCTGGCCGCACGCCGACATTTCGTGTCGGTGAACCGGCTCGAGAACGATCATCCCATTCCGCTCATCTACTACTACTCGAGCTTTCTCGAGCAAGGCAAGGAGCCGACCAAAGCCGCCCTCGATGGACTCGAATGGGCGTTGGAGCTCGCGCCGTACGACGCCGACGTGCGCTTGATGGTTGCGAGGCGGCAAATGCAGGACAAGCGTTTTGCGCAAGCCATACGCACGATCAGTCCGCTGGCGTACGACCCTCATGCGGGCGCGGACAATCCCGCCATTGCATTGCTGGAAACAGCGCGGACGGAGCTGGCGGCGCAGTCGGCAGGTGCGGCAACGGCTCGTTGAGATGCGCCCACCCTCCTGAACGGTTGCAACGTGACCACTAGTGGCCGTGGCGAAGTGCGTAGCGGCAAATGCAGCAGCGGATCAGTCAGTGGCCGGATTCAGTACGCCGACCGGTTCGCGCCGGTGCTCTGAATGAGCTCGCTGAATGAAAACCCCGTGACCGACTGAAGCGCATCCAGCGACACGCGAAAAGTCGCCGGCTCCACCTTTTGCGGCGGGCTCTTCAGCAAGGCGTCCTGATCCAGCAGGAATGCCGCCACGTCGAATGGTGGTTTGCGACCGGCGTTTGGGAATACGACCAGTTTCCAGAAACTGCGTGGCAGCCTGAAGTTGTCCACCACCCGGAGTCGGCCGATCAAAGACTCACTGGCTGAGTGCACCGGATCGTCGTGCCTGAGAACGGGACCGGCGAAACCGACGCCGCGGCCGCGGAGGTCTACCTGCTCGCGCTCCCAGCTCTCGATGCACTGCCACCAGTGCCGATTCATCAGCCCATGCTGCGGCACGTTGTTCGTCCAGAAAAACGCCTGGTGGTTGGCGATCCACGCTTCGCGCGTCGTGCCCCACGATACCGTGAGCGGCGCGACCATGTGTCCGCGATCGAAGCCGGTCCCACGAAAATGCTGGTTGCCCGCCTGGAACGACGCTGGAAGCAGCGGATCCGGTAGCCAGACATCGCCGCGCTGCACCGCGTTTCGCGGCGCCATGTTGTACGCGACATACCAGGGCAGACGTCGCGTCGGGTTGAGCACGACGCTGAAGTGCAGGTACCGGAATTCCTCGGCGACCCCGGACACCGCCGGCAGCGGCAGATCGATGCCCAGAAAATTCGTGTCGTAGCCGGGCCGCACGTTCTCGATGCGCGATGTCGGCACGAGTTGCGCGATGCCGTTGATCACGCGCGCGAGCTCAGGGTGCGGGCTCCGCCCGTCCCAGCCGTGCATCATCGCGATCTGTTGCGCCCGGAAGCGTGATGGCACTTCGCCGTCGTCGATGCACAGCGGCACGAGCCGTCTGCGTTTCATCGCGATGCCGGCCTCTTTGATCACCCAGGGTCGCTTGATGGATCGTTTCGACCAGATTACGACGACGGCGCGCGCCGCCGCGAGCTTGTCCATCAGCAGCGATTTCCACTTCGCGCCTGCATAGAGCTTGTCGTCGAACCAGACGTCGAAGCCCTCGCTCCAGAGCGTCTCGGCGAGGGCGCG
>JBIOZI010000371.1:0-4377 GCA_044871085.1 Steroidobacteraceae bacterium | reverse complement strand
GAGTCGCCCGCGCCGCCTTTTTGCTCGAGGCTGCGCTGCAGCAGCGACATGAGGTCGACCACCTTGCCGCCGCCCGCGGCGCGTTGCTCGGTCACCTGCTCTTCGGGCTCCGTCAGCGAATGCGTCTGGCCCGCCTTCACCTTCTGCTCGATGCGCTTCAGCAGATCGTCGTGATACGTGTTGGTGAACGCCTCGGGATGCCATTTCTCGGTCATCTCGTCCACCAGCTTGAGCGCCATGTCGAGCTCGCGGCCGCCGGCCGCGTTGGCCTTCTTCGCCGCCGCGACGATCTCCGGGTGCGGCTGGATCTCCGCCTGGTAGCGCAGCGTGTTGAGCACGATGGTCTTCTCTACGGGCATGAGCGCCGCGACGTATTGCCGGCTGCGCAGGACGAACGTTGCCACTGCGAGCCGCTGCGATTGCTCCAGCGCCTCGCGCAGCAGCGCGTAGACGCGCTCGCCGTTCTTGTCGGGCACGAGGTAGTAGGGCGTGTCGAAGTAGTAAGGCGCAATCGCGTCGCGCTCGACGAAGGTCTGGATGTCGATAGTCCGCGAGGCTTCCACGTTCGCGCGGCGGAAGTCCTCGTCCGTGAGCACCACGTATTCACCTTTCTCATACTCGTACCCCTTCACCACGTCGTTCCAGTCGACCACCTTGCCGGTGGACTTGTTGTAGCGCTGGTAGCCGACCGGCGCGAAGTCGCGCTTGTCGAGCAGATCGAGGTCGAGCGTGCTCGAGCGCGCCGCGCTGTGCAGGCTCACGGGAATGTGGATGAGGCTGAAGCTGATCGCGCCGTTCCAGATGCCGCGCGCGCCGCGCCCGCGTTTCGGCTCCTCGGCGCCATTGCCATTCTTCTTTCGACTAGCCATGTCCGGACTCCGCATTCACGAGGGGTGGTTCGCGCGGCACGGGCGGACGGCGCATTTCCTGTCGCAGCGTCGGGCGGCGGCTCTTGCGCGGTACGTCGTCCATTGAAATCCATTCTCCCGAGGAAATCGAGCGCTGCAGGGCTTCGATGATGGCGACGTCGATGAGCCCTTCCTTGCCGGAAGGCTCGGGGCGTTCGTTGCGGCGCACACTCTGGGCGAAGTGGATGAGCTCCGGCGCGAACTGGTCGCTCTTGGCGAATTTCTTGCGCTTCTTCTTCTCGCCCACCGTCAACTCGTACGCGAGCCCCTCGGCGTATTCGAAGGCCGGGTCGACGACGATGCTGCCTCTGGTGCCGACGATCTCGTAGCGCGAGCGGTCGGCCGCGCCGAAACTGCAGATGAAGTTCGCCGCGCGATTGCCCGGGAATTTCATCACGCAGTGCACGGTCTCGGGCACTTCCTCGAAGCGCTCGTCGCCGGAGTTGGTGGCGCAGGCCCACACCTGCGTGGGCTCGGCTGCGAACACGTAGCGCGCGGCGTTGATGCAATAGATGCCGATGTCCCATTCGGGCCCGCCGCCGAGCTCGCGGTCCACGCGGATGTTGTCCGGCTTCACCTGCATGGAGAACTGCGCGTCGAAGTAGCGTGCGTCGCCGATGCGTTTCCTGCGCACGAGGTCGGCAACCTCGAGATTGCAGCGCTCGAAGTGCAGTCGATAGGCGGTCATGAGCTGGACGCCGGCGTCCTCACAGGCGTCGATGATGCGCTGACACTCGTGTGCGCTGGTGGCGAGCGGCTTCTCGCAGAGCACGTGCAATCCGGCGGTCGCGGCCTGCACCGCCCAGTCGGCATGGAGGGTGTTGGGCAGCGCGATGTAGACGGCGTCGATGTCCCCGCTGCCGAACAGCTCCGCGGCGTCGTCGTAGGAATGCAGCCGTTCGACGTCGTAGCGGCGGCCGAGCTGGGCGAGTTTGCGGCGATCGCCCGACACCAGCGCGGCCAGCTTCACGTGCGGGTGCGCGTGGCGGAACGCGGGCAGCACGGCCGCCTGGGCGATGTGCCCGAGGCCGATCACGGCGAACCGCAGCGGTGGGGTCTTGTGCCGCACCGTGCTTCTGCGTCCTGATCTGGAAGGGCTTTTCATCGTTGCGAGTAGAAACGCCGCGCCGCACGGTCGATATCAGCGGAGCGCCCGCGCGCTTGTCGGAATTGATTCTGCGGAAGGCATCGGGCAGGATGCTCCGCCCTCAACTGCTTGATCCTATTTAGATTCCGCCCATGCCAGTCATTACGCTGCCGGATGGCAACCAGAAAAAATTCGACGCGCCCGTGAGCGTCGCGGACGTCGCGGCGAGCATCGGCGCGGGTCTGGCCAAGGCCGCCCTCGCGGGCCGCGTCAACGGCAAGCTCGTCGACACCTCGTTCGTCATCGACGGCGACGCGCAGCTCTCGATCGTCACTGAGAAGGATCCGGCGGCGCTCGAGATCATCCGCCATTCGACCGCCCACCTGCTCGCCATGGCGGTGCAGGCTATCTACCCGAAGGCGCAGGTCACCATCGGCCCGGTCATCGAGGACGGCTTCTATTACGACTTCGCGTTCGAGCGTCCCTTCACGCCCGAGGACCTCGAGAAATTCGAGGCCAAGATGAAGGAGCTCGCGGCGGCCGACCTCAAGGTCACGCGGCGCGTCATGGAGCGCGACGCCGCCGTCAAGCTCTTCGAGGGCATGGGCGAGAAGTACAAGGCGCAGATCATCGCGAGCATCCCGTCGAACGAGCCCATCGGCCTGTACGGCCAGGGCGAGTGGTTCGACCTGTGCCGCGGCCCGCACGTGCCGAGCACGGGCAAGCTCAAGGCGTTCAAGCTCATGAAGCTGGCCGGCGCCTATTGGCGCGGCGACTCGCGCAACGAGATGCTCCAGCGCATCTACGGCACCGCGTGGCTCAACGACAAGGACCTCAAGGAATACCTGCACCGCCTCGAAGAGGCCGAAAAGCGCGATCACCGCCGCATCGGCAAGGACCTCGACCTGTTCCACTTCCAGGAAGAGGCGCCGGGTGCCGTGTTCTGGCACCCGAAGGGCTGGCGGATCTTCCAGCAGCTCATTTCATACATGCGCAGGCGCCAGGACGAGGCCGGTTACGGTGAGGTCAGCGGCCCCGAGATCATGGAGTCGACGCTGTGGCAGAAGTCGGGCCACCTCGAGAAGTTCGGCGAGAACATGTTCCTGACGAAGACGCCCGACGAGCGCGTGTTCGCCATCAAGCCCATGAACTGCCCGGGCCACATCCAGATCTTCAACCAGGGCATCCGCTCTTATCACGACCTGCCGATCCGCTTCGCGGAGTTCGGCAAGGTGCATCGCTATGAGCCCTCCGGCGCGCTGCACGGCCTCATGCGGGTGCGGGCGTTCACGCAGGACGACGCGCACGTCTTCGTCACCGAAGACCAGATCACCGCCGAGTCCGTGGCCATCATCAAACTACTGATCTCGATCTACCACGACTTCGGCTTCGACAACGTCGCGGTGAAGTTCGCCGACCGGCCGGCGAAGCGCGTGGGCTCGGACGAGAGCTGGGACAAGTCGGAGCAGGCCCTCAAGGCGGCGGCGGCCGCGGCCGGCATCGAGTGCGACTACAACCCGGGTGAGGGCGCCTTCTATGGCCCGAAGCTCGAATTCCACCTCAAGGACGCCATCGGCCGGACCTGGCAGTGCGGAACGCTCCAAGTGGACCTGAACCTGCCCGGCCGGCTCGGGGCCACGTATATCGACGCCCATAGCCAGCGCCAGACGCCCGTGATGCTTCACCGGGCCATTTTCGGCTCCCTGGAGCGTTTCTTCGGCATTCTGCTGGAGCATCACGCCGGGAAACTGCCCGCCTGGCTCGCCCCGACACAGGCCATTGTCATGAACATCACCGACCGCCAGGACGCCTACGTTCAACAGGTTGCGGAAACTCTTAGAAATCAGGGGGTTCGCGCCGAGATCGACTTGCGGAACGAAAAGGTGGGCTTTAAGATTCGCGCCCACACGCTGCAGCGCGTGCCATATCTACTGGTGGCAGGCGACAAGGAAGTGGCGGCGAATCAGATTTCTGTGCGTTCCTTGAGTGGCAAGGATCTCGGCACGATGTCCCCGGAAGACTTTGTTAGTCGGCTCCGCGTGGAAGTCGAGAGCCACGGTCGTACTTTGTTAGAGGGTTGATTTATAGCTATTGCAAGCAAGCGCGTAAGGCGCAACGAAGAGATCACATCACCCAAGGTGAGAGTCATCGGGGCCGATGGCGGCCAGGTGGGAGTGCTCACGCGGTTCGAGGCTCTCGATCTCGCGCGCTCCTCCGAGCTCGATCTCGTCGAAGTGTCTCCGCAGGCCGATCCGCCGGTGGTCCGTGTCATGGACTTCGGCAAATTCCTGTTCGAGCAGAACAAGAAGTCGCACGCCGCGAAGCGCAAGCAAAAGGAGGGCCGGGAGCCGCGGGGGATCGCCAGGAACCTCGAGAAGCTGG
>JBIOZI010000370.1:0-13587 GCA_044871085.1 Steroidobacteraceae bacterium | reverse complement strand
TCCACTGCGTGCCCTCGTCGATCGACTCCCGCAGGAACAGGAACAGGCGCCGGACGTTGACGTACTTCCACTCGCCGTTGGCATCGCCGCCGACGGTGCGCGTGTCGATTGGAGGACCGACCCGGCGCCGCGCCCCGTCCAAGCTCGGGGGCCACTCAGACACCGTCTTGCATCGACATCAAAACTTGTAGCGGGCTCCGACGAACAACTGCCGGCCGGTGTGCGTGTACACGACCACCCGGTCGGCGGTCGTGTCGGTGAACTGGTCGTTCGCCTCGTCGGTGAGGTTCAGTCCCTCGATCGACAACGTCAGGCTGTCATTGAGCGAGTACGAAGCCGACAGGTCCACGTTGAGCGTGGCGTTGGTGCCATCCGCGTCCTGGATCGTGGGCGCGTTCGCGGCCGGCACGGATGTCAGGTACGAGTCGCGGAACGAGGCCGAGGTGCGCACGCTGAAGCTGCCCTCGTCGTAGTACAGCGTCGCATTCCACGCGTGCTTCGACAGGTTCACGAGATCGTTCTCGGTGTACAGGTTCTGCGCCGGATTCGTGAAGTAATTGATCTTCGAATCGACGTAGGTGTAGTTGAGCAGCGCGCCGAGGTTGCTCCAGCGGCCCGGCAGGAACTTGAACGGCTGTTGATAGTTGACCTCGAAGCCGCGCAGTGGACCACCGTCGGTGTTGATCGGCGTGCTGAACGAGAAGTTCTCGGTGCCGTTGAGAGTGGTGCCGGCGAGCACGCTCAGCGGAAAGCCCAGCGTGTTGAACGGCCTCGACACCGTGAACGTCTGCACGAACGTGCTGATGTCCTTGTAGAACAGCGCGCCGGAGAGCAGGCCGCCCTGCTCGAAGTACCACTCGAGCGCGAGATCGCAGGTTTTCGCACGCGTCGGATTGAGATCCGGGTTGCCGATGGCGAGACCCAGGTTGCCCGTGAGCGTCACGGAGCCGCCCGGCGTCACCTGGCCGAGCGCGGGTCGCGTCATCACCTTGGCGGCCGCGGCGCGCAGGTAGAGGTTCGGCGTGAGCTCGGCGACCAGGTTGAACGAGGGCAGCGTGTCCGAATACTCGCGCGCGGCGGTGAGTATCGGCGTCGGCAGCGCGGTGTTGCCGGCCGGCTGATAGCCCTCGGAATACTGCTGCGTGCGCGCATACCGCACGCCGATGTCGCCGCGCACCGGGATGCCGATGTCGAACTCGAAATCGGCCTGTAGATAGACGCCGCGGTCGGTCTCGGTGACGGCGCGATTGTTGCCGCGCGCCTGGCCGTTCGTGGTGCTGCCGAGCAGGAACGTGCCGGTATTGCCGTAGATGTTCAGCAGGTCCGCGAACGCGTCGAGATCCGGGATGCGCCAGGTGCGCGGCGTGCCGGCCGGAATGTCGAGCCCGGTGCCGAAACCGGTCACGAGCCGCGTGAGACCGGGCACCGCCGAGGCCGCGATCACCGGCACCGAAGTCTCGGATGCGCGGCGGAATTCCCAGGTCGAGAAGTCGAACTTCTTGTAGTCGGCGCCGGCTTTGAACGTGAGGTGTGCGAGCGGCAGGTACTGCAAATCGATCTTCGCAACCTGGAAGGTGTTGTCGACTCCCTGCGGGCGGATGCGGATCTCCGACGAGCCGCCGGGCAAGGCGCCGAACGACCACATCGCGGGGTCGGCCACGTCGTAGCCGTAGTCGAACGCGGGCAGGCGATCGTTGCCGCGGAAGTCCCACGAGTAGCCGTCGGTGTTCGGGCGATCGAGCGTGATCGTGGTCTGGATGGGGTTGTTGTAGTCGGAGCGCGAATAGCCGAGCAGCTCGGAAACGCGCCACTGCGCGCTGAGATCGTGAGCGGCCTGGAGAGTCACCGCGTAGAACTCGGTGCTCATCTCGTCGTGCCGCGCCTCGGAGCGGATGTCGACGTCGTCGAACATGCCATACACCAGCGAGCCGTCCGGGCCGATCTCACCCGCGCGGATGAACGATGCGGGCTTGCCGCCCTGCGACAGGTTGCGGCTGAACGAGAAGGCCTCGAGATAGTTCTCGTCGCGCTTCGCCTCGAAGTCGGAATACAGCAGGTCGAGCGTGAGGAGATTCGTGTCATTCGGCCGGAACTGCACGGAGCCGGTGAGGCCGATGCGCTGCTGTTCGTGCTCGAGCTGGCCGTAGCGCGGGATGCGGGGGTGCAGGGTCGTCGCCGCATTCGCCTGCGCGATGGTGATGCCTGCGGGCGTCGAGGCAGCGTTGAACCCGCCGGCGCTGCCGCCCGAGTCCCAGCGCACGGTGCCCGAGCCTTCTTCGACGAGGTTGCGCTGGGTGTACGCGGCCGAGAACAGCAGGCCGATACGGTCGTCGAAGAACCGGTTGCTCACGAGGAAGCTCGCGCGCGGATCCCAGCCTTCGTGCAGGTCGTTGTATGCGCCCTTGAGCGCGCCGACGACGGTGAGCTCACGAAAATCGAAGGGACGCGCCGTGTTCAGATCCACAGTAGCGCCGAGCGAGCCCTCCTCCACCTCGGCCGACGAGGTCTTGCGCGCCGTGATGCTGTTGAACAGCTCCGACGCGAACACGTTGAAATCGAACTGGCGGTTGCGGTTCGAGCCGCCCGAGCTGTCGGTGCCGCCCGTGGTGCTCTGCGCCTCCATGCCGTTGATGCGCACGCGCGTGAACTGCGGCCCCAAGCCGCGCACACTGATGTTGCGGCCCTCGCCCGCGTCGCGCGCGATGGACACGCCCGGAATCCGCTGCGCCGATTCGGCGAGATTCGAATCGGGGAATTTGCCGATGTCCTCGGCCCGGATGCTGTCGATGGCGGCCGCAGAGGCCTTCTTGTCCGCGAGCGCGGAGTCCAGACTGGCGCGAAAGCCGGTGACGGTGATCTCTTCCACCTGCTCGGCATCGGGTGCCGGCGCGGGCGACTCCTGTGGGCGCGCGGCGCTTGGAAGCAGGGCCACGGCCGCGCAGCCGGCAAACGAGCCGAGAGCCGCGCGGATGCGGACGCGAAGCGAACCAGAACCGAATTTCGCCGGCATGAAAACCTCCCCCAATGGCGATTGATCGCCTTGCGGGGGAAGACCGGAGGGACCCGGAAAAGCTTACCGGGAGATTTACTGCGGCGTTTTTGCCGGCGCAGTTCCGGCGGAGTCGTCGGGCTTCGGCGGCAGCGGCGGCGGCTGCTTCGGCCATTCGATGCCCGCACTCACCAGCTCGGCACCCTGCTCCACCGCCGACTTGCTGGTGCCGACGACGGCGATCGAGTGGCTGCCCTTGGGCACGAGTGTGCCTTCGTAACCCTGGGCGGCGAAGTCGTGCGGCACGAGGAAGCGCTCCTTCGTGAGCAGCAGTACCGCCACCGCGCCGTCCCTGGTTTGCAGCACGAGGTGCGGAGCCACGGTGCCGCGGATCTTGCAGGTGCGCGCGATCGAGATCGGCAGGTCCATCACCATCGTCGCGCCACCGGCCGCGAGCGCGCGGCGGATCTTGGCCTCGCTGGCGCGTTTGTCGCTGGTCACGAGCACGTCGCGCTCGCGGTCGGCGTGCTTCACCACCTCGACGATGAGCGCATCGCGTTGCTTGCCGGCCCACAACATGCCGGCGCCGAGCGCCACGGCGAGCAGCACCGTGGCCGCCAGCGCATACCAGCGCGCGGCCGGGGATGCAGTGGAGCGCCGCGCTTCGATTTCCCAGGGCGGCGGCGCGGGCTTCGGCACATCGTTCGATGCGCCGCGCACCAGCGCGTCCACGCGCTCGAGATCGCGCGCGTATTGGTCACACTCGGCGCACGAGGCACGATGCGCCAGCACCTCGGGCTCGCTGCGCCGGGGATCGGCGCCGAACAGCCGGCGGAACTCAGCGTGCTGCATCGTCGTCCTCCCGCCTCGATTCGTCGGGGCCCAGGCCGAGCTTCGCACGCAGGCGATTGCGTGCGCGGAACAGCCGTGTCGATACCGCCGCCTCGCTGATCTCGAGCATGGCGGCGATCTCGAGCGTCGAGTGGCCCATGAGCACTTGCAGGATCAGCGCCTCGCGATGCTCCGGCTCCAGGTTGAAGATGGCCTCGCGCACGTCGCGCACCTCGTGCGGGTCGCGGTCGGACTGCTCGGCCAGCGCGGGCGATTCGCTGGCCGCCAGCTCGTCGATGTTCACCGTCTCGTGGCGTTTGCGCTCGTAGAGCCGCGCGTGCTCGCGGCGGGCGATGGTCAACAGCCAGGAGCCCACCGTGGCCTCGTCCTCGAGGCTGTCGAGCGATTTCCAGGCCCGCAGATACGTTTCCTGCACCACTTCCTCGGCAATGGGCCGGCTACGCGACAGCCACAGCGCGAAACGAAACACCTCCGTGCGCCGCGGCTCGCACAGCGACAGGAAGCGCTGCTGGCGCGCCTTTTCGCGGTTCAAGAAAGAAGACCGGGCCGGGGCCGGAAGGATTGCATCACGGCGCGATTGTAGGCAGCAGCGAAGCCACGGGCGGCCGATTTCGACGAAATGCGGGGCAACCATTGCAAGAACGGGCGCGCTCGCGACAGATAGACAGAGTCGGGGGCGCAGACATCCCAGGCGCCGCATGCGTCGGGAGGGAGAGCTTTGCATGCACCCCCGGACATCCGCCCGCGCCCATCCCCTGTTCATCTTCTTCGCGGCCGCGCTCGTCGCGAGCCTCGCGGCGGACGTCGCGCGGGCCGAATTCCCGAGCGCGTTCAACCTGCCTCCCACCGGGTGGACGGGGCCGGTGTTCAAGCTGAGCCAGAGCTATCCGGCGAGCCTGCCGAAGCTCGAGCCCGCGGCCGTGCGCAAGTGGACGGCCTTCAACTTTCGCGATCCGGTGCAGGCACCCGCCTATCTGAAAGCCGTGCTCGACTACTGCCTCGAGGGCAACACTTCCCTGGTGCCGGCTAACAACTTTGCCGACATCGGGGCGAACCCGGTGCGCAAGTGGTACCACACGCCCTGGCTGCACACGACCGGGAGCGGCCGCGAATTCATCCATGGAATGACGCGCGAACGCCCGTCGCGGCCCGGCGAGCTCGGCGCGCTGCAGGTGGACCAGTTCAACAACTGGGCCGTCGGCTTCTACAACGCGCGCGGCGCGCACACCATCGGCCAGGTGTGGAAAAACCCCGACGCGCCGGACCCGCGCAAGTCGAAATTCCCGACGCACACCGTCACCTGCAAGATGCTGTTCACCACGACACCGGTGGCGCAGGCGCCATTCCTCGCGGGCTCGCTCGAGTGGGAAGGCGACATCAACCGCGCGACGGGCACCGGCGCGCGGCCGAAGCTGCGGCTGCTGCAGATCGACGTCGCGGTGAAGGATCCGCGCGCGAGCTCCACCATCGGCTGGGTGTTCGGCACGTTCCAGTACGAAAAGAACGCATCGAGCTCGGCCAACTGGTGGGATCACATGGTGCCGGTCGGCCTCATGTGGGGCAACGACGTGGTGCGGCTGCTCGCGAACGGCCCGCCGCGCACCCAGTGGATCAACACTGCGCGCGGGCAGAAGCTGCACCTGGGATTCCGCGGGCTGCTGAACGGCCCGGTCGACAATCCCATGTCGTCCTGCACCGGCTGCCACGGCCAGGGCCAGACCGCGCGGGTGCAGAATCCGAGCCCGAGCATTCCGGGCATTCCGACCGCAAACAGCAGCGACGAGGCCATCGGGCGCTACTTCAAGAACGTCAAATCGAACGCCGCGCTGTCGGGGGACTACATCTCGACTGACTACTCGCTGCAACTGCAGCTCGGGGTGGCGCGCGCGGTCGCGTCGGGCCAGGCGCATCTGCCGGCGAACGTGAACAACGTGCTGCTCATCTTCCCCGGCCCGCCGGCCGCGAGCAGCGTGCCGGCGGTCGGGCGCGAAGAGTAGTCAGGCGCGGGTCAGGAGGCGGGTGGAACCAGCGTGCCACCCTGCTGGGCCGCGGCGCGTTTCGGCCACGGGACGATCATCGGCACGCGCTCGCGGTAGCGGCGGTAGTCCTCACCCAGCGAGGCGACGAGGTCGCGCTCCTCGAGCTGGATCGCGACCAGGATGTACGCCGTGGTCATGAACGCGAACAGCAGGTGTGTGCCGGTCATCGTCGGTGTCGCCCAGAACGCGAACAGCCAGCCGAGATACAGCGGGTGCCGCACCAGCTTGTAGGGACCGGGCGTGCCGAACACGAGCGGTGTGTACGGCCGGCCGCGCAGCTGCAGCCACACCTGGCGCAGGCCGAACAGGTCGAAGTGGTTGATGAGGAACGTCGACACGAGCACCAGCAGCCAGCCGAATGCGAACAGGCCGTACAGCACGGCGCGCGCGCGCGGATCCGTCACGTCCCAGGCGACGCCGCCCAGCGGCTGCCAGAACGCGAACAGCGCGATCAACGCGACGCTCGAGAACAGCACGTAGGTGCTGCGCTCGGCCGCGGCCGGGATGAAGCGCGTCAGCCAGCGCTTGAAGAACGGACGCGCCATGACACTGTGCTGCAGGGCGAAGACTCCCAGCAGCGCCAGGTCGATCGTGAGCGCGATGCCGATGGACATGCGTGGCATGCCGTCCAGCGTCACGGGCACGGCGAAGTTGCCGATGAAACCCAGCGCGTAGAGAAACGTGGCGAAGAACACGGCGTAGCAGGCCGCGCCGTACAGAAAGACGGAAAGACGTTTGAGCATGGAACCCTCCTTTCCATGCATTTCACCGGCATGCGTGCGTAAACGCCTGAGGCGGGTGGCTCAATTTGCAAGGGGACGGACTGGGACAAATGTCCCGGATCTCAGGTCGCGGTTCAGCTCACCAACTTGTTCCAGTCCGCGTCCAGACCCGCGGCCTCGAACTCCCGCGCGAGATCAGTGCGCCAGTCATCCTTGTCGAGGGAGATGTAGACGACCCCTTCGAGGTCCGACGGACGCTCCACTTCGCCGCTCTCCATCGCGACGACGCGCTCGAACCCCAGCTTTCCGACGAAGAATCCCAGCTCGAAAACCACGTTCTGTCGAGCCCGGAGATTCGAGCTCGCCGCGCCTTTCGCCTTGCCCTCGTCATCCGGGGTCATCAGCACCACGGCGAAACTGGCGCCGTGAGCTTCCTCCCGAAACTTGGTGATGATCGTGCGCCCCTTGTTTGGACGCTCATGCAGGATGATCGCCTCCAGTCCCAATTTTTCGACGAAACGCGCCACCATTTCCTTGGCTGCGCCGTCGTGGCCATGGACGATGAATACCTTCTTGTTCGAAGTCATGGGCTCGCTCTTCGTTCGAGGTTCGCTGGTCCGCGGAAGTTGCTCGAGGATCGTCCACTCTCGATGTCGCTCCGGCCAGGCCTCGATCGCACCTTCTTCGGACAATGCACGAATTGCGGCATGAACGAGGTCTCGTGCTTTCGCCTGAGTGAGACGGCCTTTCGCATTACCGGTAAGAAGCTTTTCGGCGGCTGCCGGAACATTGCCGACGTGCGCGCGCCCTTCAGTCGCCACGCACGCTTCGATTGCGGCATGGACGGCACGCCTCGCATCATCTTCGTAGCTCGGTTCGCTGCTCGAATGGCCTGGCGCCTGGGGAACGAATGGTTTGTTCGAAAACTCGACCGCCCCCATGAGCGCCTCTCCACGCCTGACGTAGAAGCTCTCCAACAGATCATCGAGACCGTCGTAGGCCAGATAGTCGTCAACCGTAGAATCGTGCCGAAGCTTGATCGCCGAAATTCCTTTGGAATCGGGTTGACGCAAAGATGGCGTTCCGCCGTCGTAGAAGTTGCCGACGTCGCGCATGAGCGCGAACGTGCGCTCGATCGTTTCGATGTCGATCCCCGTGCCTTTCGCGATCGCGTCCGCCGTAACGACGGATACGTCGTGCTTCGCGAGTATCTGCTCCTTGATGTAGCGGATCGTCCGATCCATCGCGTCCAGCAACGGGTGGTTCGGATCGATGTGCCACAACCCGACCGGAGTGACTTCATTGCGCGCATAGAGTCGTACGTCGATGCGCTCGTGCGTGAAGCCCCGCGGCAGCTGGCCGTGCAAATCGATCTTGGCGCTCTTGACGTCGAAACCTGGACTCGACGCCTTGCGCAGCCAAAGCCTTTCGGCCTCTGAGACAGGATGTAGCTTGAATGTGTGCAATACGCCCATTCCAACCGTCCGTCAGCGAGCCCGATGCGCCGTCATCGCTCAGTGCGCGCGGGGCGCGCAACCCCGATCGCGCGCGAACACGATGGCCTGCGAGCGCGAGCTGACGCCGATCTTGTCGAAGATCGCGGTGAGGTGATTGCGCACGGTCTTCTCGCTGATGAAGAGCCGCGCGGCGATATCATGGTTGCTGGCGCCGGTGGCGACGAGCTCGAGCACTTCGCGCTCACGCGAGGTGAGCTCGGAGAGCGCGGCGTCCTGCGAAGGTGCGTCGCTGATGCGCCGCGCGGGCGCGGCCACGCGCCAGCCGAGGAATTCACCGACCACCGCCTTGAACCTCTGGTGGGCGGGCTCGCCCTCGGTGAGCACGTGGTTCGAAGTATCGAGCTCGACGAAGGTTGCATTCGGTATGGCCGCGGCCAGCGCGCGCCCCTGCTCGAACGGCACCATGGCGTCGTGACGCGGATGCAGCACCAGTGTCGGCACGCGCAGTTCCGGCAGCCGCGGCCGTACGTCGATGACCCCCGTGGCCTCCACGATGCGCGCGGCGATCTCGGGCTTCGTCGTACGACGCTGCAACTCGGCGAACCACGCGACCTGCTCTTCGGTGGCCTGCGGCATCAGCAGCTCGGCGAACATGCGCCGGAAGGCGGACGTACCCGCGCCCCAGCCGACACGCATGACTTCGGCCAGCGCCTTGCCGGCGCGCAGGGCCTCGGGGCTGCGCAGTGCCCAGCCGAGCGCGTAGCCGCCGTGGATCACGAGATGGCTGACGCGTCCGGGATGCCGCGCGGCGTATTCGATGGCGACCGCGGCGCCCTGCGACAGGCCTAACAACGCGAACCGCTCGAGCTTGGCCGCATCGGCGATGAGCTCGAGATCGGCGACCTGGCGCTCGAAGCTCAGGTCGCCCTCGGTCCAATCCGACAGGCCGCTGCCGCGCTGGTCGTAGCGATACAGGGTGTGATGCGTGGAGAGCAGCTCGAACCAGTGCGCCCACACCGGGCTGCGCCAGTCGTACTCGAGGTGGTTGAGCCAGTTCGCGGTCTTGAGCAGCGGCGGGCCGGTGCCCGAGCGCGCGTACGCGAGCTTCACGCCGTCGGGGGCGGTGACGAACTGGATGGTCTGATCCATGCCTCAACCCTGCTTTCGTCCGCCCGCGAAATCAAGAGCGGCGCGTCCGCCGTTCTCGCACGGCGTGAGAAAGCCCCGCCGGGGCCGCCGCCAAAGAAAAGGCCGGCGCCTTCCTGCTCAGAAGGGCCGGCCTTGCGGTCTGCCTGCGGTCCAGCGGTTGCGGCAATGGCCGGTAGCTAGAGCGAAGCTCCTTCAGCCTTCGACGGCGGTGCCCTCGCCCACGCCCGTGCCGCCGTCATCGATATCGGCGACGCCGCCGCCCACATCCATGAAGCTGCCGCGGTCGTTGGCATCGGCCTTGGCGCGACGATGCTCGTGCGCCGCGAAGCCGGTGCCCGCCGGGATGAGCCGGCCGACGATGACGTTCTCCTTGAGGCCGCGCAGATCGTCCTTGAGCCCGCGGACCGCGGCCTCGGTGAGGACGCGCGTAGTCTCCTGGAACGACGCCGCCGAGATGAACGACTCGGTGGCCAGCGAAGCCTTGGTGATGCCGAGCAGCACGGGCTGCAGGGTTGCCGGGGTCTTCTTGTCGTTCGTCAGGCGGTCGTTCATCAGGTTGGCGCGCGCGCGATCGAGCGTTTCGCCCTTGAGGTAGGTGGATTCACCGATCTCGAGCACCTCGGTCTTGCGCAGCATCTGGCGAATGATCACCTCGATGTGCTTGTCGTTGATCTTCACGCCCTGCAGGCGGTAGACGTCCTGGATCTCGCGCACCAGGTAGTTGGCCAGCGACTCGACGCCCTGCAGGCGCAGGATGTCGTGCGGATTCAACTCGCCGTCGGCGATGACTTCGCCGCGGGTCACGCCTTCACCTTCGAACACGTTGAGCTGGCGCCACTTCGGGATCAGCTCCTCGTATTTCTCCTGGTCGTCGCCGGTGATGACCAGGCGGCGCTTGCCCTTGGTCTCCTTGCCGAAGCTCACGACGCCGCTCTTCTCGGCCAGGATGGCCGGGTCCTTCGGCTTGCGGGCTTCGAACAGATCCGCGACGCGCGGCAGACCGCCGGTGATGTCGCGGGTCTTCGAGGATTCCTGCGGGATGCGTGCGATGACGTCACCGACCGAAACGCGCGCGCCGTCCTCGAGCGCGATCAACGCGCCCGGGGGCAGGGTGTACACGGCCGGAATCTCCGTGTTCGCGAAGGTCGCTTCCTTGCCCTTGGCGTTCAGGAGCTTCACCGTCGGGCGAAGGTCCTTGCCGCCGCGCTGCTTGGAATCGAGCACCACGGTGGAGGAGAGGCCCGTGACTTCGTCCAGCTGCGTCGTGACGGTCATGCCGTCGACGAAGTCCTGGAACTTGATGAAGCCGCCCACTTCCGTGATGACCGGATGCGTATGCGGGTCCCAGGTGGACACGACCTGTCCGCCCGTGACCTTGTCGCCTTCCTTCGAAGTGATCTGCGCGCCGTATGGGATCTTGTAGCGCTCGCGCTCGCGGCCGTACTCGTCCACCACGCCGATCTCGCCCGAGCGCGATACCGCGACCAGGTGACCCTTCTCGTGCTGGACGGTCTTGACGTTGTGGAAGCGCAGCGTGCCCTTGTTACGCACTTCGAGGGACGAAGCGGCAGCCGCTCGCGACGCCGCGCCACCGATGTGGAACGTGCGCATGGTGAGCTGCGTACCCGGCTCGCCGATCGACTGCGCGGCCATGACGCCGACCGCCTCGCCGATGTTGATCTGGCGGCCGCGCGCGAGGTCGCGCCCGTAGCACGTGGCGCACACGCCGTAGCGCGTCTTGCACGTGATGGGCGAACGCACCTGCACGACGTCCACGCCTTCCTGCTCGATCAGGCGCACCATCTTCTCGTCGATGAGCGTGCCCACGGGCAGCAGCACCTGGTCGGTGCCCGGCTTGAGGATGTCCTCGACCACGGTGCGGCCCAGCACCCGCTCGCCGAGCGCTTCGACCACGTCACCGCCTTCGACCAGCGGCATCATGGTGAGGCCGAACTTGGTGCCGCAATCCGGCTCGGTGACCACGAGGTCCTGCGCGACGTCGACGAGACGGCGCGTGAGGTAACCCGAGTTCGCGGTCTTCAACGCCGTGTCGGCCAGGCCCTTGCGGGCGCCGTGCGTCGAGATGAAGTACTGCTGGGCGTTCAGGCCTTCCCGGAAGTTGGCGGTAATGGGCGTCTCGATGATCGAGCCGTCGGGCTTGGCCATGAGGCCGCGCATGCCGGCGAGCTGGCGAATCTGCGCCGCGCTGCCGCGGGCGCCGGAGTCGGCCATCATGAAGATCGAGTTGAACGACTTCTGCTTCTGCGGCTTGCCGCGCGAGTCGATGGCCTCTTCGGTGCCGAGCTTTTCCATCATGGCCTTGCCGATCTGGTCGTTCGTCCGCGACCAGATGTCGACCACCTTGTTGTAGCGCTCGCCGTTCGTGACGAGACCGGACGAATACTGGTCCTGGATCTCCTTCACGTCCTTGTCGGCGGCCGCGACGATCTTGGTCTTCTGCTCCGGGATCACGATGTCGTCGATGCCGAACGACACCGCCGAACGCGTGGCGTACTGGAAGCCGGTGTACATGAGCTGGTCGGCGAAGATGACCGTCTCTTTGAGGCCCAGTGCCCGGTAACAGGCATTGATGGTTCCGGAGATGATCTTCTTGGTCATGTCCTGGTTCACGAGATCGAAGGACAGGCCCTTCGGCAGGATCTCGGAGAGCAGCGAACGGCCGACCGTGGTGTTCACCACGCGGATCTTCTCGTGGAACTTGCCTTCCGGATCGCGCGAGTACTCGCGCACGCGCACCTTCACCTTGGCCTGCAGCTCGATCTGCCGGCCTTCATAGGCGCGATGCACTTCCTGCGTGTCCGAGAACATCATGCCCTCACCCTTCGCGCCCACCTTCTCGCGGGTCATGAAGTAGAGGCCGAGCACGACGTCCTGCGACGGGACGATGATCGGATCGCCGTTGGCGGGCGACAGGATGTTGTTGGAGCTCATCATCAGCGCGCGTGCTTCGAGCTGCGCCTCGAGCGACAGCGGCACGTGCACGGCCATCTGGTCACCGTCGAAGTCGGCGTTGAACGCCGTGCAGACCAGCGGATGCAGCTGGATGGCCTTGCCTTCGATGAGCACCGGCTCGAACGCCTGGATGCCCAAGCGATGCAGCGTCGGCGCGCGGTTCAGCAGCACCGGATGCTCGCGGATGACTTCCTCGAGGATGTCCCACACTTCCGGGCCTTCGCGTTCCACCAGGCGCTTCGCGGCCTTGATGGTCGAAGCATCGCCACGGATCTGCAGCTTCTGGAAGATGAAGGGCTTGAAGAGCTCGAGCGCCATCTTCTTCGGCAGGCCGCACTGGTGCAGGCGCAACGTGGGGCCTACGACAATAACCGAACGGCCCGAGTAATCGACGCGCTTGCCTAACAGGTTCTGGCGGAACCGGCCCTGCTTGCCCTTGATCATGTCGGCCAGAGACTTCAGCGGGCGCTTGTTGGTGCCCGTGATGGCACGGCCGCGGCGGCCGTTGTCGAGCAGCGCGTCCACTGCCTCTTGCAGCATGCGCTTCTCGTTGCGCACGATGATGTCCGGAGCGTTGAGCTCCAGCAGGCGGCGCAGACGGTTGTTGCGGTTGATGACGCGGCGGTAGAGGTCGTTGAGGTCCGACGTCGCGAAACGGCCGCCATCGAGCGGCACCAGCGGGCGCAAGTCCGGCGGCAGCACGGGCAGGACGGTCATGACCATCCACTCGGGCTTGTTGCCCGACTCGATGAAGCTCTCCACCAGCTTGAGGCGCTTGGACAGGCGCTTGAGCTTGGTCTCGGAGGACGTGCCCGCCATCTCCTCGCGCACCTTGATGAGCTCGGCGGCGAGGTCGATGCTCTTCAGCAGCTCCCACACGGCCTCGGCGCCCATGCGCGCGTCGAACTCGTCGCCATGCTCTTCGATGGCTTCGAGATACATCTCGTCGGTGAGCAGCTGGCCGCGCTGCAGCGGCGTCATGCCCGGGTCGATGACCACGAAGGCCTCGAAGTACAGCACGCGCTCGATCTCGCGCAGCGTCATGTCGAGCATGAGACCGATGCGCGACGGCAGCGACTTCAGGAACCAGATGTGCGCGGTCGGGCTCGCGAGCTCGATGTGGCCCATGCGCTCGCGGCGCACCTTGGCCTGCGTCACCTCGACGCCGCACTTCTCGCAGACCACGCCGCGGTGCTTGAGGCGCTTGTACTTGCCGCACAAGCACTCGTAGTCCTTCACGGGTCCGAAGATCTTGGCGCAGAACAGGCCGTCACGCTCGGGCTTGAACGTGCGGTAGTTGATGGTCTCCGGCTTCTTGACCTCGCCGTACGACCAGGCGCGGATCATGTCCGGCGAGGCCAGGCCGATCTTGATGCTGTCGAACTGTTCGACCGGAGCGTGCTGCT
>JBIOZI010000369.1:0-10009 GCA_044871085.1 Steroidobacteraceae bacterium | reverse complement strand
ATGTCCATGCGATGGAGCACGAAGATGACCAGGTCGTCGGTGCTGGCGCCCTTGTCGCGCACGCCGGCCGCCACCACCTTGCCGAGCTCGAGCCCATCGGCGCGCTGCGCGATGCTCTCGATGTCGTGCGGGTAGTAGTTCTGGCCGTTGACGAAGATGATCTCCTTCGCGCGGCCGGTGATGTACAGCCGCCCGCCATTCAGCATTCCGAGATCGCCGGTGCGCAGCCAGCGCGTGCCGCCGGCATCCGCGGCCGTGAACCCCTGGGCGTTCGCCTCCGGATTCTCGAAGTAGCCCTTCGTGACGTTGTCGCCGGAGATCAGGATGTGGCCGACGTGCAGCTCGGGCAGCTCCCGGTCCGCGTCATCGGCGATGCGCACGTTGCAATAGGGAATGGGCTGGCCGACCGCCATGACCTTCAGCGCGTTCTCGTCGGTCTGCGGCAACAGCGCCGGCAGCTTGCCGACATTGAGCTCGTGACGATCGACGTTGAGCCACTGGTATTCCTCGCCCGGCGGCTGCGGGAAGCTCACCACCAGCGTCGCCTCCGCGAGCCCGTACACGGGATACATGGCAGTCTTGCGCAGCTTCGCGTGCCGCATGCGCTCCATGAACTCGTCCGCGAGCTCCACTGAGATCGGCTCGGCGCCGTTGTAGACGAGGCGCAAGGAAGACAGATCGAGATCGTGGACGTCGCGATCGCCGAGCACCTTGAGATAGTGGCGATACCCGAAGTTCGGCGAGCTCGTGACCGTCGCGCCCTTGCGCGCCGCGAAAATCATCCACAGCAGCGGCCGGCGGATGAACAGCTCCGTCGGCATGACGTTCAGCTGCATGCGGTGCGCGAACATCATGATGTGCATGCCGATGAGGCCCATGTCGTGGGTCAGCGGCATCCAGGTGAGATTGATGTCGTGCTCGTTCCACAGCGACGCCTCGCCGGCGCCGCGCGTGTTCACGAGGATGTTCCGGTGCGTGAGCACGATGCCCTTGGGCTCGCTCGTCGACCCGGACGAGAACTGGATGAACGCCGTGTCGTCCGGCTTCACCGCATGCACCTTGCCGGCGTGCGAGATGTCGTCCACGTTCTCGGCGAAGAACGAGCGCGAGGCGAGGGCGTCGTACGTCGACTGCTCGCCGGCACCGCCCGCGAACGCCCCGATGCGATCGAGCGTCTTCTTGTCGGTGTAGATGAACGGCGCACCGAGCTTGCGCGCGATGCGCAACAGCTTGTGCTTGTGCTCGTCGCTGATGCCGAGCGCCACCGGTACGGGCACGATGCCGCCCAGCATGCCGGCCCAGAACGCATCCAGGAACTGCTCGTTGTTCGCCAGGTAGATGATGAGCTTGTCGCCGGGCTTGGCGCCGAGCTTCTGCAGGTGATACAGGATGCCGATGGCGCGGTCGTAGAGCTCGCCGTACGTGACGACGCGCTCGCTGCTCTCGGTCTCGAGATAGCTCACGCTGCGCTTCACGAAGCGGTTGTTGGTCAGCAGCTCGGCGAGGGTCTCGCCCTTGGTCATCGCGCTCATGGCTTCAGGTCCTGCGTTCCAGCTTCATCATCAGCGGAAATTTGGTGCGCAGGTTGATCTGCGCCTCGAGTTCGAGGGGGCGATCCGGCACGTACCGGAGCCGGTAGCGGCGCGCCACCTTATATAAGTGCATGTACATTTCATATAGGGCAAGGGTCTCACCGATGCAGTGCCGCGGCCCCGCGGCGAACGGCATGTAGGCGAAGCGCGGACGCTCCGCTTCGTGCGCCGCGTCGAACCGCTCGGGCCGGAAGGCGTCGGGCTCCTTCCAGTAGCGCGGATGGCGGTGCAGTAGATAGAGACACAGCAGCACGTCGGTGCCCGCCGGCACGTCGAAGCCCGACAGGGTATCCGGCGCGATCGTGCGCCGCGACAACAGCCAGCCGGGCGGATACAGCCGCAAAGCCTCGTCGACCACGTTGCGCGTGTAGGAAAGCTGCTCCATTTCGCCGAGCGACGGTTCGCTCTTCTGCGCGACCGCATCGATCTCCGCGTGCAGCAGCCGCTCCGCCTCGGGGTTCTGCGACAGCAGGTACCAGGTCCAATTGAGGCCGCTGGCGGTGGTTTCGTGACCGGCAACGATGAGCGTCATCGCCTCGTCGATGAGCTCGCGCTCGGACATGGGCGCGCCGGTTTCCTTGTCGCGCGCTTCGATGAGCATCTGCAGGAAGTCGAAGTGCTCGGTCTTCTCCGCGCGTCGCCGCACCGCGAGGCCGCCGACCAGCTTCGCCAGCTGCCGGAACTTGTACGCGAACTTCAGATCGCGGGCCGGCTCCTTGGTGACGATGTCGAACGGGTTGCCGCCCATCTCCTTCGACAGCCGCTCGAGGTCGGTGCCGAAGATGGACAGCAGCACGATCTCGAGCGTGAGCTCGCTCATGTCGTCGGTGACGTTCACGAGCTCGCCGCGCGCCGCTTGAGCTTCCCACTTCGCGATGAAGCGCTCGTTGCAGGCGTCGATGAGCTTCGAGAATTCCGTGATGACGCGGCGGTGGAACGACGGCTGCATCATGTAGCGCTGGCGTTTCCACAGTTCGCCCTCGCTGGTCATGATGCCGTGGCCCAGCAGGATCTTGACCCGGTCCAGCCCGGAACCCTTGGTGTAGTTCTTGTGGTTCGAGACCAGGACGCGCTTGACGTCGTCGGGATGGTTGATGACCCACATCTCCGCGCGGCGCGCGGGCGAGTGGAACCGGTAGATGTCGCCGTGGCGGGCGAACAGCTCGGCCATGCGGTGAATGGCGTCGTCGTCGCCGCCGATGTCGAACTGCACATCCGAAAGCGGCGGTAACCGCATGGAATCTGGGGTTGCGGACATTCCGCGCAGTTTACAGGACCGCCCGCCGCCAGGGCTTTTCGACTCACCGCGAGACCTTCGGCGGTAGCGAAGCGCCGCCGGGTTTTCGCCTCACGGCGAGACTTTCAACGGCGGGGAAGCGCCGCCGGGTTTTCGCCTCACGGCGAGACTTTCAACGGCGGCGAAGCGCCGCCGTCCATGTACGGGGACTTTCGTTGCAGGCGGGGTTGGTTTACCCGACAATTCGCGCCTCTTTTTTCCGACCAAGCGCCGGATGCCAACAGATCCCGAAGAGTCAGGCGGACTGCGCAACACTCTCTATCAGAAGCAGACCCGCTCGAAGCGGCGCATGACGCCCCTGCGACGCTTCGCCTGGCGTGCCGCGGCGCGGCTCGGCGTCGGCTTGATCAAGCTCTTCTGGCGCACCTGCCGCGTCGTGCGCGTCGTCGGCGACGAGCACGCCGCCGCGGCATTGGCGGCAAAGCCGTCGCTGATCCCGGTCTATTGGCACCAGCACCAGCTGTTCTGCTCCAAGTACCTGCTCGACCAGACGGTGCGCGGCCTGAAGCTCGGTTTCCTCATCAGCCCATCGGTGGACGGCGAGATCGGCGTGATGATCGTCTCGCGTTTCGGCGGGCACGTCATCCGCGGGTCGGCCTCGCACACCGGCGCGCGGGCACTGCGCGACTACTACGACGCGCTGACGAAGCTGTCCATCTCGCCCGCCATCACGCCGGACGGTCCCAAGGGCCCGCGGTTCGTGTTCAAACCCGGCGCGATCCTGCTGTCGCAGATGTCGCAGCGGCCGATGCTGCCCCTGGCGTTCGCCGCCAGCCGCGCTTCGCTCATCGCGTGGGACAAGTTCGTGCTGCCGTGGCCGTTCTCGCGCATCGTCATCGCCGTCGGGCCGCCGCGGCAGGTGCCGCGCACTCTGCAGCCCGCGGCGCTCGAAGCCTTGCAAAAAGAGATGGCGCTGGAGCTCAAGCGGCTGTTCGCCGTCGCGCGTGACAGTCTCGCAGCCAAGGCGGCCGCGTGAACGTCCAGCGTGAAAGCATTGGCGATCTGCCACAGATATCCGTCGTCGTTCCGGCCTGCAACGAGGCGGAGAACGTCGAGCCGCTGGCGCGCGAGATCGACGCGGCGCTCACCGGCCGCGCCTACGAGATGATCTTCATCGACGACGGCAGCACCGACGACACCGTGGCCGTGCTCAAGCGGCTCAAAGCCTCCATGCCTGCGTTGCGCGTGCTGAGCCACTCGTTCCGCAGCGGCCAGAGCGCCGCCGTGGCCAGCGGCGTGCGCGCGGCGCGCGGGCCGTGGATCGCGACGCTGGACGGCGACGGGCAGAACGACCCGGCCGACATCCCGAGGCTCATCGCGGCGCGTGATGCCGCGGAGAACCGCAACGTGCGCCTGTTCATGGGCAACCGCACGGCCTCGCGCAAGGACACCGCCTACCGCAGGCTGCAGTCGCGCATCGCGAACGGCGTGCGCAGTAGTTTGCTCGGCGACGGCACGCCCGACACCGGCTGCGGCATCAAGCTGTTTTCGCGCGAGGCGTTCCTGGAGCTGCCGCGGTTCGACCACATGCACCGCTTCCTGCCGGCGCTGTTCCAGCGCCACGGCTCGCGCGTGGTGTCGGTACCCGTCAGTCATCGGGCGCGCATGCGCGGCACGTCGAAATACGGAATGCTGAACCGGCTGTGGGTGGGCATCATCGACATCGCCGGCGTGATGTGGCTGCGCCGGCGCTACAAATCCGGCCTGCTGGTGCGCGAGGAATGAGGGGGAGCTGGATATGAAAGAAACGATCGTGCATTTCTTCGGCATCGTCATGACGCCGTGGAAGGTCATCGGCTTCATCGGCGCATTCATGTTCGCCGCGCGCTGGATCGTGCAGGCGCTCGCCACGAAACGCGCGGGCAAGCCGACGATCCCGCGCAGCTTCTGGATCATCAGCCTGCTCGGCAGCGCGATGGTCACCTCCTATTTCATCTGGGGCAAGAACGATTCGGTCGGCGTCCTGACGAACCTGCTGCCCGCATCGGTGGCGCTCTACAACCTCGTCCTCGACATCAAGAATGGTGGCCGGCCGGGGTCCAATGCCTGACATCGGTTTGTTAGGCAGCGGCGCGCCGCCGCGCGCGGCGCCGGTGCCGGCGTCGACGCCGTCCCCATCCGCGGCACCCGGGGAAGATCCGGTGCCCGAGCGTGCGCTCGCGCGTGCCGCTGCGCCGCAGGTCGCGATCCTGCGCGAGCGTGCGGACGACGCGCGTCCGGAAGCGCTTCCGGTGCCCGACGGGTTGCACGCGCAGTCGCGGGACGATGAGGACGGCTCGTGCCGCCTCGCCGCTCCCAACATGCTGCTCGCGGCCGCGGTGTGGGCCGAACCGGCCCTGGTCGTGGAAGCGGTGGCGGAGCCAGTGCCGGGCACGGCCACGACGACGCCAGCCGCCGCCATGCCCGCGGCCCCGCTCATCGCCGTCATCCACGCAGGTGAAGCGACCGCCGCGCGCGACGCGCCCGCGAGCCCCGCGCGCGTGGCACCGCCGCCCGCGCCGGCATTCGCGCCGCCACCGATCCAGATGCGCGACCTGCTGTGGCTGGCGCTGGCGTTGCTGGCCATCATCGGCACCGGTCTCGGCATCCGCGACCCGTGGCCCGCCGACGAGCCGCGCTTCGCCGCCGTCGCGCGCGACATGGTGGCCACCGGCGAATGGCTCTTTCCACGCGTGGGCGGCGATCTGTACCAGGACAAGCCGCCGCTGTTCTTCTGGCTGCTCGCGGTGTGCTACATGCTCACGGGCTCACTGAAGGCGGCGTTCCTCATCCCGTCGTTCCTGGCCGCCGGCGCGGTGATGTTCCTGGTCTACGATCTCGGCCGTCGCCTCGTGAGCCGCACGGCGGGAGTCGCGGCGGCGATTCTCGTCGTCAGCACGCTGCACTTCGTGCTCACGATGCGCGGCGCGCAGATCGACCCTACGCTGTGCTTCCTCACCACGTTCTCGCTGTACGCGCTGCTGCGGCATCTGTTGCTGGGGCCGGCCTGGCGCTGGTATTTCGTGGGCGGCCTCGCGGCGGGCCTCGGCATCATCACCAAGGGCGTGGGCTTCCTGCCATTGCTGGTGTTGCTGCCTTATTTCCTGATGCGCGCCAAGGGTTGGCAGGGGCTGCCGGCCATCGAGGCGGGACGCGCGGGATGGCGCTGGTGGCTCGCGCCGCTCGCCATGCTGCTGGGCATCTGTCTGTGGTTCGTGCCGATGATGGCGGCGGTGGAGGCGAGCGGCGCGCCCGAATACGCCGCGTATCGCGACGAGATCCTGTTCAAGCAGACCGCGGGCCGCTACGCCGCCGCGTGGCATCACGTGAAAGCCTGGTACTACTTCATCGTCGAGGTGATCCCGCCGCTGTGGGTGCCGTGGAGCGTGCTGTTGTTCTGGCTGGTGCCGCGCTTCCGCGGCGCGTGGCGCGCGCGCGATGCGCGCGTGTGGCTGCCGCTCGCCTGGGTGTTGCTGGTGCTGCTGTTCTTCTCCGCGAGCCCGGGCAAGCGCGGCGTGTACATCCTGCCGGCGCTGCCCGCGCTGGCGTTGGCGACGCTGCCGTTTCTCGATGAGCTGCTGGCGAAGCGGGGCGTGCGCATCGCGAGCATCGTCGCGGCGGCGCTCCTGTGGGCCGCCGGCGCGGCGCTTCTCGTCGCAAAGCTGCTGGGATTCGATGCGCTGAGCCAGGGGATGGTTCAGCTACTGGTGTTGCTGCCGTTCGTCCTCATCGCGGGCGCGCTCATCGCGCTGGCGCTGTGGCGCAAGCCGGTGGCCGCATATCCGGCCGCCGTCGCCGCGCTCGCCATCTGGTTCTCGTACTTCCTGGCGCCCCTGATGAATGGCGAGCGGTCGGGCCGGGCATTCATCCACCAGACGCTCAGGCAGGTGAAACCTGGCGAGGAGCTCGGACTCGTCGCGTACAAGGAGCAATTCCTGCTCTATCTAGATAGGCCCACGGTGAACTTCGGCCATCGGCGCTGGCTCGAGGGGCCGCAGGAATCGTTCGACGCCGCGGCGTGGCTCGCCGCCGCGCCGGATCGCGTGCTGCTCGTGCCCGCAAAAACTCGGCAGCCGTGTTTTCCCGGAGAAGCCAAAAGCCTCGGCACCAGCTCCGGGGATGAGTGGTATCTCGTGCGCTCCGCATCCGCGGAGTGCGTGCAAAAAGGTGATCGCTCGCGGGCCATTCGTTATCCCGCGCGTTGACAGCCTGCCATCTCGTTGAAAATGAAGCTGCTCGAATCTCGAGCAAACGCGACTCATTCTTCTCTCACACCATGCACTTAGCTTGTGTTCCAAGAAACTTATGACAGAATGCCTCGCAACATTGGGAGGAACCTCATCCTCGATCTGTGTTCCGGGTCGCACCGGAATCGGGCGCGGGGGCGTAGCGTGCTCGTCCTCTCATTGACGCAGGGAGAAGAGTGGCACAAGCACCTGATCAGCCTGGTGATCTGACCTCGTCGGATGTGTTCGCAACCGGCGTGTGGTCCGCGCGTGGTGGCAAACAAGCGCTGGGCGTCGACATCGCCTGCACGAAGATCTCCATCGATCTGCAGAACCTGCGGCGCGGTGGCGTGGACGCGGTCGTTCGCGAATCCCTGAACTCCCTGCGCGACTCCTGCGGTGTCGACACCGCGTTCGTGTGGTTGTTTGGTCTCGACGGCACGACCATCGACGAGGTGTACGCCGCCCACGGCGCGCTGGCGCAATGCCGGGTAGAGGCCTGGCGCGGCGTCACGCTGGCCGAGTACCCCTGGCTGCACAACCGCCTCGAGCACCTGCGGCTCTCCGAGATCCGCGACAGTGCCGCTCCGCGCAAGGAGCAGCTCATCGAAGGCAAGCGCCTCGCGGAGCTGCAGATCGGCTCCGTGCTGCTCATTTCATTCCGCGTGCTCGGCAAGCCCGCCGGCATCCTCGGTCTCGCCAACGCGCTGCCGCGCGGCGCCTGGGACGTGAATCTCCAACTGCTGCTGAAGCTGCTCGGCAATTCGCTGTCCAGCGGCCTCGAGCGCCTGCGCATCGAGCAGCGCCTGCACAAGCTCGAAGAGCGTCTCGAGCTCGCGCAGGGCGCGGCCAACGACGGCCTGTGGGACTTCGACATCGAGAGCAACGAAGTCCACTTCTCGCCGCGCTGGAAGGCCATGCTCGGCTATCCCATCGACGCGCAGCTCGATTCGCCCGACTGGAGAAGCCTGGTCCACCCGGAGGACATGTCGCGCGTGCAGAGCGCGATCCGCGACCACGTCGCCGGCAAGAGCCCGATTTTCGAATCCGTCCATCGCATGAAACACCGCAACGGCGACTGGCGCTGGGTGGTGAGCCGCGCCAAGGCGCGCGTCGACGAGCATGGACGGCTGCTGCGGCTCGTCGGCGTCGAGCTCGACATCACCGAGCGCAAGCTCTACGAAGAGGCACTGTTCCGCGAGAAGGAGAGCGCGCAGATCACGCTGCAGTCCATCGGTGATGGTGTCATCACGACGGATGCGAACTCCACCGTGGATTACATCAACCCCGTGGCCGAACAGTTGACCGGATGGCGCCTCGAAGACGCCATGGGCCGGCCCATCGAAGAGATCTACCGCGCGTTCCACGAGGAAACCTGCGAGCCGCTCGAGAATCCGCTGAGCGTGTCGATCCGCCGCACGCGGCCCATCAAGAGCGTGCGCCCGATGCTGCTGATCCGCCGCGACGGCAATGAGCTGTACGTGGAGAGCACCGCCGCCCCCATCCGGGACGGCGCGGGGCAGGTGTCCGGCGGCGTGCTCGTGTTCCATGACGTGACGGAGTCGCGGGAGCTGAACCGTCGCCTGTCGTATCACGCCTCTCACGACCTGCTGACCGGTCTCGTGAACCGGCGCGAATTCGAGAGCCGCATCGAACGCGCGCTCAAGAGCGCAAAGGCGCGCGAGAGCAGCTACGCGCTGTGCTATCTCGACATCGACCAGTTCAAGATCATCAACGACACCTGCGGCCACTCGGCCGGCGACGTGCTGCTGGGCCAGGTGGGCGCGCTGCTCAAGAGCAAGGTGCGATGGCGGGATACTCTCGCCCGACTCGGCGGTGACGAGTTCGGAATTCTTCTCGAGGCCTGCTCGCTCGACGAGGCGCTGCGCACCGCCGAGGTGCTGCGCGAGGCCGTGCGCAATTTCCGGTTCACCTGGGAAGACCGCGTGTTCCGCCTGGGCGCGTCCGTGGGCGTCGTGCCCATCTCGGCCGACAACGAGGACGTGGCCTCCATCATCTCGGCCGCGGATTCCGCCTGCGCGGCCGCGAAGGAAGCCGGGCGCAACCGCGTGCACAGTTTCGCAGAGAACGACATCGAGCTCATGCGGCGCCGGCGCGAGATGCAATGGGCGGCGCGCATCAACTCGGCGCTCGAAGAGGGCCGGTTCGAGCTGTATCGCATGCAGATCCAGCCGCTGCAGCGCGCCGAGCCCGGCCAGCATTACGAGCTGCTGCTGCGCATGCGCGACGAATCGGGACGCATGGTGTCGCCGGACAATTTCATCGCGGCGGCCGAGCGCTATGGCCTGACGCCCGCCATCGACCGCTGGGTCATCGAGAACGCGCTGCGCTGGCTGGTCAGCGAAGCCGACGAGCGCGAGAAGCTCGCGATGTGCTCCATCAACCTCTCGGGGCAGAGCCTGGGCGACGACAAGTTCCTGCCGTTCGTCATCGAACAGTTCCAGAAGAGCGGCATCGACGGCTCGAAGATTTGTTTCGAGATCACCGAGACCGCCGCGGTGGCCAGCTTCTCGCAGGCGAACCGCTTCATTCAGGCGTTGCGCGAGATCGGCTGCCGCTTCGCGCTCGACGATTTCGGCACGGGCCTGAGCTCGTTCGGCTACCTCAAGCACTTCCCGGTCGATTTCCTGAAGATCGACGGCAGCTTCGTGCGCGAGATCCTGCACGATCCCATCGACCGCGAGATGGTGCGCTCGATCAACGAGATCGGACACCTCACGGGCAAGAAGACCATCGCGGAGTTCGCCGAGAACGCCGAGATCATCCAGATGCTCACCTCGCTGGGCGTGGATTACGCGCAGGGCTATGGTATCGCGCAGCCGCAACGCGTGCTCAAGGCCGTCAACGCCTGACGAAAAAGGGGACAGATCTATTTTTGAGAAAAGGGGACAGAT
>JBIOZI010000368.1:0-11551 GCA_044871085.1 Steroidobacteraceae bacterium | reverse complement strand
CCCACTGGCGCAGTACTTGAAATAATGGAGCGCACGATGCTCAGACTCATAGTTGTTCTAGCGCTGTCACTGGCGCCGGCACTTTCCTGGTCCATCGACAACGGCCGCTACAAGATCGTCGCGTCGTCGAGCGGGCTCAACATGGACGTCAGCGGGTCGAGCACCGCCGACGGCGCCGTCATCGTGCAGTACCCGGCGCGCACCGGGCTCAACCAGCAGTACGACGTCCTCGCGCTCGGCGACGGGTCTTATTCGATCCGGCCGGCGCACAGCGGCAAATCGCTGGACGTGTACCAGAGGAATGCGAACGACGGTGCCGAGCTGCGGCAGTGGACCTATTCGGGCGCCACCAACCAGCGTTGGCGCATCGATTCGATCGGCGGCGGCCTGTATTCCATCACCTCGGTGTTCAGCAGCAGGGTCGTCGAGGTGTGGCAGAACAGCACCGCGGCGGGCGCCGCCCTGCGGCTCAACACCTACGTCGGCGGAGCGAATCAGAAATGGTCGTTCACCCTGGTGGGTGCCGCGCCTTCCGCGCCGGTCAGTGTCTACCTGGCGGGCGATTCCATCGTGCAGACCTACGCCGACACCGCGAGCCCCAACGACCAGGCGGGCTGGGGGCAGATGCTGCCCGCGCTCTACGATGCGCAGGTCACCGTGTTCAACCACGCCATCGGCGGCCGCACCGCGCGCCGCTTCATCGACGAGGGGCGCCTCACCGCCATCTGGAACGTGGCCAAGGCGGGTGACTATCTGCTGGTGCAGTTCGGCACGAACGACGGCCATCCAACCGCCACCTACACCATCAACGGCCAGACGATCCCGTACTTCCTGGATCCGCAAACCGCCTTCAAGACCTGGCTGACCCAGTACATCACCGGCGCACGCGCGCGCGGCATCAACCTGGTGTTCGTCACGCCGACGCCGCGCAACTCGGCGTACTGCACCGGCGGCAACGGCACCGGCGCCTGGGCGCAGGCGATGCGCGAGCTGGCCGCGGCCCAGGGCGTGCCGCTGGTGGACCTGAACCTCAAGACCGTGAACTACCTGCGGGCGATCTGCCCGGCGCCCACGCCGGAAAACTTCTTCTTCCGGCGCGCCGACGGCACCGTCGACGGCACGCACTTCCAGGAGAACGGCGCGCGCATCCTGGCGCGTTTCGTGGCGGATGGCATCGGCGAGGCCGGCGTGCCGCTGAACAGCCACCGCAGGTGACCGCACTCAGTAGATAGTGGCCCCGGCGGGGAACCGCCGGGGCCTTTTCGTTGGCGGCCGGGAGCGGGCTACTCGGCGGCGGCCTTCGAGCCACGCGGAATGATGTCGCCGGGGCCGAAGTACAGCTCGAACTGCAGCGGCCGGATCGCCGACTTGTCCTTGTACGATTTGAAGATTTGCAACTTCACCTGCGGGTACTCGAGCGCGCGATTGATGCGCTCCGTGAGCGCGGCGCCGTACATCTTGCATTCGGCCGCGTCGAAGCAGCGCAGGAACGCTCCCGACACCGGCTTCACGAGCTGGATGCCCGGCACCGTGATCTGCAGTGTCGCGCGCGATGGGCTGGTGAGCTGGCTCACGAAGGCGCGCACCGCCTCCCTTTGATTGGGGTCGGAAATGTGCACGTAGATGCGCGGCTGTTCCTGCGTCGCGGTGTTGAATTGTTCGACGCGCTGCTGCAGCACCGTGTCCGCGTTGTTGATGCTCTGGCGGATCGCGCTGTTGGCGGGCGCCTGGGCCGCCGCGGCCTTCAAGCGATCGAGCTCCGTCTCGAGGGAGGCGATCAATGCGTCGGCGGCCTTCTTGTCCGCCGCCAGTTTCTCGCTCGCGGCCGCGACCTCGAGCTGCCGGCGTTCCGCTTCGACGCGCGCGGCGGCTTCCTGGTCGGCCGCCTGTTCCGCCTTCGTCTGCGCCCGCACCGCCGCCTTGCGATCGCTCACCGCGGAGATGGTCGCGTACAGAGTCACGAACAGCAGCAGGGAAGTGATGGCGAAGCCCCAGCGGAACACCTTCATGCGGCGTGCCCTGGATTCCTGCCGTGCCAGCTCGTCGCGCGCGGTGACGCTGGCCTCGATGAGTTTCTGCACGCGGTCCCAGCCGCCGCCATAGCGCCTGGCCCAGTTCGCATTGCGCCCGCTGAGCCAGTAGCGGCGCTCCTCGGTGGTCGCGGCCGAGAGCACGTTGCCCGGGTCCTTCTCGAAGCTCTCGCATTGCACGAGCAGCGCGCTCCAGGTGATGCCGTCCTCGAACTCGCGCACCAGCCAGCCTTCTTTCTCGTCGGCGATCTTCGACCAGCAGCGGATCAGCGCCTCGTGGCTGATGTCGACCGGGTCGTGGTGCTTGATCGGTGCCGTGCCGTAGGGCCGCAGCAGCGAGGCGCCCTCGGCGCGGAACACGTCGAGGATCTTGCGCAGGTGGTGTTCCTCCGCGCGCGTCACCTGCAGCAGCGCCTCGAAGGTCTGCGGGCGGCGGATCGCCTGGTGATCGGCGTTGATCTCGGTGAGCGCGCGGAACATCTCCTCGACGGTGCGCGCGGCGTCCGGCGTGCCCTTGACGCTCGCCAGCAGCTCGTCGGCGTGGTCGGACAGCAGGCCGCGCAGGCCGCGGTGTGGATAGTCCACGCGCTCGAGGCGCCAGCGCTTGTCCGGCTGCACGCGCCGCCGGCAGTACAACTGCATCAGCGCGTGCTGGATCAGCGGTAGTTGGTCCTGCGTGCCGCCGGCTTCGTCGATGAGCCGCTCGGCGAGGTCCGAGGAGATGTCGCCGTCGTAGAGCGTGGCCGGCTCCTGGATGGCGCGCAGCAGGTCGGCGCGCTCCATGCGCGGCAGCAGGTATTGCGTGGCGTTCACCGCCTGCGCGAAGCCGTCGTATTGCGCGCAGGCGCCGAGAAATTCCGAGCGCATGGTGAGCACGACGCGCAGCCGTGGATCGGCGAGCTTGTGCAACCCGATCAGCAGCGCGATGAGGACGCTCGACTGCTGGCGGCCGTGATGCCGCGCGTGCGCGAAGATCTCCTCGAACTGGTCGATGAGGATGCACACGTGCTCGCCGCGCCGCTCGCTGACGTATTGCGCCAGCGCGGCGGCGCCGTGCGCGCCGCTGTTGAGGATGCGGCGTATCTCGTGACGGCGCGTTTCATCGCCGGCGCCGGTGATGCCCGCGAGCGCGTCCGCGAGGTTCTCGAGCGGCGCATCGCCCGGCGTCGTGCTGCAGGTGATCCAGCCCGAGCCGCCGCGCGCGAACTGCTGTTCGAGGCGCGGCAGCACTCCGGCGCGGATCAGCGAGCTCTTGCCGCAGCCGGAATCGCCGTGCACCACGAACAGGGATTGCGCGATGAGCCGGTCGATCAGCTCGTCCAGCAGACACTCGCGGCCGAAGAAGATGGGCCACTCCTCCTTCGAGAAGGGCCGCAAGCCCGGATACGGCTGCGGCGGCAGCTCGAAATCGAATACATCGGCGATGCGCGGCGCGGGGGCGCTCATAACGCCTTCTGCGCCTCGGCGCTCCTGCGGCCGAGCCAGTCGTGGACCTTCGGCGCCCAGGGCGGTTGCGTGCAGTCGAGCCAGTCGATGCGCAGGCGGCGCGCGGCCTCGGTGCGGCGCGCATTGGCGACGCCGCCGACGGTGTCGAGCAGCGCGCAGGGCAGGAGGCGGCGCGCGAGCGCGCGCGCCGAGTCGCGGTCCTGGCGTCCGACGACGACCAGGTCCGCCTCGACCGCGGATGCTTCGGGCGAGCCGACCAGCAGGACCGCGTCACAGCCGCTCATCGTCTCGACGCGCTGGCGCCGTGCGCGCAGCGCCTTCTCCGGGTCGCTCACGACCGCGTCGGGCTCGCCGGGCAGCACCGCATAACCCTGTGCGCTCAATGCCTCGCCGGCCTTCTCCCAGGCAGCCGCGTCGGCGGCCCGTGCGTGTAGATAGAGAACTTGGCCGGACTCCTCCGCGAGACGCGCGACATCCTGCTGTGCCTTCTTCTGCGCGTCGATGCGCAGCTTGAGCCGCTCGATCTGCTGCCAGATCAGGCTCACGAGACTCAGCAGGCGGCCGCGAAACGGATCCCGGCTGTCGGGTCCGGGCTCGGGCCAGGCGTACGGCCACGGCGCCGTGGCCACCTGCGCCTGGTCGTAGAACGGCGTACCGACGAACGGATTGCCGAGCTCGTCCTTGAAGGCGTCGGGCCAGCTCTCCGTGGTGTTCCAGATGCGCGCCAGCGCGAGCCGGTCGTTGAGCGGCATGCCGATTTCGGCGGCGCTCTTGAGCCAGAAATCGCGCTCGTCCGCGCACCACTTCGAGCGCAGGTAGTGGTCCGACATCAACACGGTGAGAACGGCGGCCTCGCCCATCGCGGTGCGCAGCTGGCCGGCGAGGCCGGAATTCGGATCCAGCCCTTCACCGGGCTCGCCCTGGTCGTCGAAGAAGATCTTGAGCTCGGCCCCAAAGGTGGGATGGGCGCGCAGCTCGGTGGCGAGCTCGCGCAGGAACCCTTGGGAAAACCGCTTGAATTGGGAAGTGCCGGCGCCTTTTGGATCGCCGTGGCTGTAGCTCGCGCTGACGTCGTACTTGAACGGCCCACCGATGTATGACACGGCGACTCACCTCGTCGGCGCTACCGCGCCGCATCATTCGTTGTTCATCTCCGATCGCGGTGCACGAGCTTCGGCTGACCGGGGCCGCGAACGGTCATCACAGTAACGCCGGGCATCCGGCGTGCCTAGCGCCGGCGCAGAACGCGCGGCACCCAACTGCGACTTTCTTCACATATGTTCCTGCACCGCTTTCAGCATCAGCGCCGCACCGCACTGCTTGCTCACGGCGGCCGGATCGAATTTGCCGTCCGCGACGAACTTTCCGGCCTGGTAGATGTTCGAGAAGCTCCACAGGTAGGGCGTCGCCAGGGCGCGCCTGCGGTAGCCGAACCCGTTGTATCCCTCGAGTAGGTAGAGCATGTGGGGCACGGACCAGTCCGTCACGCTGTCGAGCTTTTTCAGGCGCAGCGCATCCAGCGCGCTCTCGAGCCAGGTGAACGGCGGCTGGCCGCCGGCGGGTCGGCCCTTCGGCACGTTGACCGTGCGCGCGGTGAGCTTGTCGCCATTGTGCAGGTGCGCTGCGAAATTGAAGCCGCACTCCATGCCGTGAATGATGCCGACGAACATCCACGGAACGCCGATCTGCTGCTCCACGAGCTGGTAGTTGGGCTGCCCGTGGCGCAGGCGCTTCACGTAGTAGGCGACATTGCCGGCGCTTTCCGGCCGCACCTCGCAGCGATCGAAGCAGTCCTGGTACTCCTGCCGCAGGTCTGCGAACACCGTGCTCGTGAGGAAAGCCGGTGCCAACGACTCGAGCGCGGAGCGCTCCAGCCCGGTGGGCGCGGCGGTGGAGCGCCGGGCCTTCTTCGCCTTCTTGGATTTCTTCTTGCCCGCCGCGCCGCCGCCCGGCGCCGCGACCACCGCGCGCTCGAGGCTGTCGCCCGCGTGCGCCTTGCCGGAAAGCGTATTGAGCCTGGTGAGGTGCGATTCCAACGCCGCGAGGTAGCCGTCGAACGGTCCGAGCTTGGCGGCGGCGACCGCGTGCTCGAGCGTCGCGGTGGCGCTGGCGAGGGAGCTCGCGGCTTGCAGCAGCGCGGCGTGGTTCAGCAGCGTGAGCTCGTCGTTGAGCTCGCCGATCGCCTGCACGATGGCGTCCTTCTCCGCGCTGTCGGCGGTGCTGCCGTGCCGGCGGGTCAGCGTGTTGATGGAAGCGTTGATCTCGCTGCGGGCCTGGTCGATGACTGACATGTTGAGTCCTCAAAATCCCATGCGAAGTGCGGAGTACGTGCGTCGCCAGGCGTCCGCCTGCGCGCTCAATTGCGCCGACTGCTCGACGAGGCCGGCCAGCGTGAGCGTCTTGCCCTCGGTGTCGTAGGTTTCCACGAGCCGGCCGAGCAGGCGTTCGTACTGGTCGAGCAGCACGATGTAGTTGGAGACCGCGGCGCGATACGCCTCGATGCGCCCCGCCTCCACCGCCGCGACCTCGGCATTGGTGAGACCGACGGTGCGAAAACGCGCCAGCGGCTGCTCGGTGAGCATGGCGAACAGCTCTGGCGCCGAGACTCGCAGCTTGGCGATGACGGCGATGGCCTGGGGCGAAACCTGCTTGACGTTGCGCGCCAGCTCCTTCGCGTTCGCGTGCCTGGCCGCGAGGTCCAGCAGCGGCTGCACCGCGGTCGCAAAACCTTTGAGCGCGACGGCAAACTCCCCGGCGCCGGCGATCTCGAGCACGCCGCCGATGTTGCCGGCCAGGCCCTGCACCTCGGCCTGCGCGGCTTCGAGATTGCGTCCCTCCGCGAGGATCAGCAGCACACTGGTGTAGCCCTGGATCGCCGCGATCGAGCGGCGGAACGTGGCGGTGGCCGGCGGATCCGCGAGCTCGGAGAAGTAATAGCTGTCCGCGATGCAGAAGCCATCCTGCACCTTGGATTTTCCGACGGTGGCCAGCCCGATCTTGGGGCATGGGTCTTCGACGCCGGCGCTGAGTGTGCCGCCATCGACACGCTTCGCGGCGCGGATGTCGGCCGACTTCTTGCCGTTCGCCCGCTCGGCGAACGAGAGATCGTCGAACAGCGGCGCGCTCGCGCCGTTCAGATCTTCGAATGCCTTGCCGACGAGGCGCACTTGCGCGACGGGCGTGGTGGTCGCGCATCCCGCGCACACGCCGGCGAGCAGGATGATGACGATGAACCGGTGGCTATTCACGATTTGCTCCTGTTATTTCAACGCACGCCGATGGCCGGGCCGATGTGACTGAGCGCGATGCCTTCATTGGCTTCATAGGTGCCGGCACCGTGAATCCTCTGCATGGCGGCATTGCCTGCGTGGTGCAGCGCTATCAGCTGCCACTGCGCATCGAACACCGGGCTTCCCGAGCTGCCGGGTTCCGTCGGCGTTCGATAGTGCACGCGACAGTCGCCCGGATCGCCGTGATCCAGCAGCTCGTTGTCGTTCAGCGAGAAACTCAACCCACCGCCACCGGGATGCCCGATGACGAAGACTTTCTGTGCGCCGTCGAGCGCCGGCAGGCTCGCCGCGATCGACAGCGGCCTGCGCGCGGCCGGCGGCTTGTCGAGCAGCGCCACGGTGGCGTCGAGCGCGCCGGGCGGCGAGCTCCACAGGATCTTCTGGATCGCCGAGGTGTGCGGCCGGCCGGACTTGCCGCTGCTGCCGTAGAACGTCACGTGCGCCTGGGCCGCGGTCAGCGAGCCGTCGTCGCCTTTCGGGCTGAGGACGTGCGCGTTGGTGATGAGCACCGGCTGGTTCGGTAGTTTGGCGCTGAGCAGCCGGCCGGGCACGCAGAAGCCGGTTCCGAGACCCTGATCGACGTTGTTCTCCACGCGGCAGACGGACTTCGCGCACTCCAGGGCCAGGGCCCAGGCCGCGAATGGCATGTAGGGGTTCGTCCCGAACACGCGCTCGAGCGGCGCGCTTTCGCCGGCCTTCGCCATCTTGTCCGGCGCCACCAGCAGTGTCTGGCCGTCCTGGTGCAGGCGCGCATCGAGAGGCGGGAGGATGCGCGCTCCCGGCAGGCGCGCGGGATCGAGCCGCCACACTTCTCGCAGCTGGCGCGCAGTGCTGGCGAAGTCGAAGGCCTGCACGTCGGGCAGCCACGCGGCGCGGTGGAACCACAGCTCCGCGGCGTCGAGATCGTCGAGCACCAGGCAGGCCTCCGCGAGCGTCGCGGTATCCCAATAGCCGAGCTCCTGCGGCGGCGCCGCGGTCAGCCGCTCGCGCAGCTCGCCGGCGATCGCGGTGCGCCGTTCGATCGGCAGTCCGCTCACACCGTCGCGCGCGGCGCGGGTGAGCAGGGCCGCGGCGTTGATGCCGTGCCACGCGGGCCGCCGCGGGTGTTCGTCGAACGCCTTCAGGTAGGCGTGCACCGCGGAACGCAGCATCGCGGCATTGCGCCGGCCCCGGAAGGCTTCGTTGACGTACACCTGCTTCTGGATCCGGCCGCGCAGCCCGTGCGCCTCGAGGATTTCCTCCGCGTCCTGCGTGTGCGCGACGATGCGATCGAGCAGGAGCATGGCCTCCTCGAAGCGGCCGAGCTCGATGAGCCCCTGCGCGGTCACGCGCAGCGCGCGCGCGGAGAGCGTGACACCTTCGACGTGCAGCGCCGTGCCCAGCGCCGCGAGCGCGCCGAACTCGCGGCAGTCCTTCAGAGTACCGAGCAGGCCATCCACGTTCGCGAGTCCGCCGATGGCCGCGAGTCCATCCGCGAGCCCCTGCGCCGCCGCCGCCGCCTGCGCGGCGGTCAGGCGCTTCGGCGCCGCGGGCTTGCTCAGTTTCACCATGCGCTTCTCCGTCGCAATGTCCGGGCATTCCACGGGTTGGGCGCGCCCGGCGTCTCGTCCGGCCGATCATTAGTTAGCTGGCGGCGACAAGCAACGGACTTTTCGCACACTTCCGGCGATTGGTGCGTGCTCCGGACAAACCCCGGGAAACCTCGTCAGGTCAGGTTGAAGCCGGCGGGGAAGTGCCAGTCCTGGACCCTGTCCTTGGCCGCCGCCACGCCCAGGGCGTGCAGCGTGTCCATGTTTTCGGGCGCATCCATGGCGCTGAGCGCGGCGACATCGTCAGGATCCTCGAGCGAAGGCACGAGCCTCTGCACCTCGTCCAGCGTGAGATCCACGTTGTAGCGCGCGTAGGTGAGCAGGCGCCTGCCGTCCACCGAGTCGCCGGCCAGCGTGCCGACCTCGCGATCGATTTCGCGATGCGCAGGCCCGTCCGCCAGCCATTGCAGGATGATTTCGTTCAACGTCGACGCATCCTGCATCAATGACAGCAGGGATTTCACCGCATGCTGGGCCGCGATGCTGGAATGCTGCACGGCCGGATCCGCGGCGCCGGTGCCCACCGAGGTGAGCAGGATCCGGTCCGCGCCCAACGGCCAGCCCACCTCGTATCCCTCGAGCGTCGCGTACAGGAAGGCCATCAGCGCCGGATTGTTGTGCGGGCTCACGCCGCCGTCGACGAAGTCCCCGGCGATCAGCTTGCCGTCGGGCGGCTGGCAGATGGTGATGCGCTCGGCGTCGAAGTAGGCCGGTGCCGCGGTCGAGGCGCGCACCACCTTCCAGAGTGGATAGTCGCCGTTTCCCACCACGTGATTCGGCCGCGCGGCGAAGTATTTCCCGCCGGGATTGTTGCTCAGCGGCCAGGGGCTGCCGGTGTCGATGCGCTTGGTGACCACGAGCAGCCCGGTGATGAGTTTCTTCGGGTCGCCGAGCGTGGTGTCGGCACCGTACACGCGCTTCAGCTCGTCGATGAGCTTGCGCTCGTCGTACTTCGCGCGAATGAAGCCCTGGCGCAGCCAGGAGCGTTCGAACACCCGCTTGCCCAGGTCCAGGTACATCTTGCGCAGATCTTCGACGCTCATGCCCATCGCCAGTGCCGCCGCGATGATGGCGCCCGTCGAGGTGCCGGCGATCAGGTCGTAGTAGTGAGCCAGGCGGAAGGCCGGCTGTCCGCCGTGCCGCGCGCGCAGCACGTCCTCTATCTTCTGCAGGATTCCGAGCGTGAGGATGCCGCGCAGGCCGCCGCCGTCGAGCGCCAGGATCCGTTTGGGTTTGCCGTCGTTCTTGAAGTGATCGCCCGGAGTGCGGTCGGCCATGGGAGTACTTCTCTTCTCGTTGGCGCACCCGAGCATAGAACAATGAAGTTAGTCCCCACTACCCCGACGTCACTGCCTCCAGAGCCTGCGGGTATCCAGCCAGGTGACGGCGCCGTCCGCCGCCTCAACGCAGCGCATCATGTGCGCGGTGCCGCCGCGGCCATCGCCGGCCTCGCCGTTCCACAGGCCGATGAAACGCACGCGCCTTCCACCGAGCGCCAGGGCATCTCGCAGCATCCACAGGTTGCAGCGCTCGTATGGATCCGGATGGCGGGGCAGTGGCACGTGGGCGTCCGGCATCGCCTGCACGGACACCCGGGGATGATCGCGGACCGCGAGAAATCGCGCGAGCCAGCGATCCGTTGGCGGCTTCTGTTTCGGATACGTGACGGACTTCTTGCGGAACTTCGGCTCGTGGAAGGGCAGGCGCAGCTCCAGTGCTGCGCCGCGCGCCAGCAGCGCCTCGGCGAATATCAGGTCACCGCCGCAGGCGCCCTCGGTGATGCCCAGGTCGCCGGGACCCGCCGCGAGCGCGGCCAATGTCCGTTCGATGGCCCGCGTAGCCGCAGGCTCCGCGTGCGGAGGAAACCGCGGAGTCGGCCGCGTCGCGGCGTCGATCATGTGGCCGCTGAACAGCAACACGTGCCGGACTGCGCGACGCTCGTGTGTGTTCAATTCAATTTCCTCCCGACGCGAGTGTACAGTCTGCGGATCGCGCGGCGGCGACCGGAGAATTCGAATGAACAGCAACGTGCCCCGTCCCATCTGTTTCATGGTCATGCCCTTCGGCACGAAGAAGACGGACGCGGCGCCCGGCGTCGGGCCGAGCGAGATCAACTTCGATTCGCTGTGGGAGAAGGCATTGCGCCCGACCATCGAGCAGCTCGGTTACGAGCCGGTGCGGGCGGACCAGGAAGTCGGTGCGCTGATCATTCATGAAATGCTGGAGCGCCTGTATTTCGCGGACCTGGTGCTGGCCGACATGACGATCCCCAATGGCAATGTGTACTACGAGGTGGGCATCCGGCACGCCAGCAAGCAGGCGGGTTGCGTGCTGCTCGCGGCGGACTGGTCCAAGCAACTGTTCGACCTCGTGCAAAATCGCACGGTGCGATACCCGCTGCCTGTAGGAATCGTCGACGATGCGGCGGCGGCGGTGATCCGCGGCGTCATTGCGCCGAGCATCGAGAAGATGAAGCGCGGGGATTCGCCGATGTACATGGTGCTGCCGGGATTCCCCGGCAAGGTCGATGCCTCGCGTGCGAGCACGATGCGCCAGCAGCTGACGGAGCTGGCCGCTTTCCAGGCCAAGGTGAGCGCCGTGCGCGCGGCGCCGGACGGTGACCGGCGCGCGGCTCTCGCCCGGCTCCTCCAGGCGATGCCTGCGCCATTCGCTCCGGGCGTGGCGCATTCACTGCTCAATTTATGCCGCGACCTGGGGGAGTGGCAGGAGATCGTCACGCTCACCGACCGTCTGACCTCAGAGGTCGGCGCACAACCCCAGGTCATCGAGCTCAAGAGCCTGGCCCTCTCCAAGCTCGGCGACCATGGCGCGTCCATCGGCGCGCTGGAGCAGCTCATCGCGTCCAATGGCGCCACCTCGGAGCGCGAGGGTTTGCTAGGCGGCCGTTACAAGAAACTGTACGACGGCGCGACCGGCAGGGACCGCGCCCGCTATCTCAACGAATCCATCCGGCATTACGAGTTGGGGATGATGCAGGACTTGAACGACTACTACCCGTCCTCGAACCTGCCGCGGCTGTACCGCGCGCGCGGGTTGCCGGACGATCTGCCGAAGGCGCGCTCGGTGGCGGAAGTGGTCTACTTCGCCTGCCAGCGGGCGAAGCTCGCGGGCACCGCGGACGAATGGCTGCGTCCCACGCTGCTGGCGGCCGCGTTCGATGCGGGCGATGTCAGCG
>JBIOZI010000367.1:0-4958 GCA_044871085.1 Steroidobacteraceae bacterium | reverse complement strand
CCTAAAAAACGACGATGGAGTCAGTCATGTGCGGCCTCGAGAGAAGGATGCCGCGAGTATTGCCGGTTCGATGCCGGGCAGGTATCCCGGGTCGGGCGGCACGTCGTACCCGTGCCGCCCGGACACCGGACGAGTTCGACTCAGTTGCTCGCAAGTGCTGCGGCCGCCTCGAAGCGGATCTCGACGCAGCGCTCGAAAGCCTGGTCGTCGGTGCCCGCAGCGGTGGACGCGAAACGCTCGCCCATGGCTTCCACCACCAGGCGCTCCTTGGGCACGCCGGCCTTTTCGAGCTCACGAGCCACCATCTCGGCGCGCTCCTGCGACAGCGTCTGGTTGAGCTGCTCGTTGCCGCGCGCATCGGCGAAGCCCGAGACGCGCACCCGCACGCTGTCGAAATCCGCGACCAGCGAGCCGAGCTTGGCGAGCCGTGCGCGGTCGCTGTCGCGGACCTGGGTCTGGCCGGTGCGAAATTGCACGGTCGCGCCGACCGAGCCGGCCTTGCCTTCGATGCTCGAGAGCGAGCCGTTGAGCTTCTCGATCTCGCTCGCGAGCTGTGCGGCCTCGGCCTGGCGCCTGGCCAATGCCTCGCTCTTCTTCGCGCTGCGCTGGCCCATGAGGGCACCGACGCCCGCGCCCACCACCATGCCCACCGGTCCCGCGGCCGCACCGCCGACGGCCGCGCCGGTGGCGAAGCCGATGCTGCCGCGCTTGCCGTCGCCGCCGCCGTCGCCGGCCTCCTTCGCGAATGCCGGGTTGCCCGCCAGCGTGATGGCCAATGCGCCCACGATCAGCGCGGGATGACGAAATTTGGAAGTCCAGGTGCCCATGTGTCTGCTCCGGTTGTTAGGACGATCGAGAGCGGTCTTGCTCTCGAGGGTCATTTCAACGGCAGATGTGGTCGCGGGCCGGATGCATCGCGGGCGGGATGGCGATGAATCGTGGCGGATTGTGGAAATGGGGACATTCCTCGTTTCCTAGCAAAAGGGGACAGGCTTGGCACTGGCGGAACATTCAAGCCTGTCCCCTTTTGCTAGGAAACGAGGAATGTCCCCATTTACTGGCTGTCCTCGTGCAGCCGTGTCAGGAAGGCCCGTACCGCCGGCTCGGCATCCTGCGGTGTCATGAGCCGCTGCTCGACGAGCACACGCGCCATCTCGCGCTGCGAGCGTTCGCCGTTGATCAGTGCCAGCAGAAAGGCGTGCACGCGGCTCGAGATCGCCTCGATCTCCAGCGCCGGCGTGCGCGGCACGGGCTGGTCGATGTCCACCAGCCACGCTGGCAACACCCGCGCGCGCGGCGCTTCGGCCGGCGCGCCCGTCTTGCGCGTCACCCAGGTCAATACGTTCTCCATGCGGGAATGCGGGCTCGACGGCGAGCGCATGTACGGAATCGACTTCTCGCGCATGTCCGGCGCAGCGAACCCGCAGTGGGGCAGCAGCTCGAGCACTTCCTCGTGCGTGACGTGCTCGGCGTGCGCCGCGCGGTCGAACGCCAGCGACCCGGAGTTGATCCAGCGGCCGCCGGGCTTGAGCAGCAGGTTGATGCGCGACGCGACGCGCGTGAACGGCTCGCCGATGATGTCGATGAACCACGGCGTCACCACCGTGTCGAACGCGCCGTCGGCGAACGGCGGCTGCAGCGCATCCGCCGCGACCAGCGCGAGCCCCGGTCGCGCGGCGCCGGGCGAGGCGAGCGTGCGCTCGATGGCCTGGTCGCCGCTGTGGCGCGGCGCTATCGGGAATTCATACAGCACCAGCTCCCGGCCCGCGAACATCTCGCGCGCGACGAACAGCAGCAGCGGATTGAAATCGGCGGCCACCGTCAGCGAGGCGTCCGACGCGCCGTGCAGGTCGTAGGCGAGACGCCCCGCGCCCGCGCCCTGCACCAGCGTGCGCCCGAAGCCGGTCAGCGCGCCGCCGCAGGCCGCGCGGAGCTCCGCGAGCGCGAGCGCGTTCTCTTCCGCGCCCCAGCACCAGTCACGGTGCACGTTGACGTAGTAGTTAGTGAGCCCCTGCGCGCGCGGCAGGCGCGTGCCGAGGCCGCGGTGCGTCGCCTCGGAAATGCCGGTCTGCTCGAGCCCGAGCGGCGCCAGCAGCGCGCGCAGCCGCGCGATCTGCCCGTCGTAGCCGCCCGCCGCGCGCTCGAGACGGGTGCGGGTCGCCGCCGCCAGCCCGGTAGTTTGCCCGGCGGCGCGCATGGCGCGGCTCTCCGAACCCAGGTGCTGCGTCAGCAGGCTCAGCCGGTCGCGCCACTCGGCCAGCGCCTGGCGTGGCTCGGCGAACAGCCACGGCACCTCGCCGATGACCGGGAACCCGCTGCTGCAGGCGCCGCAGATCCACCCCGCGCGGGTCAGCGTCACCGGGCCGGCACCGCAACGCGGACACGCGAGTACGCTCGACAACGATTCGGGTTCCGTCACTCGGCAATGCTGGCCGCGGCGCGGGCCGTGGTCAATGGCGACGAGGCGACAATTCCCATGTGGTTAGGAGAGAATCGGGTGCTCATGAACCAGGGCCATCCTCACTCCACCCGCGCGGCGCCGGCCGTAACCGCCTGATGACAGCCGAACCCGTACGCGTGCTCGACTCGGTGGTGGCCGCGGAGACACCCGAAGGCATCATGCTCGAGCTGCATCCGGCCGGCCTGTCGGCGCGGTTCTGCGCGTTTCTCGTCGACGCGCTGATCCGGTCCGCAGTCCTCATGGGCGCCGCGATCATCACCAACTTCATGGGCGGCATCGGCGCGGGGTTCTGGCTCATCCTCATCTTCGCGCTCTTCTGGCTGTACCCGGTGCCGTTCGAGCTCGGTCGCCACGGCTCCACCCCGGGCAAGCGCGCGATGCGCATCAAGGTCGTGATGGACAACGGCCTGCCCGTGACGCCGGCCGCCTCGCTGACCCGCAACCTGCTGCTGGTCGCCGACTTCATGCCCTTCGGCTTCGGGCTGGCCATCACGAGCATGCTGCTGCGCCAGGACGGCAAGCGCGTGGGCGACGTGGCCGCGGCGACGCTCGTCGTGCACGAAAGGCGCCCGGCGCCGCGCGCCACCATCGATTCCGTCGTGCCCGTGACCCCGGCACGCACGCTCGCGCCGCGCGACCAGTCGGCGATCATCGCGCTGGCGGCGCGCGCGCCGACGCTCACGCTGGAACGCCTCGACGAGCTGGCCGCGCTCGCCGCGCCGGTGCAGGGCACCGAGCCGCGCCCCGCGAGCGAGGTGACGCACCGCGTCCTCGGCGTCGCGCAGTGGTTGTTAGGGCGGCGCGCATGACGCCGCTGCAGTTCGAATCGCTGTACCAGCCGGAATGGGACGAGCTCGGCGAGCTGCTGGCGCGCATCGACGCGGGCAAGCTCGATCGCGGCCGCGGTGCCGGGCCGATCCAGGGCGAGCGCGTGGCCTCGCTGTACCGTCGCGCCTGCGAGCACCTCGCGCTGGCGCGCGCCCGCGCCTATCCACGCTCGATGCAGGACCGCCTCGACAAGCTCACGAGCGAGGCGCACCAGGTCATCTACCAGCAGCCCGAGATCGGCATCGAGCGCATGCGGCACGCGTTCGCGGTGACCTTCCCGCGCGCGGTGCGCGCGCACGCCGCGTACGTGTGGGCCTCGGCGATCCTGTTCGGACTGCCGCTGCTGCTGGTCGGCTGGCTGGTCTACGAACGGCCCGAGCTCGTGCTCTCGGTGGTCGACGCGAACACCGCCGCGGAGTACGAATACATGTACTCCGACGACGCCCATTCCATCGGCAGCGTGCGCAGCGCCGACAGCAACTGGTTCATGTTCGGCGCCTACATCCTCAACAACGTCAGCATCGGCTTCCAGTGCTTCGCGTTGGGCCTGTTCTTCGGCATAGGCTCCGTGTACGCGCTGGTGTTCAACGGCATCCAGATCGGCGCGGTCGCCGGCTACGTCACCGAGCGCGGGCTCGGGCACAACTTCTATCAATTCGTGGTCACGCACGCGGCGTTCGAGCTCACGGCCATCGTGCTCGCCGGCGCGGCGGGCATGCGCCTCGGCCACTCACTGCTCGCGCCCGGCCGCAGCACGCGCCTGCAGAGCCTGACGCGCGCCGCGCGCGAGACCTCGATGCTGGTCGTCGGCCTCGCGGTGATGCTGCTCATCGCCGCGGCCATCGAGGCGTTCTGGTCCTCGGCGCGCTGGCTGCCGGTGGCGGTCAAGTATTCCGTCGCCGCGCTGTGCTGGGTCGCGGTACTCGGCTATCTCACGCTGCAGGGCCGCCATGCGGATTGACACCCTCGCGCTGCAGATGCGCCCGCGCGCGCCGCACGAGGCAGCGGACCTCGGCGTGCGTCTGTGCCAGGCGAAGGCGCGCGAGGCCTATCGCTGCTACTTCGTCGTGGCCATTCCCATGGTCGTGCTGTCGTTCTCGCTGTACGAGATCTCCGCGTGGCTGCCGGCGCTGTTGCTGTGGTGGTCGAAGCCGTGGCTCGATCGCACGATACTGTTCGTCTTCTCGCGCGCGGCCTTCGGCCAGTCGACCACGGTGGGCGACCTGTGGCGTGCCCGGCGCCAGGTGTGGTGGCGCGGCTTGCTGCTGACGTGGACCTGGCGCCGGCTGTCGCCGTACCGGTCGTTCACGCAGCCCGTCTATCAACTCGAGGGCCATGCGTTTCTCGCCCTGCGCAAGCGCGTGTTGCAGCTGCGCAGCCGCCACGGCGGGGCGGCCGCCATGCTCACCGGGGCGTTCTCGAGCGCCGAGTCCGGCGTGTGGTTCGCGCTGCTGTCGCTGTCGTACTGGCTGGCGCCGACCGACCACGCGCTCAACGTGTTTGCGCTGTTCACGGGAGAGTGGGATCCGTTCGCGCAGGTGTTCGGATTCTTCGCCTACGTGGCGGCGGTGTTGTTCCTCGAGCCTTTCTACGTCGCGGCCGGTTTCGGCATGTACCTCAACCGCCGCGCCGAGCTGGAAGCCTGGGACATCGAGCAGGAGTTTCGCCG
>JBIOZI010000366.1:0-6189 GCA_044871085.1 Steroidobacteraceae bacterium | reverse complement strand
ACAGATCGCGCAGCACCGGAGTCACCATGGGTGCTATGCACACCAGGCCGGGAAACCTGCACGCGAGCAGCTCGGCGGCCCCCGCGAACGGCGCCGCCAGCTTTTCCACTTCGCCGTGCCGGCTGCCCGGGAGAATGGCCAGCACGCGCGCCGCGGGTGCGATGCCGAGCGCCGCACGCGCGCCGGCGCGGTCGGGCTCGAGCGGGATCTGATCGGCCATCGGGTGTCCGACGAATGCGGCGTGCACGCCGTACTCGCGATAGAACGCCGGCTCGAATGGGAACAGGCACAGCACCAGGTCCACGCTCTCGCCGATGGTGCGCGCGCGGCCCGGACGCCAGGCCCACACCTGCGGGCTCACGTATTGCACGGTGGCGAGGCCGGCGCGCTTGAGCTTGCGCGCGAGACCGAGGTTGAATTCCTTGTAGTCGACGCCGATGAAGACGTCCGGCTGCCAGGACAGGATGCGCGTGCACAGCGCGGAGCGCAGGCGCATGAGCTTCGGCAGATGTTTGAGGATCTCGGTGAGCCCCATGACCGCGAGCTCGTCGATGCCGAACCAGGCGGTGCACCCGGCGGCCTGCATCTTTGGCCCCGCGACGCCGGCGAACTGCGCTTTGGGAAAACGCACCTGCAGCGCCTCGATGAGCGCCGCTCCCAGCGCGTCGCCCGAGGTTTCACCGGCCACCAGTGCGATTCGCAAATCGCGCCTCCCTAACTATCCGTCAACGCACCAGGCTGCGCGTCGATTCGCCGATGAAGTCCACGAAAATCTTCAGCTCGGGCTGCGTTGCCGCGCGCTTGGTGAGCTCGGCGACGGCGTCGGCGAGCTTGAGATCGGAGCGATACAGCACGCGATATGCGTTCTTGAGATTGCGGATCTGCTCGGGCGTGAAACCGCGGCGCTTGAGCCCCTCCGAGTTGATCGAATGCGGCTCGGCGGGCGTACCCACCGCCATGACGTAGGGCGGCACGTCGCGCGTCACCGCGGCATTGTTGCCGATGAACGCGTGCGCCCCGACCTTGGTGAACTGGTGCGTGCCGGAGTAGCCGCCCATGATGACCCAGTCGCCGAGATGCACGTGCCCGGCGAGCGTGGCGTAGTTGGCCATGACGCACTTGTCGCCCACGCGGCAGTCGTGCGCCACGTGCGTGTAGGCCATGAACAGGTTCTCGCTGCCTATGATGGTGACACCGCCGCCCTGGGCCGTGCCGCGGTTCATGGTGGTGAATTCGCGGAACACGTTGCGGTCGCCGATCTCGAGCCGCGTGGGCTCGCCCTTGTACTTGAGATCCTGTGGGGCGTCGCCGATCGAGGCGAACTGGAAGATCTTGTTGCCCGCGCCGATCGTCGTGAGGCCGTTGATGACGGCATGGGGCCCCACCCAGGTGCCGGCGCCGATCTTCACGCCATCGCCGATGACGCTGTACGGGCCCACGACGACGTCGGCGGCGAGCTCCGCCTTCGGCGATACGATGGCGCGCGGATCGATGCCGCTCACGTCGCCTGGCCCTTCGCCGAGGTCTTGTTGGTTTCGGGGGCGACCATCATTTCCGCGGACGTTACCTCATCCTCGCCCACGTATGCGACCGTCGAGAACTTCCAGATGCCGCGCATCTGCCGTTCGAGCTTGGCCGTGAGGATGAGCTGGTCGCCCGGCTCGACCGGTTTGCGGAAGCGCGCCTTGTCGATGCCCACGAAGTAGAAGCGCGTGGATTCGTCCGGCACGACGTCCGCGGTGACGAACGCGAGCAGGCCCGCGGCCTGCGCCAGCGCCTCGATGATGATGACGCCCGGCATGACCGGGCGATACGGGAAGTGTCCGGGGAAGAACGGCTCGTTGACGGTGACGTTCTTGAGCGCGCGGATGCTGTCGCCCTTGATGCACTCGAGCACCCGGTCCACGAGCAGGAAGGGATAGCGATGCGGCAGCAGCCGCATGACGCCCATGATGTCGAGCGAGACCGATTGGCTCATCTAGTTAGTCCTCGGAATGTTCCGGATCGGACGCCGTGAAGCCGGTGTGCTTCTCGAGCGCGCGCATGCGCCTGGCCATGAGGTCGAGACGCTTGATGCGCGCTGCAATGCGGCGCCAGGTGCCCGCCTCCTCGGCGGGCAGCGCGGAAGAGTACACGCCTGGCTTGGTGATGGAATGGGAGATGAAGGAAGTTCCCAGCACGACGACGTCGTCGCACAGCGTGATGTGGCCGGTGAGCCCGACCTTGCCGCCGAGGATACAGCGCTTGCCGACGACGGAGCTGCCGGCGATGGCGACCACCGCGGCGAGCGCCGAATGCGCGCCGATGCGGCAGTTGTGGGCGATCATGATGAGATTGTCGAGTTTCACGCCGTCCTCGATGACGGTGTCTTCGAGCGCGCCACGGTCGATCGTGGTGTTGGCGCCGATCTCGACGTCGTCACCCACCGTGACACTGCCGACCTGCGGCACCTTGACCCACGCACCCTTCTCGGGCGCGAACCCGAAGCCGTCGGCGCCGATGACGGCGCCCGGCTGCACGATGCAGCGCGCGCCCAGCGTCACCTCGCGGCCGATGAACACGCGCGCGACCAGCCGCGTATCCGCGCCGATGACGGCGCCGCGCTCGACCACCGTGCCGGGTCCGATGAAGCAGCGCGCCCCGATGCGCGCCCCCGCACCGATGGACACCTGCGCGCCGATCTGCGCCGTGGCGTCGACCTGCGCGCCGGCGTCGACCGCGGCGGTGGCATGCAGGCCGGGGTGCAGCGGCGGGTCGGGATGCAGCAGGGCCGCGACGCGCGCGTACGTGGCATGCGGATTGGCGGCGATGAGCACGGCGACGGGAGAAGACCCGGCCGACTTCGCGTCGAGGATGACCGCCCCGGCGCGCGTACCGGCGAGCTGGGAGACGTACTTGGGGTTCGCGAGGAACGTGATGGCGCGAGGCCCGGCTTCCGAGAGCGCGGCAACCGTTTCGACCGTGGCCGCAGGGTCTCCGCGCAGCTCGCAGCCGAATCGCACCGCCAGTTCGCCGAGCGTCACGGTCATGGCGGCGGGTGGGACTGGCCGCTTCCTTCTCCCCTCTTTGCCAGGAGCGGAAGCGGCCCCGGTCTCAGGGCTTCGCGGGCGGTTTCGCGGGCGCCGTGCCGGCGGGAGGAGCCGCGGCGGCCGGCTTCGGCGCGCGCGCATTCAGGGCACTGAGCACGGCCGCCGTGATGTCGACCGTCGGCGTCGCGTAGATCACGCCCTGCTCGACGATCACGAGATCGAAGCTCTGCGCCTTGGCGTAGTCACGCACCTCGCCGTTGAGCAGGCGCTGCAACTTGCCCATTTCCTCGTTGCGTTTGGCGTTGGAGTCGTCCTGCCACTCCTGCTTCTTGCGGTCGAGCTCGCGCGCGCTGTCGCGCAGATCTTTCTCGGCCTTGGAGCGCTGATCGGGCGTCATGGTCGCGACGTCCTTCTGCAGCTTCTCGCCCTTCGCCTTCAGCGCGGTCTCCTGCGACACGAGCTGCTGATAACGCGGACCGAATTCGTCGCGCAATGCGTTCGACACGATCTTGGCCTGCGGGGACTCGTCGAGCAGCCGCGCGTAGTCGACCACGCCGATCTTGATTTCCGCGGTGGCGGGTGCTGCGAGCGTCGCGGCTGCGATCGAACCCAAAAGAATGCTGCGAAGAGAAACCTGCACTGACTGTACCTCTTAGAAAGCCTGGCCCACGGAAAACTGGAACTTTTCTACCTCGTCGGGGTAGGTGTTGAAGTCGCCCTTGTAAGCGTTCAGCGGAATGCCGTAGCTGAAACGGAATACACCCAACGGCGCAAGCCATTGAACCGCCACGCCCGTCGAGTGCTTCAATTTATCATACTCGAAGCCGTACTCGATCGGCTGGCCCCCCCGCCCGACGAACTGGTAGCGGTTGGCCGTCGAGAAGATATTGCCGAGGTCGTAGAACCAGGACAGGCGCGCCGAAGTCTCGAACTTCTGGGGCAGCGGAATCAGGACTTCCGCGCGCGCGGCGACCTTGAGGTTGCCGCCAAAAGGCCGGCCGAAGTCGTCCTTCGGACCCAGGCGACTCTCTTTATATCCGCGCACGGTCTCGGGACCGCCGCCGTAGAACTGCCGGTACGGGGGCAGCGCCGTGGTGTCGCCGATGTCCATGCCGTAGGCGATGTCCGCGCCGAGCTGCAGCGTGAAGCGGCCGAACAGCGGGAAATAGCGGATGCCTTCGTAGCTCGCGACGTAGTACTCGATGTCGCTGATGCCGGGCAGCGTGTACGCGAAGCCGAACGAATGCCGCTGTCCGCGGTTGGCGAACAGCGAGCGGTTGCGGCTGTCGTAGTTCCATGAAGTGTTGAACTCGATGGCCTTGTACTGCGTGCTGAAGAGCTCGAGCTCGAAGCCCGGCGTGCACACGCCATCATTGTTGGAATCGAGGCAGCTGACCTTCGAATTGCCGTTCAGCAGCACCCAGTCGTTGGCCTGCCGCGCGCTGCCGCTCGAGGTGGTGAGCAGGCTCGAACGCTGCGCCGAAATGCCGAAGCGCAGGCCCTGGTTTTCGGAGATGGGATAACCGATATCGAAGTTCGCGCCGATGGTCTCCGAGGAGAAATCGGAGGCCTGCGAGACGAACTGCGTCTGGTCGCGATAGCTCACGCCGGTGGTGAAGCCGACGCCATTCTCGGTGAGGTAGGGCTCGGTCACCGACACGCCATACACCTTGCTGAAGCGGCCGGAATTGAGATCGACGGCCACGCGCCGTCCCGTGCCGAGGAAGTTCGCGTCGGCGTAGTTGCCGCTCAATATGAACGACTGCGACTCGGAGTATCCGATGCCGCCGCCGAGCTGCGCCGATGGACCCTCCTCGATGTCGTACGTCACGTCGACCAGGTCCGCGGAACCGGCCACGGGCTTGGTCTCGGATTCGACCTTCTTGATGTACGGCAGGCGCTCGAGACGCTGCTTGGATCGTTCGAGCGCGGAGTTCGACAGCCAACCGCCTTCGAGCTGGCGCATCTCGCGACGCAGTACCTGGTCGTTGATCTTCGTCACGTTGTTGAAGGTGATGTGGCGCACGTACACGCGGTTGCCCGGGTCCACGAAGAACGTGAGCGACAGCTCCTTGTTGGCGGGGTCGCCGAACGCCGTGGGCACCGGTTCAACCTTCGCGAAGGCGAAGCCGTCCTCGCCGAGCCGGTTCTGCAGCAGTTCCTGCGTGGCGGTGATGACCTTGCGCGAGAACGTGTCGCCGGGCTGCACGAGCAGGTAGCGGCGCAGCAGCGGCTCGGCCACCACGAACGTGCCGGCGAGCTTCACTTCCTTGACCTTGAACACCTCGCCTTCGTTGACGTTCACGGTGATGAAGATGTCGTCCTTCTCGGGCGCGATGGCGACCTGCGTCGACTCCACTTCGAAGTTCGCGTAGCCGCGGTCCATGTAGTAGGAGCGGATCTTCTCGAGGTCGCCCTGCAGCGATTCGCGCGAGTAGCGGTCATCCTGCTTGTAGAACGACAGCAGGTTCGGCGTCTTGAGCTCGAGCGCCTCGCGGATGTCCTTCTCGGGGAACGTGTGATTGCCCACGATGTTGATCTGGCGGATCTTGGCGCGCTTGCCCTCGGTGATCTCGATCTTGATCTTCACGCGGTTGCCGGCGACTTCTTCGATGGTGGTGTCGATCTTGGCGGCGTACTTGCCGCGCGCGCCGTATTGATCCTGCAGGGACGACTTCACGTCCTCGAGCACGGAGCGGTCGAACGTCTTGCCCTGCGACAGGCCGACGTTGCGCAGGCTCTTCGTGAGGTCCTCGGTCTTGATCTCCTTGTTGCCCTTGAGCTCGAAGCTCTCGATGGTCGGACGCTCGTTGACGACGACGATGAGCGTGTTGCCGTCACGGCGCAGCTCGACGTCGCGGAAAAAGCCCGTGTCGTACAGCGCGCGCACCGCCTCGCGGATGCGCTGCTGCGACAGCGAGTCGCCGATGTTGATCGGTAGATAGTTGAAGACCGTGCCCTCGGTGACGCGCTGCAGTCCTTCAACGCGGATGTCACCGACCGTGAACGTCGCGCCTTCCTGTGCCCTCTCCTGGGCGAACGATGTGGGGGCGGCCAGCACCATCCCGGCGGCTGCACACAGACTCGCGAACCTTGAGCTCAATTTGATCCCCTGACGATTATTCGTTGGTTTACTTGGCCAGCGCGCCGAAGTGGCTGG
>JBIOZI010000365.1:0-15209 GCA_044871085.1 Steroidobacteraceae bacterium | reverse complement strand
ACGGTATTGCCCTCGTCGCGCAGCCGGTGCAGCACGTCGAGCAGTTGCGCCACGTCGTGGAAATGCAGGCCGGTGGTGGGCTCGTCCAATATATATAGAGTGCGGCCGGTGGCGCGCTTGGCGAGCTCCCGGGCGAGCTTGACGCGTTGCGCCTCGCCGCCGGACAGCGTGGTGGCACTCTGGCCGAGCTGTAGATAGGACAGGCCGACGTCCATCAGCGTCTGCAGGCGCGAGCCGACGCCGGGCACGTTCTGGAACAGGCGCAGCGCTTCCTCGACGTTCAAGTCGAGCACTTCCTGTATGTTCTTGCCCTTCCAGCGGATCTCGAGCGTCTCGCGGTTGTAGCGCTTGCCCTTGCAGACGTCGCAGGGCACGTACACGTCGGGCAGGAAGTGCATCTCCACCTTGATGAGGCCGTCGCCCTGGCAGGCCTCGCAGCGGCCGCCCTTGACGTTGAAGCTGAAGCGGCCGGCGTCGTAGCCGCGCGTGCGCGCCTCCGGCACTTCCGCGAAGATCTCGCGCAGCGGTCCGAACAGGCCGGTGTACGTGGCCGGGTTCGAGCGCGGCGTGCGGCCGATCGGGCTCTGGTCGATGTCGATGATGCGGTCGATCTCTTCGAGTCCCTTGATCTCGTCGCAGGGCGCCATGTCCATCACGGTGCCGTTGAGCGCGTGATTGGCGTGCGTGAACAGCGTGTCGTTGACCAGCGTGGACTTGCCCGAGCCCGATACGCCGGTCACGCAGGTGAACAGCCCGAGCGGGATTTCCGCGGTCACGTTCTTCAGGTTGTTGCCACGGGCGCCGATCACCTGCAGGGTGCGCTTCGGGTCGCGCGGCGTGCGCAGGCGCGGCAAGGCGATCTGCATGCGGCCCGAGAGGTATTTGCCCGTGAGGGAATTCGCGTCCTTCACGATGTCCTCGGGCGTGCCCTGCGCAACCACGCGCCCGCCGTGCACGCCGGCGCCGGGGCCGATGTCGAGCACGGCGTCCGCGGCGCGGATGGCCTCCTCGTCGTGCTCCACGACCAGCACCGTGTTGCCGAGGTCGCGCAGGTGCTTGAGCGTGCCCAGCAATCTCTGGTTGTCCCGCTGGTGCAGGCCGATCGACGGCTCGTCGAGGATGTACATGACGCCGGTGAGGCCCGAGCCCACCTGGCTCGCGAGCCGGATGCGCTGCGCTTCGCCGCCCGACAGGGACTCCGCGCTGCGGTCGAGCGTGAGGTAGTCCAGCCCGACGTCGACGAGGAATTTCAGCCGGTCGCCGACTTCCTTGACGATCTTGTCCGCCACTTCGCCGCGCCAGCCCGCGACGTCGAGCGAGCCGAACAGTTGTTTGGCATCGCCGACGGTCAGGTGCGCGATCGCCGGCAGGGAGTGGTCGCCGACGAACACGTTTCTCGCGCTGCGGTTGAGCCGCGTGCCGTTGCAGTCGGGGCAGGGCTGGCTGCCGAGATACTTCGCGAGCTCCTCGCGCACGGGCAGCGAATCGGTTTCCTTGTAGCGCCGCTCGAGGTTCGGAATGATTCCCTCGAAGCGGTGCTTCTTCTTCGAGGTCCGGCCGTTGCCGTGCACGTAGCGGAATTCCACCTCGTCGTTGCCGCTGCCGAACAGCATCACGGACTGCGCCTTCTTCGGCAGGTCTTCCCAGGGCATTTCCGGATCGAACTTGTAGTGGCGCGCCATCGCGGTGATCAGCGCGAAGTAATAAGAGTTCTTGCGGTCCCAGCTCTTGATGGCGCCGCCGGCGAGTGACAGGTGTGGATAGGCGACGACGCGCGCGGGGTCGAAGAAGTCCTTGAGGCCGAGCCCGTCGCAGGTGGGGCAGGCGCCCGCGGGGCTGTTGAACGAGAACATCTTGGGCTCGAGCGAGGCCACGCTGTAGCCGCATTCGGGGCAGGCCTGGCGCGCGGAGAACAGCGTCTCGTCCTCCGGTCTCGCGGCCGCCTCGTAGGGCGCGAGGCGCGCCGTGCCGCCGGAGAGCTTCAAGGCCGTCTCGAGCGATTCGGACAGCCGCTGCTGCGCGTCGGGGCGGATGCGCAATCTATCTACCACCACCTCGATGGTGTGCTTCTTCTTCGGATCGATCTTGGGCAGCGCGTCGAGCTCGTGCACCCGGCCGTCGATGCGCGCCCGCACGAAACCCTGGCCGCGCAGCTGCTCGAACAGCTCGGCGTTCTCGCCCTTGCGGTCCACGACCATGGGCGCGAGCAGCAGTATGGCCAGGCCTTCCGGCAGCTTCATCAACTGGTCGACCATCTGGCTCACCGTCTGCGCGGCCAGCGGGATGCCGTGATCCGGGCAGCGCGCGATGCCGGCGCGCGCGAACAGCAGGCGTAGATAGTCGTAGATCTCGGTGACCGTACCCACCGTGGAGCGCGGATTGTGCGAGGTGGCCTTCTGCTCGATCGCGATGGCCGGCGAGAGGCCCTCGATGCTGTCGACGTCGGGCTTGTCCATCATCGAGAGGAACTGGCGCGCGTACGCGGACAGCGATTCGACGTAGCGGCGCTGGCCTTCGGCGTACAGCGTGTCGAACGCCAGCGAGGACTTGCCGGAACCGGACAGGCCGGTGATCACGATGAGCTTGTCGCGTGGCAGGTCGACGTCGACGTTCTTGAGGTTGTGCGTGCGGGCGCCGCGAATTTTTATGGTCTGCATTGTGTCGAGCGCGATCTTTCGCGCGAGTGGCAGGAAACCGCGGAGTTTAAGCGGGCATGCCGGCTCATGCATAACCAGTGGTCGGCCATGCTCAGTGCTGTATATGTGAGCCTCGGCCCGATGGACCGGCTGACCACCCGCGCGCCTTCGTAGCGGTCAGCGCTCGCGGGGCACGAGAATCGTGTTCGGGTCCAGCAGGCGATGCCGAATGGCGTACGCGGTGAGCTGGGCAACGTTGCGGAACCCGAGCTTGCGTAGCGCATTGGCACGGTGTTTTTCCACCGTCTTGCAGCTTCGGCGCATGCGACGTGCGATGTCCGCGTTCCGGGAGCCGGCCGCGACCGCCAGCATGACTTCGCACTCGAGAGGCGTCAGTTGTTCGTGCGGACTTGCGGCGGGACGATCCGAGGCACGCACGGCTCGCACGATGCTTTCGATGTCACAGCTTCCCAGCGAATCGTCGATCGTTACGACCCGCAGTGTGGGGTGTTGGGCGCGCAAGCGCTCCAGGAATGCCGCGAGGGCGTCGGCCGGGACGCCGTTGACATCGCAGACCAGCACCTGTGCGGCATGCGCCAGCGCGATGGCTTCGTCGAACGACCCGCAGCGCCCGATGATGCGTGCGTCGAGTTGCTTGAGAAGCAGGTCGCCCATGAGCTCGCGGATCAGGCCGCGTTGGCTGAGGACGAGAGCGTGGAGTGGCTGGGCCGGCATCCTCGTTAGACGGCTGGTGCGGGCCAACGCCACCGCGAAACATGCAAAGAATTTACGGCCGCGTCCGTTGCCGGAGGCGCTGCAGCGCGCCGCGGCCGTCCGTCCAGAGCAAGAACGGCAGCGTCAGGCGCGATTCCGGAAAGGAAGCCGTCAAATGCCGGGCGGACGCGACATATTCGAGGATTGCGTCGTCAACCGCATACACGGTCGTCACGGCATCCGCGTCGTCCGGCGCCAGCAAAGCTGGATTGTCCAGGTACTCGGCAGCGATCGAGCCGTCCACGGGATTCAGGAGTATGTCGCGGCCGTCGGCCACCAGCAACAGCGGCGCGCCGGGTGTCGGCTGGAAATCCCGGGCGCGGGCGTCGATGGTAGACCACTGGTGCACGATCCAGACCAGGCGGCGGCGGCCGGACTCGTTGATCTCGGCCGCCACGAGCGTGAGGTAGTCCCGGGCCTGCACCGCGACATCGCGCCGCTCCCGGGCAAATATCACTGGCTCATCGACAACCGTGAGCGAGGTGCCGCTGCGTTCGTCGAGCACGCTGCGCGGCTCGAGCGGCGGCATGACGCAGGCGCTGAGCGATGCGGCCGTCATGACGACTACGCACGCCCATCGCGATGTCGCGTCCATCTGCCGCACAGGGTTCCTCGGGAGGGGTCGGCTCTAGAAATTGAGATGATAGCCGAGACCGAAATAGAGCCTCTGGCTCGATTCGTCGTCGCTGACGAGTTTCCGCGCGCCGAATTCCGCGCCGGCCTCGAACTCGAGCCAGGCGCGGCCGCGTTGATAGTCGAGCCGCAGTGTCGGCACGTACAGCGTTTCGTCCGCCGTATCGATGCGCGACTCGCGCCGCTCCACGCGCAGCCTCGGCCCCAGACGCCACGCCCCACCCACCGGCATGCGCGCCGCGGCGGCCAGGGATTGCGACGTGACCAGCGCGCCATCCTGGTGGCGCGCTGACAATACCCAGAGGTCGTTGGCCTGCGCGAGATTGTTAGCCGTCAATTGCAGCTGGAAGGTTTTCTCGAGCCCGCTCGCCGGAGTGGCGGAGACGTTGCCGGATCCGACCGTCGCTGCGAAGCGGCTGCCGTACGCCTCGAAGCTGAGCTGAAATCGCTCGCCCAGCGGGCGCGAGACCGATACCGAGAACAGATCGGACAGCGGCGTGCGATCCCGCGCGAGCTGTTCCACTTCTTCGGGCGAGAACAGGCCGAGCAGCTCCTCCAGGGTCCGCACCGGCTGCCCGATGAGCGCGTTGCGCGTCGTCAGCACCGGCGAACGGCGATGGTCCGCGCTGAAGCTCACGGCCCAGCGCGCCGGCAACTGCAAACTGCCGGTGAGCACGGCGCCGTTCAGCTCGCGGTAATGGGCGTCGTAGTCCACCATCGCGAGCAGAGTGCGGCCGGCCACGAAGTAACGCGCTTCCATTCCAATCGCCTGGCGGTCCGCCTGGCCCGCGAGCTGCTGCTTCACCAGAAATGCACCGACGTCGAGCTTTTCGCGGAACGGACCGAATTCCGCAGACACGCCGATGAAGCGCCGGTCGGTCTGCGGCGTCTCGCGCGTGGATTCCACCGGGAAGCCCACGGCGGCATTCACAGCCAGTCGTGGGCGCAGCTGGTAGGAACTGAACGCTCCATCGAACGTCCCCAACAGCCCACCGGAGTTGCGCGATTGACGGCCCAGGCGCGTCGCCAGACCGAGCACGCGATCGTTGAGCTCGACGAACGCGGCCGACACCCGCGTCTGACTGCCGGGCCCGTCGGCGAGCAGGTCGTATGAGTAGCCGGTGGCCAGTCGCGATACGAAGTCGAAGCGCTCTCCGCGGCGCCTGGCGATGAGATCGGCGCCGGTGTAGATGGCATTCTGATCCTGGCGCTGGGCACTGCTCTGCGCGGTGGTGAGCTCGCTGCGCTCCCAGCGGTACATCTGCGTGGCGCCACCGTCGATCCGCCAGCTCTGTTCCGCATCTGCGCTGCCGAGCAGAGTGCCGTCGCGCGCAACGCGATGTGCGCCGGCGAGTGCGCGCAGGCGCGAGCGGATGCGGCCGGCGGCATCGCCATTCGGGTAGCGCCGCAGGTATTCCTCGTACTCCGCCTTGGCGTGCGCGAGCTGTCCCGAGCGCTCGCGAGTCAGGCCCAGCAATTCCTGCGCACGGGCGCGGCCATCGAATTCCGGTTGGCGCGTGAGCTTGGTCAGCAGCTCGATGGCGCGCGGCAGATCGCGCTTCGTGAGCGCGCGGCGAGCCGCGGCCGTCAGCGCCGTGAGCTCCGTCGCCGGCAGCGCGGGGTCGCTGACGACCGTGGGTGCGAGTTGTGCCTCGGGTGGCAGGATGACCTCGGTCGCTGCGGGTTCGTCCGCTACGCCGAGCCAGGCCCGCGGGAAATGCTCGCGAGCCACCGCCAGCAGGCGCTGGGCGTCGGCGCGCGCGCGCACCGGGCCGGCGCGCAGCCGGTACCAGGTCTCGCCCGCCAGTTCGACCGCGGATACGTGCACGGGCGTTTTCAGCAGTGCAGCGGCGGCGTCGATGGCGGCGGGCGCGAAGGTGGTGGTGGCGGAGTCCAGGTTGATCGCATATCCGCTGGTCAGCTCATCGAGCGGCGCCACCGTGACCGCCGCGCGCGGGCCCGCGAACACGTCGAGAATGCGCAGGCGGATGCCGTGCGCGTCGGATGTCGGCGCGATGACGAAGGAGTGCTCACCGTTCCAGTCGATGGTCAGCTCCACTTCGCCGGGCACCATTTGCTCGATGCGAACGCCGCGCACGATCGAGCTGGCGCCTGCGCTGGCCGCGCGCTCGGTCATGCGCGTGGTGATCTGCGGTCCGCAGTCGGCGCCGAGGCGCAGCTTCACCGTTACAGCGGCACCGCGGTCCTGCGGCGAATGGCCGACATGGCGCACGCCGCAACGCAATTGCACGAAAACGTTGACGTGCGTCTCGCCGTCGCTGCTGTCGACCGCGTCGAGCAGCGGCCCGCCGATTTGCGCCACGGCCGCGCCGGCCCACGCAAACAACGCGGCGCAGAATCCGCCGCGCCGTCTAGTCGAAACCGGCACTGTTGACTCGATGTTGCGGGCCGGGGCGATTGCGCGAGATGGTCGTGAAGGTCGAGTCGCGATACATGTGGCAGGCGCCCGAGCAATTGCGCAATTCGGACACCGGGTAGAGCACTTTCGGCGAATCGACCTTCACGTGCGGGCCGGTGCGGTAGTTGTTCGCGTGGCAGCCGGCACAGGAGTTCGCGTAGGCCGGCGTGCGCCAGACGGCCTGGTCGGTGTTGCTGGTATGACAGCTGGTGCAGGCGAGCGCCGCACGGTGGTCGCCTGGGTAGTTAGGAGACGTGTGCCGGAAGGTGAGCGGCGTCCAGGCGGTGGTCGAGTGGCAGGCGATGCACTCGCGCGCGGTGGTCATGTGGCCGGGGTCTTTGCCGGTGGCGCTGGTGCCGTTGTGGCAGGCGGAACAGCCGCCGGTGACTCCGGTGTGCGAGAACCGCGCCGGGGTCCAGGCGACGGTGGTGTGGCAGCCGTCGCAGGACGCGGTGGTCGGCACGTGGTTCGTGGGCTTGCCGCTCGAGCGGACACCGTCGTGGCAGGTGGCGCAGGTACCCGCTGCGACGCCCGTGTGGTCGAAGCGCGCCGGTCGCCATGCGGTGGTGGTGTGGCACGACTCACACGTGTTGTTGCTGGCGACGTGGCCGGCGTTCTTGCCGGTGGCCGTGGTGCCGTTGTGGCACGAGAAGCAGCTCCCGGTCACCTGGGTGTGGTCCACCCGCCGCACGGGCCGCCAGGCAGTGGTCGAATGACAGCTCTCACAACTCGCGGTGCTGCGTATGTGCGTGGAGCTCTTGCCGCTCGAAATCGTGCCGTTGTGGCAGGTGGCGCAGCCGCCGGTGATGCCGACGTGCGAGAACGTCGCCGGGATCCACGCGGTGGTCGAGTGGCACCCGTCGCACGCGGCAGTCGTCGGCACGTGATTGACGGGTTTGCCGGTGGAGCGCACGCCGTCGTGACAAGTGGCGCAACTGCCTGCAGCGACCCCGGCATGATCGAATCGCGCCGGGCGCCAGCCCGAAGTGACGTGGCAGGTCTCGCAATCGTTTCCGCTCGCGATGTGCGTGGCGTTCTTGCCGGTGGCCGTGGTGCCGTTGTGACACGAGGAGCAGGTGCCGGAGAGCTGCGTGTGATCCACGCGTGTCGCGGGGCGCCAGGCGGTGGTCGCGTGACACGCCTCGCAGGTATTGCTGCTGACGATGTGCATCGCGTTCTTGCCCGTGGCGGCGCTGCCGTTGTGGCAGGAAGCGCAATTGGACGTGATGCCCGCGTGCGTGAACCGCGCCGGAGTCCAGGCGACGGTGGAATGACAGCTATCGCAGGCGAGCGTGGTCACCACGTGATTCGCCGGCTTGCCCGTCGCGCGCGCGCCGTCGTGACAGGTCGCGCAGCTTCCGGCCACCACCCCCGAGTGATTGAAGCGCGCCGGCTTCCATGCGGTGGTCAGGTGGCAGCTCTCGCACGAGTTGTCGCTCAGCAGGTGACCGGCATTCTTGCCCGTGGCCGTAGTGCCGTTGTGGCACGAAAAGCAACTGCCCGTGACGAGGGAATGATCGATGCGCGTGGCCGGCCGCCAGGCGGCAGTCGAATGACAGCCCTCGCAGGCGCTGCCGCTGGCGATGTGCGTGGCATTCTTGCCGGTGGCGAGCGTCCCGTTGTGACAGGAGGCGCAGCTGCCGGTGACCTGCGCGTGATCCACGCGTGTCGCCGGCTGCCACGCGGTGACGGTGTGGCAGCCGTCGCAGCGGTCGCTGCTCGCGATGTGCGTGGCGTTCTTGCCGGTGGCGCGAGTGCCGTTGTGGCAGCTCGCGCAAGTGCCGATCACCTGCGAGTGATCCACGCGGGTGGTGGGACGCCAGCTGCTCACGCCGTGGCAGGTCTCGCAGGTGTTGGTGCTGGCGATGTGCGTGGCATTCTTCCCCGTGGCACGCGAGCCGTCGTGGCAGACCGCGCAGTTGCCGGTGATCGTGGCGTGGTCGAACGTTGCGGGCGACCATGCGCTGGTGCGGTGACAGGTCTCGCAGCCTTCGCTGGTTTGCACATGGGTGCGTGGCTTGCCGACGGCCTGCACGTTGTTGTGGCACGCGGCGCAACTGCCGAGCGATTCGGCGTGATCGAAATGCACGCTCGGGCTGAAGCTCGCCGCGGCGTGGCACGCACCACAGCGCTCCGAGCTCAGAATGTGGGTCGACGGCTTCGGCAGTGCGTTGATTCGCGTGCCCTTCGCGTGGCACGAGAAGCACTCGCGCGGCGTACCCTTGAATACCGCGCTGACGTGACAGCTCTCGCACCCGGTGTCGCGATGCTTGCCGGTGAGCTCGAAGCCGGTGGTCAGGTGATCGAACCGCTGCCGGGCGGCGGTCGTCTGCCCGGCGCAGAAGAGCGGCACGAACAGCAACATGAGCCCTGAGAACCACATCGTTTTCATGGCAGCCCTCATTGGATGCGCGCGCCTTTGAATGTGAGCGTCGAGTGGCAGCGCTGGCATTGCACACCGAATTGGCCGAGATGAATGTCGTTGTCGCGATGGCAGGAAGCACAGTCGGTCGGGATCCTGACTTGCCCGGCTGGGCGGCGATGGCACTCGCCGCAGGTCAGACCTGCATGCCGTCCCGTCAATGCGAACTGCGTTTGTTCGTTGTGGTTGAAATCCCAGAGCCGCCAGCCGTTTGGTGAGTGACATGCGGCGCAGTCGCGCCCGAGCCCGCCATCGTGCACGTCGCCGCTGCGGTGGCAGGCGACACAATCCCGGGGGGTGCCGGCGAATGTGCGCGACGCATGGCACTGCCCGCAGCCCACTACCACATGCATGCCTAACAAGGGGAAGTTGCCGAGGTCGTGATCGAAGTGCAGCTCCTCGCCCCAACGGTCGTTGCCGTGACAACTGTCGCAGCTTTCGAGGATGGCGCCCGCGTGCACGTCGTCGCCGCGATGGCAGCCGGCGCAATTGGTGGCGAGCTTCTGCGTCGACACGCGGTCCGTGTGGCAGGCATGGCACCCGAGCCGCGCGTGGCTGCCCAGCAGGGCGAATCTCGTCTTCTGCGCGTGATCGAACGGCGGATCGTGCCAGCTGTCGTTGCCGTGACAGGATGCGCAGTCCTCGCCGAAGCGGCTCGCATGCGCGTCCGCGGCGCGATGGCAGCCCACACACGTGCGCGGCAACTCGTCCTCGAAGCGGCCGCTGCGGTGGCAGCCCGCGCAGTCGACCGCCGCATGGCGGCCCGCGAGTGCGAAACCGGTTTCCTTCGCGTGATCGAACCGCGTGTCTTTCCATGCCGATTCGGTGTGGCATTCCGCGCAGTTCTCGCCGCGCGCACCGCGGTGCACGTCGTCCGGAGTGTGGCAGCCGCTGCAGCGTTGCGGCGTGCCCTTGTAGCGCGCGGCCACGTGGCAACCCGCGCACGGCGTCTCGCGGTGTGCGGCGCGCAATGGAAACCTCGTCTTGTCGTGCTCGAAATGCGCGCCGCGCCAGCTCGTGGTCGCATGACAGCTTCCGCAGTTGGCGCTCAGGCCCCCGCGATGCACGTCCACCGACTTGTGACAGGCGCCGCAGCTCGCCGTGACCTCGCGAAAGCGCCGGCCTGCCGCATGACACGAATCGCAGGCGACGCCGGCATGCGCGCCGTCGAGCTTGAAATCGGTGTTGCGATGATCGAAAGCCGCGGGCAGCAGCTTGACGATCCGGACATTCCGCCCGAGGTGCTCGCTGTGGCAGGCCTTGCACTCGCCACTGGCGATGTTGGGCAGGCGTCCGTGAAACCCGTCCTTGCGCGCGACGTCGGCCGCGACGTCCTTGTGGCAGCCGAGGCACAATGCGGTCTGGCGCGAGCGATCGACGCGGTCGTGGCAGGCGGAACAGCTCTCCTCGAGCTTGGCGTGCGGCGCGCTCAATTCGCCCGGCATCAAGAGCTTCTCGAGATCGGCGGCATGCGCCGGCGGTATTGCCGTGGTGGCCAGAATTGTCAGCGCCAAGGTCATTGCGATGTACCTCCCAACCCTGCTCACGCGCTGGCCGCCGTGCCTTCAGTAGATGTGCACGGCCACGACGTGCACCACGCCGGCCACCAGGAGGATGAAGAACAGGGGAAGGTGCAGTACGTGCCAGAGCGAGAACAGCCGCTCGTAGCTTTCGAACTCGACCACGTCGCGGGTCGCACGCAGACGGCGTGCGATGTAGCGCCGCACGGCGCGTTCGAAGTGGGCGTGCCGCTCGGCGACGACGCGTGATCGCGCCGCGGTGGCACGCAGCTCCGCCACCGCGGCGCGGGTGAGCTCGTGCCGCTCGATCCACATGCGCGCCGTGACGGTCAGCGGCCGCAGCAACACGCGCAGTGGCGCATTGCTGCGATCGCTCATTCTCCGCTCGGCAACCTCGAGCGCTGTGAGCAGGTCCGGGACGAAACTCGCGCCGGCCACCTTTTCGCGCAAGGTTTGCGCGGCTGCCTGCAGCTCCAGGAGGCTGGTGCGATGGCCATACAGCCCACAGTGAATGCGCGAATAGAAATAGCGCCCGAAGATGCCGCTGGCCGAGACGATCACCATCGCGAACAACGCGACATTGCTGTTGGTGGCGCCGAGCGAGAAGTTGGAGTGATAGAGAATGAGCAGTGGTCCGGCGACGCCCAGCACCATGTGTATCTGGAACCAGCGCTTCACCGAACCGAAGACGCCCAGCCAGGGCAGGCGCTTGCGCGCCGGGTATGCGAGCAGCAGCAGCATGGCGCTCCCGCCGACGATTCCGAGCGCGTATCCCGCGCCACGTTCTGGTGAGAGAACGCGTTCGAGCGGCAAGCGAAAGCCCAGATATACGAGCAGCCCGGCGAGCGCGAAGCCGGCGCGCGCCGGGGTGACGCGCCACCAGGGTCCGGCGGGTGGCGCTTCGGCGCCGGCCGCCGCGGGGGCGACTGCGACCTGGCGCGGCGCGGCCGCTGGTGGCGGGGCGGATGGACGCGGCAGGCGCCGTACGGTTCCCGGCATGGTAGTTAGCCGCCCTGCGCCGTGGCCGCGGCGCCGACTTCCTCGGCGATGGTGAGCTGCTGGTCCGGCGCGGTGGCCGGATCGAGCACCCCGCTCACAGCCCGCAGATCGCCGGGCTGCGCCAACGCGTTCCCACTGCGCGAGATGCGTGCCTCGAGGATCACGCGTCTGAAGCCGGAGAGCTTGCGTTCCGGCATCATCGCGTCGGTGTCGTCCAGTACGAAGGCAATCGGCCACGTGCCGGCGGCAGTACGCAGAACCGCGAGCGGCGGACCACGCTCGTCGGCGGCGCGTGCAAAGACGAACAAGACGGCGCCCGTGCCCACTTGCTTGCGCAGGCGCGGATCGAGACTGACGCTGCCGCGCAGTGCGATCGCTGGCGGCTGTGTGGCCGGCTTCGACGGCATTGCGCCGGCGGCAACTCTGGCGCGAGCCTCTTCGAGATTCGCTGCGATGATGCGCGCGTCCGGTGACTCGGCCGGCAGGATACGTGCGAGCCGCTGCCAGGTCACGAGCGCCGCGGCGAAATCCTGTTGCTGGGTTTGCACGCTGGCGCGCAGCCACAATGCCTTCGGATGGTCGGGGTCGAGGCGCAGCGCCGCGTCGATGCAGGCCGCCGCTTCGCCGTCGAGTGTGCCGCGCGCGCCGCCCAGCGCATCGGCGTAGTCGGCCCACAGGTCCGCGCTCATCCCACCGGTGCGGGCCAGCTCGGCGTATGCACGGACCGCCTGCGGAAACTCGCGCCGCCGGCGGTGCTCCTCGGCAGTTTGCGCGAGCCGCGTCGCCGCGTCCGTGGCCATCGGCGCCACGACGGCGGCCGGCAGCGAGTCGCCGCGCTCCACTGCCTCGGCGTGCTCGTTGGCTTCGCGCGCGTCGGCCGCGCGGCCCTGAAATTCGTAGGATTGGGCCAGCAGGCGCCAGCCCGCCGGATCTTCCGGATTCGCGGCGAGGCGCGCGCGCAGCTTCTCGATCGCGGCGTCCAGTTCGCCGCCCGTCACGCCGCCGCGCATCGCGGCGCGCGCATGCTGCCGCGCGACGTCATCGTTCAGCGCCGCGACTGGAACCTCTGCGGCGAGCTCGGGTCTGCCCGTCCACGCGTAGATGCCGAGCGCAAGCAGCGGAATCGCGGCGGCCATGGTCAATGCGAACCAGCGGGATCGCGCGACCGTCGTGTCCGGTCGTGCGCGCCAGAAGAGCGGAACGACCAGCGTGGCGGTAGTCGCGACCACCATCAGCGTCGCTACGGCCCAGAACTTCATTGCTCCCACGAACGTTTCTCCATGGCGACGCGCTGCCGGGAGGGTCGCCTCGTCGCGATTCAGCGACATCAAACTACTGAATTTGAGACACTTTTCGCAGTTTCATGGTGGACCGCACGAGATCGCCTCACAAGTAGGAGAACTACCCATTACTGCGAAGCGATTCACAAACTAGCCTGCGCTTCACGCTGGCGAATCGTGATGTCAAACCTGTCGCAATATCTCGTCTACGCCCTGCCGCTGCTGCTGACGTGGGCTATCTACTGGCTGCGTCACCGGCGCCGCGAGGCGGCGAATGTCGCAACGCTCGCCGATGCGCGCGATGCGGGCCTCGTCGAGCCCGCTTCGCTGCATCCGGTGATCGATGCCACCCGCTGTCTCGGCTGCGGCGCATGCGTCACTGCCTGCCCCGAGCAGCCCGGGCACCAGGTGTTGGGCTTGATCGCGGGCAAGGCGCAGCTCATCAGTCCCGCGGATTGCATCGGTCACGGCGCCTGCAAAACCGCATGCCCGACCGAGGCGATCACGCTGGTGTTCGGCACGGAGACGCGCGGCGTCACGATCCCCGTGTTGTCGCCTCACTTCGAGACCTCGATGCCGGGCATCTTCATAGCGGGTGAGCTCGGCGGCATGGGTCTCATTCGCAATGCGCTCATGCAGGGGCGGCAGGTGGTCGAGGCGATTCACCGCGCAGGACAGCGCCGGCGCGACGGGCTCGACCTCGTGATCGTGGGCGCCGGGCCCGCGGGTTTCGGTGCCGCGATCACCGCAGTTTCGCTCGGGCTGAAATTCGTGGTGCTCGAACAGGATTCGCTCGGAGGCTGCGTGTTCCAGTACCCCCGCGGCAAGATGGTGATGACTTCGCCGGCGGAGTTGCCGCTGGTGGGCAAGGTTCGATTCACGAACACATCCAAGGAAGAGTTGTTGAAGTTCTGGCAGGACACCGAACGCCGCCTGAATCTCGAGTTCAACTACCAGGAGCGCGTCCACGCGGTCGACGCGTTGCCCGCGGGTGGCTACCTGGTACGCACCGCCAAAGGCGAATATCGCGCGCCGAATGTATTGCTGGCGATCGGCCGTCGTGGCACGCCGCGCAAACTCGGGGTGCCCGGGGAGGAGTTGCCGAAAGTCGTCTATCGCCTCATCGATCCCGAGCAGTATCGCGGTCAGCGCGTGCTCGTCGTGGGCGGCGGTGACAGCGCGCTCGAGGCCGCGGCGAGCGTCGCCGAAGCGCAGGCGGCCGGTGTCACACTCTCGTATCGCGGCGAGGCATTTGCGCGTGCCAAGGCGCGCAATCGCGAGCGGGTCGCCGCCGCGCAACGCTCCGGCAGTCTCGCGGTGTTCCTCAATTCGCAGGTGCGGCGCATCGACGCTGCGGCGGTGACCGTGGAGCAGCAAGGGCGGCTGCTGCGCTTGCCCAACGACGCCGTGATAGTCAACGCCGGCGGTGTGTTGCCGGACGAATTCCTGCGCTCCATCGGCATCGCGGTCGACACCAAGTACGGTACCGCATGAGGCTGCCGGCCATCGCGCGGGCGCTCGCCGCATCTTTGTTAGTTGTGGTTCCGTCGCTCGCGGCCGCCGCTGTGCCTGCCTCGGACGGCCTGGAAGCGGCGCGGCTCGCGATCCGCACCAAGCAGTTCTCACAGGCGGTACGACTCCTGCAGCGCGAGGCGCTGGCGGGTTCGGCGGACGCGCGGTATCTGCTCGGTCTGGCGCTGTGGAATGGCATCGGCATCGAGGCGGATCGCGAGGCGGCCCGCGCTTCGCTGCGCGGCGCCGCGGACACCGGTCATCCTGCGGCGGCGTACGCGCTCGCGGCCTTGCTGGCCGGCGGCAATGCCGGCGATGCGGCCGAGGCGTCCAAGTGGCTGGCTCGCGCCGCCGCAGCGGGCTATACCCCGGCCATTGCATCGAGCTCCGCACGCACGCTCGCGTTCGCGGATGCGCGCGCCACGCTGGTCTCGGGTGAGCTGCGCTTCGAGATCGCTCGTGCCGCCGCCCGCGAAGACGCTGCGATGTTGTTGTCCGCCGCTGGAACGCGCGAGCTCGTGAACCGCCGTGGAGATTTCGGCCGCACACTGCTGCTCGAAGCCGCCGAGGCCGGCGCCGCGAAGGCAACGCAGCTGCTGCTCGCCGCCGGGGGCCTGCCGGAGATCGCCGACGAGTACGGGGAGACACCTTTGATGTTCGCGGCGGCGCAATCCGAGGTCGCAGTGACACGGCAGCTCCTGGCAGCGGGAGCGCGTGCGAATTCGGCCGACAGGGCGGGTCGAACCGCGCTGTTTCGGGCCGCCGCCGCGAACCTGCCCGACCAGGTCAGGGAGCTGCTGGCGGCCGGAGCTTCGATCGACCATTCCGATCTGCGTGGCTGGACCGCGTTCGACGTCGCGCAGCAGGGCAATTCCGTGCGGGCGCTGGAGGTGTTGCGCGCCGCCGCCGCGTCGGCGTGCGCCGCGATCCTGGTGAGCCGGTCAACGGCGAGCCTTCGCAGACTTGAGGCGAAGGGGTTCACCTGCACGACGTCCGCCCACGGCGGGAAGTAGG
>JBIOZI010000364.1:0-4933 GCA_044871085.1 Steroidobacteraceae bacterium | reverse complement strand
AGCAGCCCCACGTACGCGGTGAACGACGGCATGCCTAACAACCCCAGCGCCTGCGAGGGCTGGGCGAGCGTGCCGAGCGGCACGAGGTCCTGGCCATCCGAGAGGGCGAAGTCCTGCCAGCCGGCGTTGCCGAGCACGAGATCGCCGGGCGCGAAGCGCGGATGGCGCGATTCCACCACGCGGCACACCGTGCCGCCCGCCATGGGCTCGCCGATGGCGAGCGCGCGCGAATACACCGGCCCGACCTCGTTCATCATGCCGCGCATGTACGGGTCGAGCGACAGGTACAGAGTGCGCAGCAGCACCTTGCCCTCGTCCGGCGCCGGCGCCGGTGCGCTCTCGAGCCGGAAATCCTGCGGCAGCGGCGCGCCTTTCGGGCGCGCGGCGAGAACGATGCGGCGGTTGGTTTCGCTGTGCGGCATGGCGGTCTCCGGCGGAAAAGGGGACAGATCTATTTTTCGACCAGCGTGGATTGTGGCGAATGAAGCCGCGAATGTCGCTCCCCCGAAAGATACTCGCGCCGCTGTCACTTCCTGGGTTCGCGGCAGTCCGGCGCGCCGGAACAGGTCTGTCCCTTTTTGCTAGGAAACGAGGAATGTCCCCATTATCAGATGAGGCCGGCGCGCTTGACGGCGTGGTAGCGGTTCACGAGCTCGACGCCGAGGGTCTGGGGCGCGGCGTCGATCAGCAGCGCATCGCGCGCGGCCAGCTTGTTGAAGGCATCGCGGCGCGCGAGCTCGTACAGGTGCGCGCTGCCCACCTCGAGGGCCGCATCGGCCGAGTCGAGCGGCTGTGCCGCCATCTCGTCGACCACCCGCTCGCGCAGTGATGCGAGCAGCACCAGGTGCCGGGTGCGCAGCAGCTTCAGCGCCGCGGCCAGCTCGCTGCCGTCCTCGTCGCGGAAATTCGTGATCACGATGACCAGCGAGCGCTTGGAATGCCGCCGCAGCAGCTCCTGCGCCGCCGACAGGTAGTCGGAATAGGTGGGGCTGGGCTGCACCGAATACAGCGCGCCCATCAGCGCGTTCAACGCGTGCGCGCCCTTGCGCGGCGCGAACACGCGCGCTTCGCCTTCCGGCGTGCCGAACGTCGCCGCGCCCACGGCATCGCCCTGCTTGAGCGCCACGTACGACAGCAGCATGACCGCGTTCAACACCTGGTCGAAATGCGCCATGCCGATGCCCTGCGCGGGATCGTGCGCGCGCATGCGCCGTCCGCAATCGATGAGCAGCATGACGCACTGGTCGCGCTCGTCCTGGAACTCGCGCAGGATCGGCTTGCCATGCCGCAGCGTCGCCTTCCAGTCGATGTGGCGCACCGCGTCGCCGTGGCGGTATTCGGCGAGTTGCTTGAAGTCCGTGCCTTCGCCGCGCTGCTGGAAGGTCTTGATGCCGATTTCCTGCAGGCGCCGGTCGCCCGACAGCCAGGCGTAGCGCGCCACCTGCGCGAAGTCGGGGTAGGCGCGGCGCCGCTCGGCGCCGCCGCCGCGCTCGAGCAGGTCGCACAGCCCGAGCCGCGAGCGCACGCGCAGGTCCGCCGGTGCGAACTTGAGCTCGCCGCGGCGCGTGGGCGTCACTTCATATGCGATGTCGGTGCGCGTGCCGGCTTTCAGCGTGAGGTCCACCGGCAGCCCGGTCAGCGCCAGGCTGGGGTCGCAGTGGTCGAACACCGCGACGCGCCAGTCGCGCGTGCCGGAATTCTCCAGCTGCAGGTGGATGAGCTTGCGCACGCCGATGGCGAAGGCGGCCGGCAGGCGGCGCGTGATGCGAATGCCGGACCGGCGCCAGGCACGGCGCGAAAGTAGATAGTCCGCCGCCAGCGCCAGGAACGACGCGGCCGCGAACGCGATGCTGGCCGGCGCCACCCAGCGCAGCTGCGCGCCGAGGAACAGCGCGAGCGCGGCGGCGGCGGCCGCGCTCGACAGCAGTGCGAGACAGCGCGTCGATGGGATGACGGCCAGGCGCACCGTCAGCTCCTAGGCGCGCGGCGCCGGGACGCTCTCGACGATGGCCGCGATGAGCTCGTCGGCCTTGCGTCCCTCGAGCAGCGCATCGGGCGCAAGAGCGATGCGATGGCGCAGCGCGGGCAGCGCGACGCGCTTCACGTCGTCGGGCAGCACGAAAGAGCGGTTCTCGACCAGCGCGACGGCGCGCGCGCCGCGCACCAGCGCCAGCGCGCCGCGCGAGCCCGCGCCGAGGGCGATGCCCGGCCACTCGCGCGTCGCGCGCGCGAGGCGCACGGCGTAGTCGATGACCTGGGCGTCGACGCGCTGTCGCGCGGCGATCTGCTGTATGCCGGTGATGGCGCGCTCGTTGAGCACGGCGGTGACCTTGGACAAGGGCAGCTGGTCGCCGGCCTGGTCCGTGGTGGCGCGCACCACGACGCCGACCTCGTCCGCCAGCGACGGATAGCCGATCTGGATCTTGAACAGGAAGCGGTCGAGCTGGGCCTCGGGCAGTGGATAGGTGCCCTCGGTCTCGACCGGGTTCTGCGTGGCCAGCACCATGAACGGCTTCGGCAGCGCGTGCGTCTGCCCCTCGAGCGTCACCTGGAACTCCTGCATCACTTCGAGCAGCGCGCTCTGCGTCTTCGCCGGGGCGCGGTTGATCTCGTCGGCCAGCAGCAGGTGCGTGAACACCGGCCCGCGCACGATGCGCATCTCCATCGTCTTCGGGTCGAGCACGGCGTGCCCGGTGATGTCGGAGGGCATCATGTCGGGCGTGAACTGCACGCGTCCGTTCGACAGCTGCAGCGCCTGCGACAGCGCGCGCACCAGCAGCGTCTTGCCGAGCCCGGGTACACCCTCGATGAGCACGTGACCCGACGACACCAGCGCGAGCACGACCTCGTCGATCACGGCCGGCTGGCCGACCACGGCCTCGGCAATGGATGCCTTGAGCTTCGTGAGCAGCTCCGCCGCGCGTTGAATCGTGCTGGATTCAGTTTCCATGTTTCGACCTTTGAGTGAGGAGACGGCGCGCGGATTCGAGGATCGCGATCGCATGACGCAGCTCATGGGCGCTGCGCGTGCCCGAAAAATCGAGTGCGGGCAAGAGGTCTTCGGCGCTCATGCCCGTCAGGCGCGCCAGCGCCGCGGCGCGCTCGCCGCCGGACATCCGGTCGTACGCCGGTAGTTTGCTCATGGCCGCGTTGCGCAGCGCGCGGCCGGTCGCGGCATGCAGCGCGCGGCCGCCGCCGAAGCGCAGCGCGAAGCGGCCCGTGCCGCGAATCTGCTCGGCCAGCGAGCGGCGGGCGGGGTCGGTGGCCGCGATGGCCGGGCCGAAGCGCACGGCCGCGCGCCACAGGCCGAAGCCCAGCGCGCCCAAGCCCAGCAGCACCGCCGGCGCCCCGAATCGCCACACCAGCATGAGCAGCGAGGCGTGTTCCTGCTCGGTGAGGATCGCGATCTCATCCCCGCGCACGAGCTGCGTGGCGCGCACGAACAGCGCGGCGTGATCGCCCAGGAACAGGCCGCGGTGCTGGAAGGGTACGGCGTTGATCGCGGTGACGCTGCCGCGTCCCACCGCGACGCGCAGCGCATGGATGCGGCCCTCGCCGCGCAGCTTCCAGAGAATCGGCCGCGTGGAGCTGAGCGAGTGAGACTCGTCGACGCCGCAGACACGCAGCACCCGCGACGTGCCGTCTTCGACCAGCGTGTCGCAGCGGCCGGCGGGAAATTCCGCCGCTAAGAAATCCTCGTTCTCGACCGCGGTGTCGGACTGCGGGGCGTCCTCGTCCGCCGTGTCCTGCTCATCGTGGTCGATCTCCTCGATGCCGCTCCAGCGCGCGAACTCCTCGCGTCCGCCGATCAGCGTGCGATCGACGACCAGCCGGCCGCCGGCCTCGACCCAGCGCTCGATGCGCGCGCGGCGCGCGCGGCTCAACGACCAGTTCCACGTCGACAGCATCAGCACCGCGTCGGCGCGCGGCAGCGCGAACACCGGCTCCCACGAGGCGTCCGCGCCCAGCTGCTCGCTGAGGCGCTCCGCGGCGTAGAACGGGTTGCTGCGCGCCTCGCCGCTCAGCGGCACGCGCACGTTGCGCGTCTCGAATTCGAGCTTGCTCGCGATGAACACGGCGAGGCCGATCACGGCGAGGAAAAGCAGCATCTTGACCCAGCGCGGCATCAGGCCAGCGCTCCGGCGGGCGCGGCGCCGCGCGTGTTCGAGCGGCTGTCGAGATGCGCGGCGAAACCGGCGCACAGCTCGTGCGCCACCGCGGTTTCGACGGCCGTGCCGCCGTACGTCGCGCCCTGCCACACGCGCACCAGCCGGGTGGCGTACGCCAGCGTCTGCGCGTCGAGTACGCCCGCCGCGAGCGCCAGGCAGTCGCCCTCGGTGCTGGAGTCGCGGATGGGCACGCGGTGCGTGTGCGCGAGGCGTGACAACAGCCCGCGATACAGCAGGGCGAGCGCGGCGCGCTGCCGGCCGCCGTCCCACAGCGCGCGCGCGGCGGCGCCGATGTCGTCGGGCAGGCTCTCCGGGCGGATGTCGAGGTCCTGGACGTGCGTGGGCGCATAGAAGCGCGGCGCACGCGCCGTGCCGCTGCGGCTGCCCACGAAGCGGACCACGAACATCGCGAGCAGGCCTAACAACACGGCGATGAGTATCCACATGAGCAGGCGCGAGGCCTGCGCTATCCAGGAGAAGAAATCGCCCAGCCACGTCAGCCATCCGGGCATGCGCCGGGACTTCGGGGGCGTCGCTTCCTGCTTGGTCTTCTTGCTCCAGCGCAGCGTACGCACCGGCTTCTCGCTGGCCAGCGCGGGGTCGGCCTTCACGGCCGCGACCGCGCGCTCGATCTCGGCCTGTGTCGGCGCGGCGTCCGCGCCCAGGCACGGCGCTGCGGCCGCGAGCAGTGCCGCCAGCGCGCAGGCGCGCGCAACGTCCCGGCCTGCGCTAAGCCGCGAAGGCACGGCGAAACTCCTGCTCGA
>JBIOZI010000363.1:0-3997 GCA_044871085.1 Steroidobacteraceae bacterium | reverse complement strand
GGCTCGATCCGAAGGTCGTGGCCGAACTCATCGAGACACCGGCCGCCGCGCCTGCCAAACCTGTCGAGAAGGTGAAAAAGACCGTGACGACCCCTCCGTCCAATTCAGCCGCTGCGCCCGCTGCCGCACCCGCCGGAACTTCCGGCCTCGTGAACATCAACGACTTCGCCAAGCTCGACCTGCGCATCGCGAACGTGCTCGACGCGAAGCTCGTCGCAGGCTCCGACAAACTACTGCAGCTCACGCTCGATCTCGGCACCGAGAAGCGCAACGTGTTCTCCGGCATCCGCTCGGCGTACGGCGATCCGGCGCAGCTCATCGGCCGCCAGGTGGTGATGATCGCCAACCTCGAGCCGCGCAAGATGCGCTTCGGCGTATCCGAGGGCATGGTGCTGTGCGCGAGCCCGGATTCAGGCCCCGAAGTGTTCCTGCTCTCGCCCGACAGCGGCGCGCAGGCCGGAATGAAGGTGACCTGAGTTTTGCGATGATCGCGGCCGACATCGACCGTCTACTGCCGCAGACCCAGTGCACGCGCTGCGGTTACCAGGGCTGCCTGCCCTACGCCGAGGCCATCGCCAGCGGCGCGGCGAACATCAACCAGTGTCCGCCGGGCGGCACCGAGACCATCGTTGCGCTGGCGGCACTCACGGGCCGCGCGCTGGCGCCGCTGAGCCACGACCACGGCGTCGAAGCCGCGCCCACGGTCGCGTTCATCGACGAGGAACGCTGCATCGGCTGCACCAAGTGCCTGCCGCCCTGCCCGGTCGATGCGATCGTCGGCGCGCCACGAAAGATGCATACCGTCGTCGCCGAGCTGTGCACCGGGTGCGAGCTGTGCATCGCGCCCTGCCCGGTGGACTGCATCGCCATGTTGCCACTGCTCGCGAGCGTCGTGCCCGGCCTCGCGCTGCCGGACGCCGGCGACTCGCGGCTGCGCTTCGATGCGCACACCGAACGCATCGCGCGGCGCGCCGCGGAGCGCGCCGCCACGCTGGCCGAAAAGAAGCGCGGCGCGCGGCCGCCCGCAGCGCGATGAACGCCGGGAAGCGCCGGAAGATCTTCGAGCGTTTTCGCACGGCGAACCCGCATCCGACCACCGAGCTCGAATATCAGACGCCGTTCGAGCTGCTGGTGGCGGTGATCCTCTCCGCGCAGGCCACCGACAAGAGCGTGAATGCGGCGACGCGCAAACTCTTTCCGGTAGCCCGCACGCCGCGTGCGATCGCCGCGCTCGGCATCGAGGGCCTCTCCAAGTACATCCGCACCATCGGGCTGTGGCAGGCCAAGGCGAAGAACGTGATCGCCACGGCGTCTGCGATCGCAGACAAAGGCGGCGAAGTACCGCGCACGCGCGAGGCGCTCGAAGAATTACCCGGAGTCGGACGCAAAACTGCGAACGTCGTCCTCAACACAATCTTCGGAGAGCCGACAATAGCGGTCGACACGCACATCTTCCGCGTCGCCAACCGGACGAAGTTGGCACCAGGGAAATCCCCAAGAGAAGTGGAGGATGCGCTGGTCAGGTTCACTCCCGGGGAATTCGCACATGACGCACATCACTGGCTCATCCTTCACGGACGGTACGTATGCAAGGCGTTGAAGCCGGCGTGCGCCGCATGCCTCATAAACGATCTGTGCGAGTACGGCCCCCGGTTGAGGATTATCGCAGCCGCGTCCAGGAGAAACCGGTGATCTACGCCGACATGTCGCGCGACCAGCTGCGCGAGGCCTATCGCGCCGCGTGGCGCAAGTACCGCCAGGAGCTGCCGCTCACGGCGCTCGAGAAGCAGATCGTCGCGGTGATTTCCGAGCATCCCGAATACCACGTCATCGTGGAGTCGGCCGCGGCCGACCTCGCTAACTACTCGCCGCGCTCCGGCCAGCTCAACCCCTGGCTGCACATGGGCCTGCACCTGGCGGTGCGCGAACAGGTCGATACGAACCGCCCGCAGGGCATCGGCATCGTGCACGCCCGGCTCGCCACCCGCGTGGGCGGCGGCCACGAGGCCGAGCACCGCATGGTCGAGGTGCTGGCGGAGGCGCTGTGGGAGGCGCAGCGCGCCGGCAAGCCGCCCGATGAGGCCGCCTACCTGGAGCGCCTGCGCACCCTCGTCTGAGCGCCCGGCGGCGTTTTTGCGGCGGCGTTTACGGCTCCCCCGGGGCCCGGCCCCGCGGAAGTGTGAACCAGTACCCAGCCCGCAAAGCCCCCGCGCTGCTGCGCGGAACGGCCGGAATACACTCGCCCCAGCTTGTCTTGTCAGCCCCGAGGTCTTTTCCGGATGGGCCTTTCCGAAACCATTCTCGCCGCGATCATCGGCGCGCTCGCCACGATGGGAACCGCCATTTTCCAGCTGGTGCGCAATCGCGCGCCCAGCGAAACGCGGCCGAAGAAAAACCGCACGCGCTCGGTGGTCGCGACCATCGCGCTCATGATCGGCTGCATCGTCGGCGGTTACGCCTGGTCCGCGCTGCGGGCCGTGAGCGCGCGCGAGGAGCTCAAGGCGACCATGGACGCCACCATGGAAGAGCAGCTCAACAAGCGCTTCGGAGCGCTCGTGGCGCAACAGAACCAGTCGGGCGCCGCGGGCGTGCCGACCACCGTCGCGCCCGATGGCACGGTGATTCCGGCCACCGCCGGCCCGCCCGGCAGCGCCGAGTCCATCGCGCACCTGCCGCCCTGCCACGTGACGCAGCAGGCCGAGGATGCCGGCCCCGTGGCGTGTACCGCGGCCCTCGCAACCACCGTCTCGCTGTGCGCCATCGTGCCCTCGGGCTCGCACACGCGCGGCATCCGCATCCAGACCCGCGTACCGAAGGGCGAACAGGCCTGGGAGGACCGTTCCGCCGGCGCGGGCGCGCCCGGAACCCTGCGCATCGCCGCCGAGCCGACGGAATATGCCGCGAGCGCCGACCGGCGCTCGGTGTGCCTCGACGTTTCGAACTGGAGTGTCGACGAGACACTCGCGGTGCGCGTGATCGTCGATTACGACTTCACGCCGCCCACCGGGAGCGAGCTCACGGCGGCGGCGCCGACCGGCACCGCGCTCTAGTCAGGCGCGCGCGCCACGACGGAAATCCGACCCGAACTAGGCCTTCTTCGGCAGGTAGAGGTCGGTGATGGTGCCCTCGAAGGCCTCGGCCGACAGCGCCACCGTCTCCGACAGAGTCGGATGCGGGTGAATGGTGAGGCCGATGTCGGCCGCGTCCGCGCCCATCTCGATGGCCAGCGCCACCTCGGCGACCAGCTCGCCCGCGTTCGGACCCACCATGCCGCCGCCCAGCACGCGATGCGTGACCGGATCGAACAGTAGTTTGGAGAAGCCCTCGTCGCGGCCCAGCGCCAGCGAACGGCCGCTCGCGGCCCACGGGAAGGCGCCCTTCTTGAACGCCGTGCCATTCTTTTTGGCGTCGGTTTCCGTGAGGCCCACCCAAGCCACTTCGGGGTCCGTATACGCCACCGACGGGATGACGCGCGCGTCGAAATAGCTCTTGTGCCCGGCGGCGACTTCCGCCGCCACTTTCGCCTCGTGCATGGCCTTGTGCGCCAGCATGGGCCCCGGCACGACGTCGCCGATGGCGAACACGTGCGGCAAATTCGTGCGCATCTGCTTGTCGACCGGGATCACGCCCCGGTCGCTCACGTCGATATCGGCGTTCTCGAGCCCGATGCGTTTGCCGTTGGCGCTGCGGCCCACGGCCACCAGCACGCGATCGAAAGTGTCGTTGCGCCTGCCGTTCGCGTCCTCGAACGTCACTTCGAGGCCCTCCGGCTTCGCGGTGCAGGCGCTGACCTTGGTGTTGAGCAGGATCTGCTCGTAGCGCCCCTTGAGGCGCTTCTCGAGCGGCCGCACGAGGTCGATGTCGGCACCCGGCATGAGCTGCCCCGTGAGCTCCACGACACTGAGCTTCGCGCCCAGCGCCGCGTAAACGGTGGCCATCTCGAGGCCGATGATGCCGCCGCCGATGACCAGCATGCGCTTGGGCACGTCCTTCAATT
>JBIOZI010000362.1:0-5036 GCA_044871085.1 Steroidobacteraceae bacterium | reverse complement strand
ATACGGTGGATTCCATGCTCCACTTCATTCAAGTACTCGCGGACGGCCTCTAACGCAGCTTCGTCCGCGGCAGCCGCAATGAGCACACCACTTGCTCGAGTGAATCGCTGCTTCGCGGTGTCAAAATCAATGCGGACAAAACCCTTCTTTGTGGGGACGTAGTTTGTGCTCGCAGTGATTCGATGAAGGTACATTGTCTCACTAGGCAGATCGACGAGCACGACAAAGACGGGTATGTCCAAGTCCAGCCAATAAGAGAGCTGTCTCTTTCGGACGTGCCTGTAGGTAGCCGACCCCTCCGCGGTGGTCGTCTTTACTTGAAATGCGACAAACTTCCCGGTGCTATTCCCGGCTTCGTCCAGTACCTCTACTTGGGCATCGATACCGATATCGATGTCGAACAGTCGACATGGCCATCCCAGTACGCTCGCAATTTGATAGGCGAAGAAGAATTCCCCGGCGTCACCAGACGCGGTCTTTGCTGAATACTTCATGCGGTCCCATTCTCGATACACTTCCAGATCGACCAACCAGCCTGGCTTCTGCCCGCGACTGGACCCGCCGGGTGTGAAATGAGGCAATCCACCAACTAGCTACTCCGGCCGCGGGGCCAGCACGATGCACATCCGCTACTCGCCCGAACCACCCAACGCCTTCCGGATCTCCTTGTAGTCGGTGGGCCGCTCCGTCGGCGGGTAATAGTTCTGCGGGAACCACCGCAACCCCACACGCATGATCTTCGTCGTGCCTGTGTCGTCCAGTTCGCTGACGTCCTTGATGAAGAAGGCGAAGCGATTGCCACTGGGCAGCACCGCATTGTCGGTGAACGGGAACGCGAACGACGTGAGGTCGAAGTCGAATCGGTAGTCCGCATTCGCCGCGATGGATGAAGCCGGCGTAATCAGCACATGCACGCGCTCGGCGGAGAAATCCGGTTTGTCGAACACGATGGAGAGCGTATCGCGGCAGTCAGGCGAACTGATGCCGAAGGATTTCAGCTCCTTGCCGGGCACCAGCACGCTCGCGGAATTGGCGGACTGTGCGAAGCTTTCTTCCAGCTCCGGGTCGCTGACGAACTGGAAGGTGGTCTCCACGCTGGCAGCGGGAGTGCATTTCCCAACCGGGTCCGCCCACAGCTGCGCGATCTGGCGCTGGATGACACGATGCGCCGCCTGCCGCAGGTTGCTGCGCGCAGTCAGGATGGCTCGCGGCGCGACGGTTCCCTGGTACTTCGACAAGCGGTCGTCGGCGTCTTGCAGCAGCGGCCGCAGCTCGAAATGCTCGTGGAAATTGAGCGTCAGGAGCTGCGCCAGCACCGCATAGCGCACCGGGTCCGTGTCCGCGTCCGATCCACCGGGGCCGGCAATCGGGGCGATGAGCTGCCCGAACATGGTGGCGCGCAGTGAGCTCTCCGCCTGCTCGCGCTGGTTGATGAGCTGCAGGTTGGCGCGGTTCTGCTCGAAGTGGTTCGCGAGCCACGCCGCCACGATCGCGCCGAGCGGCACGGTCAGCTTCATCAATACGTCGAGCCAGAACTGAACGTCGCGCTTGGTCTTCAATTCCGCGCGGCTGTCACCGGCCTTGTTCTCTGCCGTCATGCGCGGTTCGTTACTGACAGTTGATGCTGATGGTCGCGGCGCCGTTCAGCGCGGCCACCTTTGCGACCTTGCCGTTGGGGCAATTGACGGTGTAGACGCCGGTAGCCAGCGCCACGGAGAACTTGCCGCCCTCATCCACCTTGATGTCGGCCACCTTGGCTTCGCCCTTGAACACCGGCAGCACGGTGCCGGCCTTAACGCCCGTGACCGTACCCTGTAGGACGCCAACCTGCGCCTGGGCGCCTGCGGCACCCAGCAGCAACGCAATGACGATCGATGATTTATTCAGTTTCTTCATGTCAGCACTCCGGAATCGCGTGGCCCGCCGAGGCAGGCAATGACGCACTATATTGGCGACGTCGCGAGTTTGGCTATCCGTCTCACCCCGACCATTCATCGACGGTCCGTGCCAAACGCGGTTCGATTGGGCAGTGGGACATGTAGTCCGCGGAATCGGGGTGGCTCTTCTCGAAATCCTCCCATGCCGCGTCCCACCACCGTCGCATGTGCGCATTCACACAATCTCAATGACCCATGCCGCGGCGCGACGCTTTGGTCCGGCCATGCATCTTGAGTTGTGCGCGCGTGGCTTCATCTTTCTTGGAGATACCAGGTTGAACAGGACACTGATTGCGACGCTGTGCGCATTGCTGCTCGGCGTGCCGGCGAGGTACCTGCCGGCGAAAGGCGCCGACCATGGATTTGCGATTCGTAATGTTCGAGTGTTCGATGGTGAAGCCATCATCGCGCACGCGAATGTCGTGGTTCGGGATGGATTCATCGTCGCGGTCGCCGAGGGTGCAGCCATTCCGGCGGGACTCGAGGTGATCGACGGCCGGAGCAAGACCCTGCTGCCCGGCTTGGTCGATTCGCACGTGCACGTGTTCCCGGGGGCACAGGCCGACGCCTTGCGCTTCGGCGTCACCGCCGAGCTCGACATGTTCGACGTGCGCCCCGAATTCTCGCGCTGGCGCGCGCAGCGCGAGTCCGTTGCCCGAGTCGTCGAGGCGGATACCTGGTCAGCCGGCATCGGCGTGACCGTACCCGGAGGACATCCTAACCAGTGGGTTCCTGCGGACATGGCGCGCCTGCGCAGCGTCGATGAAGCGGCGGCATTCATCGAAGCGCGGGTCGCGGAAGGGTCTGACTACATCAAGTTGATCGTCGAGGACAATTCGGCAATCGATGCCGCGAACCCGTTGCCTACGTTGTCGCGCGCTGAAGTGTGCGCCACCGCCGCGGCGGCGCAGGCGCGCGGCAAGCTCGCGGTCGCGCACGTCACGAACCAGGCGAATGCGCGCATGGCCATCGAATGCGGCGTCGATGGACTCGCACATGCATTTGTCGATGAGCCCGCGACTGCGGAGCTGGTGCAGCTGGCGAAAGACCGGAAGATATTCGTGATCTCGACCATCACCTTGCTGGCCACCACGCCGGACGCGTCGCCCGACAGGCTGTCCGCAGATCCCAATGCGCGACTGTTGTCCGCTTCGCAAAACCGCTCGCTCGGCGCGACGAACCCACTGGTCCATCCAGGGCAGCTCGAGGTGGCGCAGCAAACTTTACGTCGGCTGCATGCCTCCGGCGTGCCCGTGCTCGCGGGCACGGACGCGCCGGTGCCGGGCACTGCGCACGGCGCCTCCATTCATCGAGAGCTCGAGTTGCTGGTGGCGGCAGGGTTCAAACCCACCGAGGCGCTGGCCGCCGCGACATCGAAGCCGGCGGATATTTTCCGTCTGGGCGGTCGTGGCCGTGTGAAGGCCGGCTATCGCGCGGACCTGCTGCTCGTGGAAGGAGATCCCACCACGAGCATTTCGGATACCTTGCGGATCAACCGCATCTGGAAGAACGGCTACCCGGTGGTGCGTGCGCGGCCGGAGAAATGAGCTTCGAGCTCACTGCCTGGCTACCGAACCTCTCACCACCCCGGAGACTCCCCGTCTTCATCGACGACCGCGATGTCCGTCTCGCGCCTCAGTGATGCCAGGAAGGAGACGAGATCAGCCTCCACGCTCGGCGGCCGGGTACTGATCTCCATCAGTATCCGGGCATCATCGAGGAAGAACAGCCTCACGTCGTACGTCCATCGGCCTTCTTTCCCAGCCCCCTCGTGGCCCAGGAGCCGGAATTCATTGCCCTGTCGCTGAGCAAATGTCTTCAGCTTCTCCAGGCGTCGTTCGACGCTCGGTCGCTGGGCCGCATACCACGCGCGGTCTTTGAAGTTGATGTAGAACTCGGCTGCCATTGACTACGTCCCGTGCGCTCGACCGCCATTCATGGCAGGGAAGTCTGCCGGGTTACTCATGCCAATGTGCGCCGGTGCCGAATGAGCCGACACCGCCGTGACTCCATCGTCTGCCAATTCCGTGGTACCAGGCGCCTGGTGCCTGCCCAGGGATTTGTGTGCGTGCGCATTGTTACCTGACTTGTAAGGTCCTGCATTGACGTTTCCATACGCGTGGATCTGCACTTCCGAACCATCCGGATGAACCCACCTCTGATTCCTCGGATTCGCAGGATTGGTCCTGGTGTAACCCCGGCTTTGCAATATGGCTGCCACCTGCTCCCTCGATTTTCCCTTGAGGGGTGGAAGGCGCGCCACGTCAGGAGCGTGCGCGAACCTGCCGCGGGCGTCTATCCACTGGCCGGCCGAGTTCTGTCTGACCGCCGGCCCGCATGCCAGGCCCAGCGGGTCTATCCACGTCATGGCATTGGGTGAGAGAGAGTAGACGCACTCCCCCGGCACGAGACCCAGCGGGTCGAGACTCGCAAACTGACCGATGCTGGGCTCGAAGTACCGATGCCGGTTGTAGTGCAGCCCGGTTTCCGAATCCTCGTACTGCCCCTGCAGCCGGATCGGGTTGTCGACTTCGACGATGCGCAGCTTGTCCACCCGGCCCCAGGCCGTGTAGCTCGCGTTCCAACGCACCGCCCCCGTGTCGTCCACCACCCGTATCGGGCAGCCGTTCGGATCGTTTACGTAGTGCAGTACGCGGCTGGGATTTCCGGGGACATCCAGCAGCATCGTTGCCGGCTCGAAGCTCTCCGCTTGGGAGACGAATACCCGCGCCTGCTCCGGCACCTGGTCAAACGCCAGCGCATCCCCATCCCACCCGAACCAGGTCTTGCGTCCATCGGTCTCCTTGAAGAGTCGCCGCCCCAGCGCGTCGTAGCCGTAGGTGGTCACGCGACCCGGGTCTCCCGCGCCCTCGCTGCGCCGGCTGGTAACCAAGCGCTGGTTGGCATCCCAGCCCAGCTCCAGTCGCGTCGCGCCTTCGATCCGGCACACGAGGTTGCCTGCCCGGTCGAACCGGTAGGCCGCACCTTCATGCACGCCGCTGCGATTCCAGCTGTCCCAGCGCTTGCCGTCTCCTTCGCTCACCCGCGTGCCCAGCCGGTCTCCCATCGGGTCGTTTAGGAAGCTGCGTATGCGTCCGG